>NZ_JBKQBJ020000002.1:0-497882 GCF_046825355.2 Flavobacterium sp. C3NV | reverse complement strand
CCCATCCCGAACAGAGTAGTTAAGCCCGCCTGCGCAGATGGTACTGCAGTTATGTGGGAGAGTATGTCGTCGCCTTTCTTTTGAAAACCCTGTTTCTAATGAAACGGGGTTTTTTGTTTGGGATTAGTTCCTAGTTTGGTTTAACCGCAAGGAACGCAAGGGTTTTTTGGGATCAAGACGAAAACCTGTGGAGCAGCAAAAATTAAGCATAAATATTGGTTAGTCTAAAGAGGAAGAATTCTACATTTCTAACACCTCTGAATTGGGATCTAAAAGCTTTTATTTTAGCATTGAAAGATTCTGCAGACGCATTAGTACTTCTGTTGTCAAAATAATTCAATATCGTTTGATAGTGATTTATAATTGTTCGGGATATTGTACTGAAAGACTTAAACCCAGATTGATTTACTTTTTCGTGCCATTTGGCTAGTTTGGCAAAGCCTATGATTTTATCTTTTGTATTCTCAAAGATTCCACGAAGCTCTTGAGTTAGATTGTATCCTTTTTGAATATCAGGATACAATTCAAATAATAACGTAGCACGTTCTAATTGGTTTTTAGTCCATTTCAACTTGGTTTTATATAAGAAGTATCGACTTCTGGCAAGTAACTGTTTAAGAGTGTCTCCGTTAGAGAGTATTTTGGGTTCAAAATTCACATTTGACTTCTTGGCTCTTTCCGTTGCTTCATTTTCCAGATCTATAGCTTGCCATCGGTATTTTATTCTGATTTCCTGCAGTGCTTCTGTCGCTAACTTTTGAACATGAAAGCGATCTGTGACGCGGGTTGCATTAGTAAAACATTTCTTTGCAATTAATCCCATATTACCGGCCATATCCAAAGTAATTTCTTTAACTAGATTTCGTTCTTTAAGCGGGATTTTTTCAATAACCGAAATAACTGCTTCCGCTTTAGTTCCTGCCACCATTGCTACTATAGTTCCTTTTCTGCCTTTGCCGGATTTGTTGGTTAAAATAGTATAGAGTTCACCATTCGAAAGAGAAGTTTCGTCTATTGATAAGCGTTTTCCAATATTTTTTGGAAAAAGAAGCCATTTTTTAGCATGCGATTTTTGATCCCAGGCTTTAAAATCACTTAAGAAATCTTTGTATTGACACTGTAGATTTCTACCTGAAACTCCGTAGAAACAGGCAATAGTATTACAATCATTTGGACTGGAATCTATTGATTTCTTTTAAAAAAGACGCAAACTCCTGGGTTACACGAGTTCCGTCTGCTACTAAATTCCAATCTCTAAAAACGATCTTTCCAGTATCTTCATTAAGCCATCTTCTGCGAGTGATATGAAGATAGACCTGATGTCCACGGATAGGAAAATCCTGAACCGTTATCTCTTCGAAGAATCCTTTTGAGCTTAATTTCGATTCTCTGTATTCTTTTGGGATCGAATTGATTTCTTTCAAGTACAAATGAAGGATCTCATCTCCCTTTTCATAAGAGGTAAGTTCAAAATAATCCACTATTATTTCTGGTAACAATAACTTGAGAAGCTCGATAAAAGAATCCTGCATTTCTATTTATTTTTAAAATACAAATATCTAGATTTTAATATTTCCCCACAACAATATGTCTTGATCCGTTTTTTGGATTTTTGTAGATTGCTAAGTTCGCAAAGCTGTGCAGTTATGGTATCAGGTGCAAAATTTAGGGATTAGGTAAAAAGATTAGACAATCTCAGTAAAAAGAAATCTTCTTAAAAGTTCTTGTTGATATTTTACAGATAGTCAAAGGTTTCAACCTTTGGAAAATGTATCGTGATGGTACGCTGTATCCCAATGGTTGAAACCATTGGCTATGTTTGCAAAAAGTTATAGATTACCTGAACAAAGGGAATACACGTAGTATTTTGGAATTGGGGATTTTATAAATTGGAATTTCTTCTGAAAAATTATATTTCTCTTTACTCAAAGGTGGCGTTAGGGATGGGAGTGGTATCCTTTTGCGAACACCAGACTTCTGGCGAAGCCAATACATAACCTCTTTCACAAAAGATTTAGCGGACAGCCCGGTCCGACGCGGCGGAGAAACGCACAAATTATTTGTATTGCTTACTTTAATCTAAATTTATATTATGATGGTTATATGAGAAATTAGATTTTTTCTGAATTAAAATCATTTATAAATTGAATTACACCACTCATAAAAACTTTTTGATCGTCCCACATAGCGAGATGACTTCCGTTTGGGCAGTATAAATAACGACCTTTTTGGACCAGTTTACTTTGTTCTTCCATTGCTTTTGGATCCATGGTGTCGTATTTGGCACCGATCATTAGGGTGGGAATGGTAATTTCGTGTAAACGGTTTTTAATATCCCACTTGGCTAAGCGACCACTGATGCCAAATTCGCTCGGACCTTGCATTATGGTATAAATTTCATTATTGATATGCTTACTGGCGCGGTTTAATCCGTCTGGCCATTCTTTTAAGCGACATAAATGCTGTTGATAATAATTCGGAATGAGTAATTCCATATAACGCGGATTACTAAAGTCTTTTTTGGCTTCAAGCGCTCTAATTTCTGCTAAAACTTCTGGTTTCATTTGTTTGGCTAATACTTCGTCAGCATATTTTCCATAATCAGGTGCGCTAGCCATCATGTTTGAAACCAATAACCCTTTCATATTTTGTTGGTATTTTAGTGCATATTCCATGGCAAGAATTCCGCCCCAGGAGTTGCCTAAAATGTAAAAATTATCTTTATTGGCTCCGATGGCTTTACGTACTTGCTCGACTTCTTCTACAAAACGTTCGGTTGTCCATAAACTGCTGTCTTTTGGCTGATCACTATAATAAGATCCCAGTTGATCATATTCATAAAATTCAAATCCTTCCCTTTGAAAGAAAGTTTCGAAACACTCCATATACTCGTGAGTCATTGCTGGACCTCCGTGTAATAAAAGTATTTTAATTTTAGGATTATTACCGAAGCGTTTTGTCCAGACTTTAAATTCTCCTACGGGAGTTTTTATTGGAATCATTTTCACGCCTGCCGATTCTACATCGTTACCTTCCTGATATGTGAAATAGCTGGAAAGTGCTATAGATTTGGTTTCGTTTTTACAGGAAACGATTAGAAAGGTGATAATCAGAATAGTTAGATAACGCATATGTTTTTTATTTAAGGTTATTTATAAAAATTTGATATTAAGTCTGAGTGGTTAATTATCTTCTCTTGAAGGAAACAAATACGCATATACATCAAAGTCAGCATTATTAAAATGGAAGTTACTTACTTTATGTATTCCCATTTTTTCATGTGCTTTTATGGATGCGAGATTATCACTTTTAATAAATAAAATTCCTTCCCGGTTAGGCTCTAATTTTAAGATTTTCTGAAACATAAGTTGCGCCAATCCCTTACCGCGTTGATTTTGGCTCACGCAAATTGGTCCGTAAACATAGGAATCTGGAGAACCTGTATACGATGCTGACATGGCATCAACAATGGGAACTTTACGATTATTGTTTACGGTTTGTGATGTTGTCAATAAAAAACCGACAATTTCATTGTTAATAACGGCTATTATTTGAGGCATATCAGTCATCATTTCCTGAATTTGATGTGCTGTTAATCCTCCGGATAATGTCCCGCCCTGAGAAGTTTGATTGGCGGTTTGTGGTTTTATTATTCCATCTAAATCATTAATGGTAGCTACTTTTATTGTAATAGAATTTGTCATAACTTTTTTAATTGTAATGAGTTACAATATAAGAAATCTTATTTTTGAAATAATAAAGGTTTCTTAAATTGATTTGAATGTATTTTTGCTTGTTGTAAATTAGTGAGAGAAAATTACAAATTTTAAATACTAATATCATGAAAAAGATAATCATAATTGCCTTACTAGTGCTTGGTGTTACATTATCGGCTAATGCACAGAAGAAGATTGAAATTACTGAATTACCAAAACCTGCGCAGGAGTTTTTGAAGAAATACTTTAGCAATAGCGCAATAGATGTTGTGAAAAAAGATGCTGAACATGGTGAAAAAGGATATGAAGTGAAGCTAAAGGACGGAACAGAAATAGAGTTTTGGAAAGATGGTTCGTATCGTGAAGTTGATGGAGGTAAAAAACCAATTCCAACTGGATTTATTCCTTTATCTGTAAAAGATTATGTAGCAAAAAATCATCCAAATGAAAAAATAACTCATATCGATTATGGGCACAAGGATCTTGACGTCGATTTAACAAACAATATCGATTTGGAATTTACCAAAGAGGGTAAAATTTTAAAAGATAAAAAGGATAAATGATAAGGTTAATCTGTCTTGTTTAAATATCTTGTTAATCAGTCGTTTAGTTTTTTATTATCTTTATTTATTAGTGAGTATGACTTGTTTGGGAAATTTTTTAGTTACTATGATAAAACTTTAGTTTGTTTCTGTTGTTAAAAGCAATGTTTAGTTTAATGATATTTAAGACTTTGAATATGGTAGAATGAGATAAAATTAATGTAGCAATAAAAAAGCACTGGGTTGTATATGTAAAACCGGTAATAATATTCATTTTGGCCCTGTTTTTTATTTATATCTCATTTGGAATTAAAACAAGGTGGTTCTCGATTGTTGTTCTGATTTTTGGGGTTATAATTGCAGTTAAAAAGATGTTAAAGCTAGTGTATCTTTCTAGTGTTACCTGGATTTTTAATGGTAATGAACTTTGGGTTGTTAGAGGAATTTTTCCTTGGAATAAGACACAAATACAAATTCCAATATTTGATTTGTATGATTCTATTGTTTACAGTAATTTTTTAGGACATTATTTGAACTTCGGACATATAAGGATCAGGAGAACAGAAGGTGTAACTTCCCAAATACAGGAAACTTATCTTGCTAAGGCGGTAATTTTTTCGGAGACATTGAATTTATACATTCAGGAATACAAAAAAAACCGAAATCTTATAAATGTAAATCAAATACAAAAAAGTGATTTAGGAATCGAATTACAACGGTTGGTTGATCTAAGAGATAGAGGAGCTATTACTGGCGAGGAATTCGAGAAATTGAAAAAACGCCTGATCGACCTTTAGGTTATGTATTTTTTTAAATACAAATAAGAGTAAAAAAAGAAAAACCCTTAACGATTGTTAAGGGTTTTAAATACTGGCGGAGAAAGAGGGATTCGAACCCCCGGACCTGTTACAGTCAACAGTTTTCAAGACTGCCGCATTCGACCGCTCTGCCATTTCTCCAGTATGTTGCGATTATCTGCTGATTGCGAGTGCAAATATAAGTGGTTTTTTCGATTGTAAAAAATTTTTCAGAACTATTTACAAAGAAAATAATATATAATAAAAAAAGAAAACCCTTAACGATTGTTAAGGGTTTTAAATACTGGCGGAGAAAGAGGGATTCGAACCCCCGGACCTGTTACAGTCAACAGTTTTCAAGACTGCCGCATTCGACCGCTCTGCCATTTCTCCAGTATGTCGCGATCATTTGCTGATTGCGAGTGCAAATATAGTGCGCTTTTCCGATTATAAAAACTTTTTTAGTGCTTTTTTTTACTTAATTTTTAAGTGTCTAATTATCAGTATTTCTGTAAAAAAGATTTTCGAAAAAATTAGTCTAAGTCGTCTAAAATTGGAGTTGGTTTTTTGTTTTCATCTACTGCAACAAACGAAAAAGTTCCTGAAACTACCGTTTCGCGAAGTTCTGAATACATTTGTTCCATGAAAATATCAACGTGAATTTTGCAGCTGGTTCTTCCTACGCTATCCACTTTTGCCACTAACTCGATTAAAGTTCCTGCCGGAATTGCTTTTTTAAAGTCAATTTGGCCTGTAGATATCGTAACTACTTTTTTACGGCTAAAACGCGTGGCACAGATAAAAGCTACTTCGTCCATAAGATGAAGTGCAGTTCCTCCAAATAACGTGTCATAATGGTTCGTTGTACTCGGGAAAACCGCTTTGAATATATGCGTCTCAGATTTCTTAATTCTTTCTTCTAATGTCCCCATATTAGTAGCTTACGTATTCTGTGATCTCAAGACCATATCCAATCATTCCTACTCGTTTTGTTTGCTCTGTGTTTGATACCAGCCTAATTTTAGAAATATCAATATCATGCAGAATCTGAGCTCCAATCCCGTAATCTTTGCTGTCAATGACTACTTTTGGTGCTTTCATCGTTCCTTCTGCCTGTAAAGCCTTAAGTTCAGAGATACGACTTAATAAGTTTACTGCCTGCATATCCTGATTAATAAAGATTACAGCTCCTTTTCCGTTTTCATTAATAACTTTAAACATACCGTCTAGTTGTTGTTCAGCATTGTTTGTTAAAGTTCCTAATAAATCATTATTTACCTGCGAAGAGTGAATTCTGGTTAAGATAGGTTCTCCAAGATTCCAGGTTCCTTTTGTTAAAGCAATATGAATTTGTTTATTTGTTGTTTGTTCGTAAGCTCTTAGTCTAAAAGTTCCAAAACGGGTTTCGATATCAAAATCTTCTTTTTTAACGATAAGGCTATCGTGTTGCATTCTGTAGGCAACTAAATCCTCAATCGAAACTAATTTTAAATCAAATTTCTTAGCCACTTTTACCAATTCAGGCAAGCGCGACATCGTTCCGTCTTCATTTAGAATTTCGCAAATTACACCAGCAGATTTAAATCCGGCCAATCTTGCAAAATCAATAGCAGCTTCTGTGTGACCAGTTCTTCTTAATACACCACCTTGTTTTGCTACCAAAGGAAAAATGTGTCCGGGTCTTGCTAATTCGTGAGGTTTTACATTTGCATCTGTTAATGCCAAAACTGTTTTAGATCTGTCAGCAGCAGAAATTCCTGTTGTTACTCCATGTCCTTTTAAATCTACCGAAACCGTAAAGGCAGTTTCCATATGATCTGTATTATTGGTAACCATTGGTCTTAAATCCAATTCCTTACAACGGCTTTCAGTTAAAGGAGCACAGATTAATCCACGTCCGTGAGTAGCCATAAAATTGATCATTTCCGGTGTTACTTTTTCGGCTGCAGCCAAAAAATCACCTTCGTTTTCACGATCTTCATCATCGACTACAATGATTACTTTACCTTGACGAATATCTTCTATAGCTTCTTCAATGGTATTCAGTTGTATTTTTGTTGTTGACATAATTATTTTTGATTTTGAGCAGGAAAAAACCGCTCGGAAATTTTTTGAAATAGTTGTGAAATTGGAGTTGTAATCGCATCAAAGTTGATTAATCCGTTGTCGTTTGTAGCACGATACGTCAATAATATGGCCAATGGCGATAGTACAAAAGAAGACATCCATGACCCCATAAACGGAGACATTCCGCCTTCCTGCGAGAGTCTTTTTCCAAAAGTATTGATAAAGTGGAAAGTAATAAAAATTAAAACGGCGAATACTATAGGTAAACCAAGTCCGCCTTTTCGGATAATAGCGCCTAATGGAGCCCCAATAAAAAACATTAAAAAGCACGCAAAAGCAATTACAAACTTCTCGTATAAAGCCGTTAAGTGTTTGTTGATGTCGCGTTGTTTGTCTTTTAGATCTTTTTGGGTAGTTTCGATCGAGTAGATGTTACTGGTCACGTTACTGCCGGCCATTTTCAGGACATCTGATTTTTGTTTAGTGGTATATAAAGACAAAAGATCGTTAGGTAATGGCTTTTTCTTTTTATCGGCCTTAATGGCAATTGGAGCTTTTCGAATACCAACGCGCTGGTTGATATTCTCTGAGAAAGAAAGAATCTCATTGTCCAGATTCTTATTCAAAGAATCCAGAGTATAGCGTAATTCGTTTACGTTAAGCATTGCGTTTGTGCTACCAACACTTTCTTTGTCTTCGTCGACTTTATTTAGTTCAGATAAGTCAATATTGATGACCTGCTTTTTAAAAGCTGCTTTTACAAAAGGTAATTTAGCACGATCTTCATATTTTGTAGGCGTAACATCCTGATAGTAATAGCCGTCATTCAAAACCAGTTTCAAGATACTGGACTTTTCGTTACTTATTAGTTTACCGTCTTTTGCCTTAATAACGGTTTTGTTTTCACCAACGTTATTAGGTTTTTCATGAATAGTAACACCGGTTAAAATATTTCCGTTTTCACCTGATTTTTTATTCACTTTTATATTATAAAAACCAACATCGCTAAACTGGCCTTCGGCAATAGCCATTGCGGGCTTAGCTTGGGCGATATTTTTTCGGAAATTCATAAATTTATATTCCGCAAAAGGAATCACATTGTTGGCAAACCAAAAAGCAACAATACTTAAAACAAAAATAAAGATAATTAAACTTCTCATCGCTCTCTGAAGCGATATCCCGGAAGATTTCATAGCAGCAAACTCATAGTTCTCGGCTAAATTTCCAAAAGTCATAATCGAAGCCAATAAAACCGATAGTGGTAAAACCAGCGGAATGATTCGCGGCATCGAGAACAACAGGAATTTTACAACCAAAATCAAATCCAGATCTTTACCTGCAAGTTCAGATATAAAGAGCCAGACGGTTTGAAGTATGAATATAAAAAAAAGGATTACAAATACCGTAGTAAATGTAATCAGGAATGTTTTTAGTAAGTATTTGTCTAAAATTTTCAACCTTGTAATTAATCTAATTTATTGATGTAGTATTTTGGATATTTGCTCGCTACAAATGTAAATTGATTTTTTGATAAAGGCTGATTGGTTTTAAAAGAATTAACGGTTAAAGTGGTTTTTGTTCCATTTTTACCAGTTTCGATTAAATTGTAGATGTGTTTAGTCTGAACATCAATACCTAAAAGGATTTCTTTTCTTTGATCTTTTGCACTTGTAGGCGCTAATTTAATGTATTGAATTTTTCTTCCTTTTACATTTTGTACAATATCCATATTGTATTTGTATCCGGAATTAAAAAACGTAAGCATTTTTGAAGGCGTAATGGCAGCATCGTCTTTTTCGTTTACTTTAGAAACCGTAACTTCTTCGTCTTCAGGAACAATTGTGTATGTTTTTTGACCGTCAAATATTTTGGTAACACCCATAAAGTTCAATACATATTGATTGCCTTTCATGGTTACGTTTCCTTTGCTGTCCTGGTTGATGTTTTCTTTGGCGTTATTCAAAGAATATTTAAAATCAATAACAATATTGTCGTAACTCTTTATTTTGGCAGTTACTTCGTTCAATAAATCTTTGGCCTTTTTATCCTGAGCCTGAATAGAAGTGAAGCTCAAAAGCAATATAACTGCCATTTGAAAGCACTTTTTAGTCATCTTAGTAATAGAATTGTTTTGGATTTCCTGAATTTTTGTTTTCATGATTGGATTAATTTTGTTCATTATTAAAAAATTGATCAAGAGCACTTAAGTCAGATATGTTCACACTTCTTGCTTTACTGCCTTCAAACGGTCCAACAATTCCTGCTGCTTCCAGCTGATCGATCAAACGACCGGCCCTGTTGTAACCTAATTTTAATTTTCTTTGCAATAATGAAGCTGAACCTTGTTGCGCATTGACAATAATCTCAGCAGCTTCTCTAAATAAGGTGTCTCTTTCGGAAATATCCATATCAAGATTAATGCCAGTTTCTTCTCCAACAAACTCCGGAAGCAAATAAGCTGTAGCATAAGCTTTTTGCGAACCAATAAAATCCGTAATTTTTTCTACTTCAGGAGTATCGATAAAGGCACATTGTACACGAACCACATCATTTCCGTTGGTATATAATAAATCTCCACGACCAATTAACTGATCGGCTCCTTGTGTGTCAAGAATCGTTCTCGAGTCAATTTTTGATGTTACCCTAAAAGCAATTCTCGCAGGGAAATTCGCTTTAATCAAACCTGTAATAACGTTTACAGACGGTCTTTGTGTAGCAATAATCAAGTGAATACCAATAGCACGCGCTAACTGTGCCAAACGCGCAATCGGAATTTCGACTTCTTTACCGGCAGTCATAATCAAATCGGCGAACTCATCGACAACTAATATAATATAAGGTAAGAATCTGTGTCCGGCTTCAGGGTTTAGTTTTCTGGCTCTGAATTTTTCGTTGTATTCTTTAATATTACGCACCATTGCATCTTTCAGTAACGAATAACGATTATCCATTTCAACACAAAGCGAATTCAAAGTATTCACCACTTTTGCATTGTCGGTAATAATAGCGTCTTCAGTATCTGGAAGTTTGGCCAAATAATGTCTTTCAATTTTATTGAATAAGGTAAGCTCTACTTTTTTAGGATCGACCAAAACGAATTTTACTTCGGCAGGATGTTTTTTGTATAAAAGTGAAGTTAAAACAGCATTCAATCCAACGGATTTTCCTTGTCCTGTAGCTCCAGCCATCAATAAGTGAGGCATTTTGGCTAAATCAACAACAAATGTTTCGTTCGAAATTGTTTTTCCTAAAGCAATTGGTAATTCCATTTCAGCTTCCTGGAACTTCGCAGATCCAATAACGCTTTTCATAGAAACCATTGTTGGGTTCTTGTTCGGAACTTCGATACCAATTGTTCCTTTTCCTGGAATTGGCGCAATAATACGAATTCCTAATGCCGAAAGTGACAAAGCAATATCATCCTCTAAACTCTTAATTTTAGAGATTCTGATTCCAGCTTCCGGTACAATTTCGTATAAAGTTACTGATGGACCAACGGTTGCTTTAATCTGAGCAATTTCTATTTTGTAGTTACGAAGCGTGTCTACAATTTTGTTTTTATTTTCTTCTAATTCTTCCTGGTTTATCGTAATTCCGCCCGTAGAATATTCTTTTAATAAATCGATGGTTGGAAATTTATAATTCGATAGATCTAAAGTCGGATCGAATAATCCAAAATCAGCCACAAGGCGGGAAGCCAGGTTTTCTTCGATAATATCTTCTTCTTCCGGTTTTTCAACAACAAATTCTTCTGTGTGAACCACAGGCGCAACTGTTGCTGGTTTTATATCCATTTGAAGTGGTTTTACAACCGGATTCAAATCAATTTCTGATGAATGATTTATGGTAGGTTTTAAGGCTTCTTTGTTGATTTCGAACTGAGTATCTTCTGTTTTTAAATGAATGTTATCTAATTCAGGATCTTCCTCAATTGCAAATTCTTCAAGATTATAAGCGCTTTCTGCCTGTTGTGGTTTTAGGGAGCCCAGTTCTGATTTGAATTCTTTTTTAGTAGAATCAAAGTAAGACTGGATTTTCTCCGGAGATAATTTAATTTTAAAAATAAGGTAAATGATTAACCCAAAAAGCAAGGTCAGTAAAGTACCTGTTTTGCCAATGTAATCCTGAAGGAATAAATTCAGCTCATACCCAATTGTTCCGCCTAATTCAGGTGCCGACGTGGCGAAAAATCCAAATAAAACCGAAACAACAATGATGGCAAATAAATCCCAGAACCAAATACTTTTGAGTCTTTTGGTAGACATTTCTAATGCCAGAAATAATCCGGTTAAGAAAAATAAGCGAACCAATACAAAAGAAGCAAGTCCAAAACCTCTGTAAACAATCAAATCGGCCATATAAGCACCAAATTTTCCGAGCCAGTTTTGTACCACCTCAGAGCGATCGCCAAGCTCACTTACGGCGCTTTGATCTGTTTGCCATTGTCCGTTGACGTAAAAAGAGATAAATGCAACTAATAGTGCAATAGAAAATAGTACCAAAAGGCAACCCAAAACAAAACGTTGCTGTTTGTTCGGTCTCCAAGATTTTAAATTCTCAGTTTTTGGCGCGTTTTTTTTGTCTACTGTTTCTTTTTTTGTTGTTTTTGCCATTCTTGCGTTTCCTGTTGCCTAGATAAATTTTGGGATATAAATGATCAAACCGATTGCAATTGCTGTCATTGCGGCAAAAAATACCGCTCCTGCAGCAATATCTTTAATAAACCCGATTCGTTCATGATAATTAGGATGAATAAAGTCTGCAATTTTTTCGACTGCTGTATTCAATCCTTCAACACTTAAAACTAAACCTATGGCTAAGGTTTGACAAAGCCATTCGGTTTGAGAAATATGAAAATAGAATCCTGCAATGGTCATTAAAATTCCCAATGAGAATTGAACCATTATGCTGTGTTCTGTTTTAATCAATTTTACAGCTCCGTTAAATGCATATGTCATGCTTTTTAAACGGCCAGTAACAAAAGTATTATCTTTTTGAAATTCCATTTATAGGTATTATAGTGCTGCTAAAGCTGCTTCGTAATTTGGCTCATTTGCGATTTCAGCAACTTGTTCCGTATGAGTAATTTTTCCGTTTTCATCAACAACAATAATCGCTCTTGAATGTAAGCCTGCTAATGGTCCGTCAACAATTTCTAAACCGTTTGCTTTACCAAAAGCACCAGCTTGAAAATCAGATAAGTTTACTACATTTTCTAATCCTTCGGCTCCACAAAAACGTTTTTGAGCAAATGGTAAATCTCTTGAAATGCATAATACAGTTGTGTTTTCTAAACCGCTTGCGCTTTCGTTGAATTTTCTAACAGATGTTGCACAAGTTCCTGTATCAACACTTGGAAAAATGTTTAAAACTAATTTTTTTCCTGCGAAATTACTTAATGAAGCAACAGACAAATCGTTTTGTACTAATTTGAAATCAGCTAGTTGAGAACCAACTGTTGGTAATTCGCCTGAAGTATGTATCGGATTTCCTCCTAATGTTATTGAAGCCATGATGTTTGTTTAAATTAATGAGGTTCAAAAGTAAGGATTAATATTTGAATCTAAAAGTATTTGTTAGCTGTTGTCATGACAATTAAGCTAGTTATAAGATAACGAATAATTTGTGCGTTTATGTTATAAATGATGCTATTTTTCTTTGTATGAATATGGAACGCAGATAATACGGATTAAGCGGATTTTGGCGGTCATTTTTGTCATCCCGAGGAACGAGGGATCTCCGTTAGTAGCTCGACAATTTATGAAATACTTTGTGTTAGTTTCTTGCGGAGATCCCTCGTTCCTCGGGATGACATACTTTGTGGTTGCTTTTTTTGAAAAAACTATGGTTGAAGTCTTTCATCCTTAATTCTCTGTTCTTTTTTCCGCGAGAGGGATAGAAGCTAGCTACCGCAGTAGCGCGGATAGCCCGACAGCATCCCGATAAGAGGGTGAATAAGCGTAAAGTAAATTTGCCCTTTTATCGGGATGGTGGCTCGCCCAAATCATTTTAAATTTCAGATTGTAGATTTTAGATTTTAAGATTGATCCAGTTTGTCAGGCTGAGCGAAGTCGAAGCCCACGTTGCAATTGGCACGCCGTTCGACTTCGCTCAGGGTGACAAAGTAGAGGTAAACTGAAAACTGAAAACTGAGACTGAAAACTGCAAACTGCACCAGAAAACTACAAACAAAAAAAAACGCTCTCTTGGAATGAAAGCGTTTCTTACGTCATGTTTTTTTGTTTTTTCTCTGAAAAAGAGGTCGATTTATTTATCGATAGAACCTAAAACACGTTTCATAAACGCATTTAAAGCTTCTTTTTTATCGGTACCCTGAACTACCATTTTGTGTACTTCGAGCGCGCCATACATATTAGATATTAGTTCGCCAATTACATCCAATTCTTCATCTTTTAAAGACGGAATTTCAGTCATTGCTTCCAGAACTTCAATCGTTTCAATGATATAATCCTGATCGTTTTCTTCGATAAATTGGGTCAATTGCTTTATTACGGGTAATTTCATGTTTAGATTTCTTAGATTTTTAGACATTCGTAGACTCCTTAGACTTTTTTAAAATTTAAGACAACATCTAAGAAGTCTAAAAATCTAAGCCAGTCTAACTAATCTAAATTTAAGCAATTGCGTTTACCAAGTCGATTAAAACTTCTTGTTTGTTGGTTTGAGTTTCTCCAACTAATTTTCCGTTTACGAAAGTAGCGAATGTTGGCAGGTTGCTTACATTGGCTAATTTTCTTGATTCCGGAGAATTTTCTGCATCAACCAAAACAAAAGTGATAGCTTCATTTTCTGTTGCTAATTTTTTGAATTTTGGTTTCATAATACGGCAATTTCCACACCATGAAGCTGAATATTGTACTACTACTTTTTCGTTTTTAGCAACTAAATCTGCTAACGTATCTTCGTTTAAGTCGATTAACATATCTTTTAAATTTAAATTCCAAATTTTTTAAAATTCCAAATTCCAAAATCGGAGCTAAAATTTTTAAATTTGAGGGTTATTTTTTTAATGAAATTCCAAGTTTATAAATTTCAAATTCCAAATCGTATGATTGAAACTTAAAAAAATAAGGTTTGAAATGTGATTGGATTCTTGTGAGAGAAAAACTCCAAATCCTCAAATTGGGATTTGGGATTTGGAATTTTAAAAAAATGTGGTATTCTATTTCTTAGTTTGCGCTTAAGTATTCAGCTGTACTGATTCTGTCTGCGCTCATTGCTTCTTTTCCAGCTTCCCAGTTTGCAGGACAAACTTCTCCTTTTTCCTGAATATGAGTATAAGCATCAACCATACGTAAGTATTCGTTTACGTTACGACCTAATGGCATATCGTTTACACTTTCGTGGAAGATTTTTCCAGTTTCGTCGATAAGGTAAGTAGCTCTGTAAGTTACGTTTGAACCTTCGATGATTACTGAATCAGTTTCTTCGCTGTATTCTGTAGAGTCGATATCTAAAATTCCTAAAATGTTAGATAAGTTACGGTTTGTATCTGCCAAAATTGGGTAAGTTACACCTTCGATTCCACCATTGTTTTTTGGAGTGTTTAACCAAGCAAAGTGTACTTCGTTTGTATCGCAAGAAGCTCCAATTACGATTGTATTTCTTTTTTCAAATTCTGGTAATGCAGCTTGAAAGGCGTGTAATTCAGTTGGGCATACAAAAGTAAAATCTTTTGGGTACCAGAACAATAATACTTTTTTGTTGTTGTTTACTGCTTCTTCAAAGATGTTGATTTTTAAATTATCACCCATTTCTGAGATAGCATCTACTGCAATACTTGGGAATTTCTTTCCTACTAAAGACATATTTTTCGTTTTACGTTAAAAATTTATTTCTGATGCAAAAGTAGGGTATAACTACATGTTCTTACAATAAGAAGTGATTATAAATATTTATAGATTGATAGTATTTGACTATTGTGTGTTGTTTTGATTTTGTAACTTATTGTAAGTCAATATTTACAGGTAATTTTCCGTTGCATGTTAAATTTTCAAGAAATTGAATTCCTGCATTTTTTTGGAACTCATTAAAATCCTGATACACCTGAATTAATCCTGAAGCCTTTGTTAAATAAGGAATAATAGGCAATACATAAGGATTTCCGAAAACGTAAACGATGCATTTTTTAGTTTGCAATAAGTTCGAAAGCAATTCTAAAACTTCGTCGTCGATTTCGAAATTGTTCATTGGTTTTGCTTTTGGAACAAATAATGAAATAATAATAGTTTCGAAATTTTCTAAACTCGATGCAATTGTTTTAATATCTGAAACTTCTAAGTTTTCGAAAGCAAATTCCGGAGATTCTAATTTTGTATTTAAGGTTTGAAAGAAAGTATTCTCTATACCTTTATATAAACTCAGTTTTGCTAATTGACTGTTTTTTTGTGCTTCAAAAGCCAATTCAGTATTTGTGTTATCGATTATTTTTGTAATCGAATGTTGCGCAACTTCAAAATTTAAAGCTGATGTTTTTTCGAAATCTAATTCTCCTGAAGTAAAGTTGTTATCCAATAAAATTCCAACTTTTTCTTTGGCTTTCATGATTCTGTTAAAGCTTTCTTCGATACGTTCCGGTGATGCATTTTTAAGAATGGTTTCAATTCCTTCCGGAACATTTTCAGCAAAACATAAAACATCGTTTCCGGCGTTGAAGGCTTCCCATTCCAGTTCACCTTTTGTTTCATATAGTTTAGAAACGCTGTGCATGTTTAGCGCGTCAGAAATTACCAAACCATCATAACCTAATTGCTTGCGCAGAAGTGTTTCGATAATAGGTTTTGATAAAGTTGCCGATGTATTTTTTCCGTCATTCAAACTCGGAACGGCAAGATGGCCTATCATAATAGAATCAACATTATTTTCGATTCCTTTAATGAAAGGATATAATTCGTTTTCTAATAATTCTTCAAGCGTTTCGTTTAAAACCGGTAATCCCAAATGCGAATCGACATTAGTGTTTCCGTGTCCGGGAAAGTGTTTCAGGCAGCCCAGAACACCAACTTCTGACATTCCGTTAAGATATTCAATCGAAAAATCGGCGACTTTTTCTTTGTTTTCACCAAAAGAACGGTAACCAATAACGGGATTGTTCGGGTTATTATTAATGTCTGCCAAAGGCGATAAATTATAATGAATTCCGGCGGCTTTCAGGTCTAAACCAATTTGTTTGCCGACTTGGTAAACCAAACTCGATTTACTCTCAGGTAAAGCGCCAAGTGTAATCGCGTACGGATATTGAGGTGTCTTTTCGATGCGCATGGCTAAACCCCATTCGGCATCAATACTGATTAAAAGTGGAGTAGGTGCTGCTTTTTGATAACGAACAATCAGATCTTTTATTTTTTGATAACTATCATCATTAAAAACGATTTTTTTCTTGCTTTCGTAATTTGTTGCAGCACTTGCACGGCTGTGAAAAAAGGTGAGTCCGCCAATGTTATGTTCTTTTATTAATCGTTCAGTTTCCTGAATGTTTTCTTCGGTATCGTTTATAAAAACTGCGGGAAAAAAGAATTGTCCCACTTTTTGTCTTAATGCTTGAGCTGTCATTTTCATTATTATAAAGTCTTTTTCATACAGACACTATTATCCATCTTTTCGTAAGGCGGATAATTTGGAATTATGGTATAATTTAGTTTTTGATATAAGTTGATGGCTTCGGGCTGGTTTTTTCCGGTTTCGAGAATAGTATAGGCATAACCGACTTCTTTCGCCCAAATTTCTAATGCTGCTAAAACTGCAGAAGCAATTCCTTTTTTGCGATGCTCAGGATGCACGTACATTCGTTTGATTTCGACCGTATCTTCTTTTTTTTTCCTAAAAGCGCCGCAACCCACAGCAATATCATTTTCGTAAAAAACGATAACATGTTTTATCGCATCGGTTTTATTAAACTGATTGTAAAAGGCGTGATCTTCTCCGTCTCTGATCGCTAAATCCTGATCGAGTAAAGCAACCAGATTTATAAAATCGATGTCGTCAGAATTGGTTCGTTTTATGCCCATGATTTAGAATGCTTAGATTAGTATCTTTTAATTTTCTAACACATAGAAACATAGTATTTAGTTCTTGGAAAAGGCGTTTCACTTTATTTAAATACACATAGCTATGTGTTGAGAAACGAGTTTCTCTTTTTTATTCTTTTCACACAAAAAAATCTATGTTTCTATGTGTTTAAAAGAATGTTTTATTTCAATTTTGCTTTTTTTTGTTTGGCTAATTGTTTTTTGGTTTCAATAGCTTTCTCTAATCGGTTTTTAAAACGGAACAGTTTCGGTAAACCTTCTAAACGGTCTTCAAGAGTAATTTCTTCATAAACAATAATGGCTTTTTCTAAAACCCTAATCTCATTGTCGAGATCGATTTGGTTTTTGTAGAGAGTTGCCAGTCGGTCATAAGGATGATTTCCTTTAAAACCTTCGCTAATATTTTCTTCGTATAACGCAATTGCTTTCTCAATTTCTCCTGCTTTCTCCAATTCAATTGCTTTCAGGTTTCGTTCAACCTGGATGTTATCATTGATTTCCATGGGCGTTATATGTATAGCTGTTATGCTGTTTTTTTACCGAAATCCTTTGGGAACTCTAAAAATCGGGAAAGAATCAAACCCGGTATTGTAGCCAGAAGAACCCAAATAAAGAAATTTTGATAGCCTAAAAATTCCTGAATGTAACCGCTAAGCATTCCCGGAAGCATCATTCCTAATGCCATAAATCCGGTTGCAAGTGAATAATGTGATGTTTTTGATTCTCCTTCGGCTACATGAATTAAATACATCATAAAACCTGTAAATCCAAAACCGTAACCGAATTGTTCCGCTATAACTACAATGGAAGTGTAAAGGTTAAGATTAGAGTCGAATTCGTAGAAATATAAATTTAAATGAAAATGAAAAAGTTCTACCGGCTGGAAATGCGCCAATCCAACAAATCCAAGAATTGGAAGATGCATAGCTAAAAACATGGGAAGCATGCATTTAGTCAGTCCATATTTTGATATGGCTATTCCAGCAAGAATTCCACCAATAGTCAATGCTGTAATTCCTAATGTTCCGTAGATAATTCCAACGTCTTCAGTTTGTAGCCCCATTCCTCCAACATTTTTAGGATCAACTAAAAAAGGATTTAGCATTTTAAGTAATTGCGATTCTCCTAGACGAAAGACAAGAATAAAAGCTAAAACTAGTCCGATTTGTTTCTTTTTGAAAAAAGTTGCGAAAACTTCACCAAAACTTTTGTTTTCAATTGAGTTGTTATCTAGGATATTGTTTTCTTCTGTTTTTGGAGTAGCAAAAAAATTATATATCGTAACAAAAGTCATTATCAGACCAACGAAAATCATTGTATATGACCAAGCCTTAACGTTATCATTGTACTTATTTTCCAGATGACCAGCAAACAGCACCATAAGTCCACTTCCTGTGAGTCCGGCTAATTTATAAAATGTACTTCTAATACCTAAGAAAAAAGATTGTTGTTCTGGTTTTAATGTTAATAAATAATATCCGTCTGTTGCAACATCATTCGATGCAGAAGCAAATGCAGCAATAGAAAATAAAGCAAGACTTAAAGTTAAGAAATTATTTAAAGGAATAATAAATCCAATAATTAAAAAGGATAGAGAGATTATTATTTGCATCAATAAAAACCATTTTCTTTTGGTACCGTGTAGATCAATAAATGGACTCCACAAAGGCTTAATTACCCAAGGCAGGTAAAAAAGACTTGTATAAAAGCCAACAGATTTATTGTCGATTCCTAATTTCTTGTACATTAAAACCGAAACTGAAATAATTATGGCATAAGGTAAACCAGATGCGAAATTAAGAAGCGGAATCCAAAACCAGGGTTTATTATCTGTTTTCATTAGGCTGAGCAGGTGAATAAAGTTTAAATGTCTTTTTTAAGTCGATCGTAGTTGGGGTACTTTCGTTCGCAAAATAATCAATAAATGTTACAGCGCAAGCTTTATACTGATTCATTTTTTCGGCCGGGATCGAAAACTGGATAGTTCCTTCATTTTCGTAAACCGTGATTTTTTCAATTATTTTACTTGGGTCGTTAATGTCTATTTTCGATGTACTTTCTCCGCCATAAACTACCATATAACGTACCTTTGTATTCAGCGGCGCTTTAATATTAAAGGCATAATGTACGCTGTCTTTTTGATATTCATTCACCACCGGAATATCAATTACAATATGTTTTAAATTAGGAACCGGAGCAGGAAGCGCAGGATATTTATATTGATTTTCTTCTAAAACCCTTACAACATCAGCATTTTTGTTCATGAACCATTTAGAACTGAAATACGCACTTCCGCCTACTTTTTTGAAACTTCTCGCAAAATCAATCTGGGTTGGAATTTCGCTTACAAAGTTCCAGCTTTTGTCACTATCGCCTCTAATTTTATATGAAGCATGACCAATATAAAGAGCCGTATTATTAGAGTTTTCTGACCACCATTTTACTAATTTCGAGTACGAAGCCCTTGGGTTATTCATACTCCAGTACAATTGCGGCAGGATATAATCGATCCACTTTTGGTCCATCCATAAAACAGGATCTGCGTATAAATCATCGTAATTGGATGTCGATTGTGTCTCAGAACCTTTTGGGTCCATTGATTTATTACGCCAAACCCCAAACGGACTGATTCCGAATTGTACCCATGGTTTACTGGCTTTTATCGTAGTCGAAATTGTGTGTACAAAGCTGCTCACATTCGCACGACGCCAGTCCGAAAGGGTTAAACCCGCACCATATTTTCTATACGATGCCGTATCGTTAAACGTTTTTCCGGGTACTGTATAAGGATAAAAATAATCATCAAAATGAATCGCGTCGATATCGTATTTGTCAACCACTTCTTTTACAACTTTGGTCAAATGTTGCTGAACTTCAGGTAATGCAGGGTCGTAATAATATTTTCCGGCATATTCTATCATCCATTCCGGATGTTTAAAAATGTCGTGATTAGGGCTTAAAAGATTTTTGTTTAAATCGAAAGTAGCACGGTACGGATTAAGCCAGGCATGAAATTCAAAACCTCTTTTATGCGCTTCCTCAATCATCCAGGCCAATGTATCGTAATAAGGATTGGGAGCCACACCTTCTTTACCGGTTAAAAAACGTGACCAGGGCGCAAATTCTGATGGGTAGAAAGAATCTCCAACACTTCTAATCTGAACGATTACCGCATTATAATTGAGCTTTTTGTAAGCTTCTAAAATCTCAAGATAATCAGCTTTTTCTTTTTCGACACCGTCAATGGCTGTTTTCGGCCAGTCGATATTGACAACGGTTGCAATCCAGACACCTCTAAATTCGTTTTTAGGGTAAATTATTTTTTCCTGTGCATTAGAAATTAATCCAACGAAAAATAAAAATATAATAGAGAAAAGTACTTGCTGATTTTTATGCATTTCAATCTTTTTTAACAGAAACCAAAAATAGTTTTTTTAGCGGACTATAATAAATAATTAATAATTATAATTTGAACGGTATTTATTTGGTTTTCATATAATAGCTTGTGTTTTTTATGATTTATAATTTTATCGAAAAACAAAGATTGATTTTGAAAACGAAATTTAACCGCAAATTTCCTGTTTGGGTTTCAGTATTTTAAACAATAAACAAAATAAAGGGCAAGCAAATCTAATGCCGAAATCTTCTTGAAAGCGCAATTTTAGGTTTGTTAACCGAAATTCAGGATTTAAATCTCCAATTTAATTACAGTAAAATACATGTTTATATTTTTATCATAATTTAAGAAATACCGTATGAAAATTTAAAAAAGATTCATTTTGTTTTTTATATTTGAACCCAACCAATTAAAACTAAATTCATGTTTGTTATTTTACCCATCCTTATCCTCTTTATCTTTTTATGGATCTTTTATTATAATTCCCTTATCGGAAAAAGAAATCAGGTAACGAATGCTTTTTCGGCTATTGATGTGATGCTGAAAAAACGTTTTGATTTAATTCCGAATCTGGTTGAAATTGTAAAACAATATACAGATTACGAACAAAGTACTTTAACAAAAATCGTTGAGCTTCGTGCCAAAGCAACTTCCGGTTCTGTTAGTGATACCGAAAAAGCAAGTCTTGATGCAGAATTGAGCACTACGGTAAGAGGTTTAATGGTAAATGTCGAGAATTATCCTGATCTAAAAGCAAACGCAAGCTTTACTAATTTGCAAACGACCTGGACAGAAAGCGAAGAACAAATTGCTGCTGCCAGAAGAACCTATAATGCTGTGGTGACAGATTTTAATAACGCTATTATGATGTTTCCTGGTAATTTATTTGCCGGAATGTTGAGTTATACTCCAATCGAAGTTTTGGCAACGGCCGAAGAAGAGCGTAAAAATATTAGTGCAAAAGAGCTTTTTAATCGCTAATGGATTCAGAAATTAGTAATAATCCCGCCTTGCAGGAGGTTTTGAATACATTAGAAGTTGACCGAAAAAAAATTGCGTCGACTTATACCGTTTGTTACACCGTATTTGGTATTGCAGCATTACTTATCGTGGGCGGATTGCTTATAGGAGCCGCAACCGTGGCTATTATATTGAGTTTGATTCCGATAATTGTGGGTATTGTAATGCTTTTTCAGATCGATGGTGATGCCCAAAAATACAAAGTAGCTTATAAAATGAATGTCGTAGCAACGGCATTAAAAAAGATCAACGAAAGCCTCACTTTTGTACCTCAAAGCGGACTTACGGAAGGTGAATTTATAGATTCTGACCTTTTTACAACAGAACCGGATCGCTATAAAACACAGGATTTAATAAGCGGAACTGTCGATAAAACTTCTTTTTCGTTTGCCGAAGTTCACGCCGAATATAAAACCGAAACGCAAACCAAAAACGGAACGCGTACCGAATGGCATACGATTTTTAAAGGAATTATTTTTGTAGCCGACTTTAATAAAAATTTCACGGTTTCGACAGTTGTCAGGCCAAAAAGCTTTGGAAATACGGTTGGCGCATGGTTCTCTAAAAATATTTTCAGTTTTGGAAATACCGAAATTGTTCAGTTAGAAAACACCAATTTCGACAACCAGTTTGTTACTTATTCCAGAAATCAAATCGAGGCAAGATATATCTTAACGCCCGCCATGATGGAAAGAATTTTAGACTTAAACAATAAATCCGACGAAACGATTTCGCTTTCGTTTATAAGTTCAAAAATGTATATCGCTTTCCCGCTAAGCAACAATTACTTCGAAGCGCCTATACATACGTCGCTTTTAGTACCCGATTTACTTACAGATGATCTTTCGATTGTTCAGTTTATGCATGATATTGTTCATGAACTGGATTTGAATACCAGGATTTGGGGGAAGGGGTAGAGCAATTAAATAGAATATTTATAAAATTATTACATAATTTTCAGAAAAAAAAGGTGCTAGCACCATCTGAAAAGTTATGAAGCAAACTCTATCTCTGGCTCCTCATTCCATTCTTTACCCAATAAAACTCTTCCATTTGCTTTTTTACTTCTTTTGACACCATCTTCTCCCCATGTACCCCATTGTTTAAAGAAGAAGGCAACACCCTGTTCATCACATTGCTTTTGAATATCAATTGCCCATTCAGGTTTCATTGGTCTAGCTTTATGTCCGCTCTCACCACCAACAATAACCCAATGAATATTTTTTAAATCTAATTTACCTATATTTCCAATCAAGGGTTCAATAGATAAAAACCTAATTTCGGCATCAATTTTTCGTAGAATATCTATTCTGTTTTTGCATTTTGCATTTTCTACAGTTACACCTAACCAAACGTTTTTAGGTACTTTGCGAGTCTTAAAATAATCATCTAAAATATTTTCTCTTTTTGTTAGAATTTG
This sequence comes from Flavobacterium sp. C3NV, assembly GCF_046825355.2. Taxonomy (NCBI): domain Bacteria; kingdom Pseudomonadati; phylum Bacteroidota; class Flavobacteriia; order Flavobacteriales; family Flavobacteriaceae; genus Flavobacterium; species Flavobacterium sp. C3NV. The sequence continues at coordinate 474,874 of NZ_JBKQBJ020000002.1, read as the reverse complement.
ATATTGATGCTTTTGAGTAGCTTCAATTGTTTGAAAAACCTTATCTAGGAAATCATAAGGCATTTTTTCATGAAATAAATCACTCATCGAATTAACAAAAAACTTTGTAGGTTTTTTTATTTTTTTTGGAAGTTCTAGTCGGTCAGGCATTAAAGTAAATTCAAACCCGTTTTCATATCCAGGAGCACCCATTGCCTGAAGTCTTTTTGCCATAACCTCAGCATAACAGTTTTTACATCCAGATGTAATTTTATTGCATCCAGTGGAAGGATTCCATGTGGCATCAGTCCATTCTATTTTTGAATATTTCACTTTAAATTTATTTTAATATCATTTAGAGTTGCTAAGTTATGTATTTTTTCAGTTTTAGTTTTGACACTCATAATTTTATTCTCTTTTTCAAGCTTTTTTAAGATATCATTGCAGTGCTTAGGTAAGCAGCCAAAATCTAATGTTTGTAAATAAATATTATATAATGAGGATTCCTTTTTATTCAATATAAGATCTCTTAACATAAATTCGAGAACTCCTAACTTCTTAATTGTATTTTCTTCTTCAAAAACGGATAACTGTCCATCTATAATTTTTTCTTCATCAATATTATAGTTCGCATCTCCAGTGTGTGGATTAATCTTCCATCCAACTTTTAAAAATTTTTCCAATCCTAAAGTATGATTTGAACCAAAAATAAGCCCATATATGTTTATGCCTTTTTTTATTGAAAAAGGTGCTAGCATATAGTTTGTGTCAACTAGTGATTTATAGTATTCAAAAACAACTTTATGTGAATGAAAAGGTTTAGAATCCTCAAAATTTTCTTTTGTAATGGATAAATAAGAATTGAATTCGGGTAGTTCGTTGAATCTCCTAACAAAAGAAGATGATATGAAAAAAATAAAATCAGTTCTTTTGAAACTTATAAGTTTTTTAAATATCTCATTAGAAATTTCTTTAATTCCAAATTGATCTAAAATCATTAATTTAGGAAGATTATTATGAGCAATCATCTTTGGATATAATTCAAGAAATAAGACTTGAAAAGGTTTGTTGTATAAGTGAACAAAAATTTTATCTTTATTATATTGAAAATCATTTATATGTTTTGATAGAATTGAAAAAGTTTTTTCATCTTTTTCATTGTAAATTATATTGATCTTTACTTTTGTTTTAGCTATTAATTCTTCATATTCATTCAATACATCTAAAATAATTAAAGGACTTCCAATTGTTCCATTTATATCTTTGCCTTCACCAGAAAAAAAATCATATATAAAAATATTTTCCCAATGAATTGTTTCATATGAAGAAATAAAAACAGGTAACCATTCAACTAAATAATTTCTAAAAATTTCCAACTTAGCTTTTGTACCATCATCGAATGGTTTTCCAAAATGATTTTTTGCCATAACAAATTATTATACTTTTTGTTCTCAAATAATTAAAATATTCCTTGTTTGCTAAGTTACGTTTTTTTTATAATAAAAATACTACATAAAAAACGAATTTGAAATAATTTTTTATGTTATATATATATTGAAAAGTAAAGTTAACTATTTGATTTAATTTTAATTTACGGTTTTCCTTACTCCGATAGCGTTATTTGCAATCAGTGCCCATAAAGAGTGTCCCGCTAGTGCGCGCAAATTAAATCAGGCGAGATGCTTATGTGAACTTCAGAATGTATATAATAATTAATGTCAAAAATGGATTTATAAAAATTCAACAAGATATTTGTAGTAAATATGAGTTTAAATTTGAATCTTGTGAGATGCATCTAAAGTTGGAATCACTTTAGATATAAAAGAAAAAAGTAAAACAATGCCAATACACGCATTGCGACTTCCTATTGAAGGAGGTACAAATGGCTGGTACATCTGGTCAGGAGAATATTTAGAAGATGATAACTTTTTTAAACCAATGCATGCAGAGTATTTAGAGGATTATTGTCCGTTGATACTTCCTTATTTAGGCTTGCCACCAGGAACCAGACTTTTGATTGCTGAAAATGGAGATTATGTAGATGTCTGGGAAGATTTGTTTTTATTGAGTGTTTAAATTTCAAAATAATAAAACCTTCTTATGAAAAAGAGCCCTCAATGCAATCGAGCACCAAAAGAACACATAGATTTACTACCCACTATTTCGCTAATCAATTAGGATAAAATGAATATTATAGTCTGATTGAAAAATATTTTTCTTAAATTAGAGAAACAATTAAATTCAAAAAACATGAATCCATCAAAAATAATAGGAATAATTCTAATCGTTATTAGTCTCGGTGTGGGATATATAGGTATCAACAAAATAGCTGATAATACAAAAGAAATCAATTTATTAGGACTAAAAATTAATGCGTCAAACGAATCCGGTAAACAACAGGGATACCTTTATTTAGGACTGGGCATCATTTTACTTGTGGGCGGAATTTACACTGTCAACAAAACAAAGTAAAGTGCTGTAAGTAGGGATTGTAAATATTGAAGGGCATTGCCGGGTAACTATTTCTTGTCAATTAATTTTACAACAAAACTTCTTATGAAACCTAAAGCCCTAGCCCTGATGGGAGGGAAAATCCTTTTGTGTCCGCCGCGGCGGACACAAAAGATTGGAAGGAAAGCAGGAAATAGCTCCTAATTAAAATTCCAAATTCCAATTTTGCGTTTTCGATAATGTTTGAGTTTTGTTTTCAAAAGCCTTCGACTTCGCTCAGGATGACAATTATAAATTCTAATTTTTAAATCTCAAATTCCAAATTCCAAAACAGAAGAAGCATTATGTTTTCAAAAGCCTTCGACTTCGCCCAGGATGACGACAATCGCGTAAAGCAGAAATCTCAGAAACTTAGCTTCTCAGTATCTTAGTATCTCAGTGTCTCAGAACCTTATTTAAGTACGAATTCATTTTCTTTTAAAGCATTTAGCACTTCAGAAATAATTTTGGAGCGGTTTTCGGCTTTGTTGGTTGCAGTACCGGTTTGCACCCAGTAGCGAATGTTGAGTTGAGCTACGCCGGCGGTGACATCGGTAATTATAGCCGAATCGTTATGATCTTTGTCGGTTACATCGTCGTTGCTCTCGAGAACTTCTTTTACGAGTTCGATAGCACGATTATAATCAGAGCCAAATTCGAGTCCTACGGTAAAAGTCTGCAGGAGAAATCCGGCGTTGTTGTAATTGATGAGCGTATTTTTTATTAAAAGTGCATTGGGGATATAAATAATTTTCGAGTCGCTTTTGACTTCGGTATCACGAAGGTTAAGGTTGATGACTTCGCCTTTTACGCCGTTGCTTTCGATAATATCGCCAATAGAAAACGGACGTTTGAAGGCGAGCAGAATTCCGGCAAGGAAATTTTCGCCAATATCCTTAAGCGCAAAACCAATCACAAAAGCCGAGATTCCGGCACCGGCAAGCATACTTTGTGCGATTCCGTCAAGACCAATGATCTTGAACATGATGAGAACGCCAATAATAATAAGGACAGATTTTATGAGGCGGGCAATAAAAGTCGCCAAAAGTCGGTCGTGCATTCTTACTTTGAGTCGGTTTCCGGCAAAAATACCTACGCGGGTTGCGATAAACCAGGAGACGAGAATTACGGCGACGGCGAGAATAAATTTTGGTGTAAGATCGACAATGCTGTAATAATAGGTTTCTAAATGTTTGAAGACATCTTGCAGAAAATTTTCCATAATTGTAAAAGGCGTAAAAATGTAAAATCTTAAAATTAGTGATTTCCGCATTTCTGCGTTTTACAGAATTAGTCTTTAATTTTATAAAATATGAGGGAAGCGATTACATAAATTGCCAATTTGTACCATTTTACGATGCTATATATTTATATTTGTTGTCTCAGTTTTTGAGGAAATATTTTTTTTAAAACGCACCATTTACATGTTGACCCAATCTCAGTTAGAGCAATTCGCCGGCACGCTCGAAGGCACACTTTTATACGATGATCTTCATAAAACGCTTTATTCGACAGATGCTTCGGTGTACAGGATTAGACCCAAAGCGGTTGCTGTGCCTAAAACGATCGAAGATATTAGTAAAATAATCAGGTTTGCTGCTCAGCATAAAATTTCAATTACGCCAAGAACGGCCGGAACTTCGCTTGCCGGACAAACGGTTGGTGACGGAATTGTGGTCGATGTTTCGAAAAACTTCACCAAAATCCTGAATTTTGACCCGATTAAAAAAACAGTTACGGTGCAGCCCGGTGTGATTCGCGACGAACTGAATTTGTTTCTGAAACCTCACGGCGTATTTTTTGGTCCGAATACTTCGACTACAAACCGCTGTATGATTGGCGGAATGGTGGGGAATAATTCTTCCGGGACAACTTCTATCAGATATGGTGTAACGCGCGATAAAATTGTAGAAATCAAAGGACTTTTGAGCGATGGATCTGAAGTAGTTTTTAAGGATCTTACTTCGGCTGAATTTATGGAGAAAACCAAAGGAAATACTTTAGAAAATAAAATATACAAAAGCCTTTACGATGAACTTTCGGTAAAAGCAACGCAGGACGAAATTATAAAAGAGTTTCCGAAACCGGAAATTCACAGGCGAAATACAGGTTATGCCGTTGATATTCTCTTAAAATCGGATTTATTTGGCGGAACGGAACCAACAATAAACGTGGGGAAATTACTTTGCGGAAGCGAAGGAACTTTGGCTTTTACTTATGAAATTACTTTAAAAGTTGACGATTTGCCGCCTGCGAATAATATTATGGTCGTGGCGCATTATCACAGCATTCAGGAATCGCTGGAATCTGTTGTGGTAGCAATGAAACATCATTTGTACACAGCAGAAATGATCGACGATACGATTTTAGATTGTACCAAAACAAGCAGAGAACATGTAAAAAATAGATTCTTTTTGGTTGGAGAACCCAAAGCAATTATGATGTTTGAAGTGGCTTCGCATGATCCTGAAGATGCAGAAAGACAAGCAAATGCTTTAGTGGCCGATTTAGAAAAAAATAATTTTGGTTACGCGCTCGTAAAAATTTACGGAGCCGATATTGAAAAAGTAAACGAACTTAGAAAAGCGGGTCTCGGACTTTTAGGAAGTATTGTTGGAGACGACAAAGCAGCCGATTCTATTGAAGATACTGCCGTTGAGTTGAGCGATTTACCAGCTTATATTGCGGAGTTTTCGGCAATGATGTTACGTCACGGACAAGGTGCGATTTATTACGCGCATGCCGGAGCGGGAGAATTGCATTTGCGTCCGGTTTTGAATTTGAAGAAAACATCTGACTTAAAATTATTTAGAACCATCGCGACAGATGTGGCGATTTTGGTGAAGAAATACAGAGGTTCGCTAAGTGGTGAACACGGCGACGGAATTGTGCGCGGCGAGTTTATTCCGTTTATGATTGGCGAAACGAATTATGAATTACTGAAAAGAATCAAATTAGCGTTTGACCCGAATTCGGTTTTGAATATCGGGAAGATTGTCAACGCTTTAAAGATGGATGAAAACCATCGTGTAGTTTCGGGCAGGGTAGAACCGGATATTAAAACGTTTCAGGATTTCTCAGACAGTTTAGGCATTTTGCGCGCTGCCGAAAAATGCAACGGATCTGGCGATTGCCGAAAATTGCCATCTGCAGGAGGAGCAATGTGCCCGAGTTATCGTGCGACCAAAAACGAAAAAGAAACAACGCGTGCGAGAGCCAATGCGTTGCGTGAATATTTGACGTATTCGGAGAAAGAAAATAAATTTGACCAGAAAGAACTTTACGAAGTTTTTGAGTTGTGTGTGAGTTGTAAAGCCTGTGCCAGCGAATGTCCGAGTAATGTTGACGTTGCAACTCTTAAAGCTGAATTTTTATACCAATACCAAAAAGCAAACGGTTTCTCGACGCGAAATAAGATTTTTGCCCACAACGCAAAACTGAATAAAATGGGAAGTAAGTTTCCGTCCATCACCAACTTTATTTCGAATCAATCTTTGGTTAAAAAAAGCATGGGGATTGCACCTGAAAGACAAGTTCCGCTTTTGGCAAAAAAGACGTTCAAAAAATGGTACGAGAATCATAAACCGCAAAAAAGCGATTTCCCAAACGGTCAAGTGTATTTGTTTAATGACGAATTCACGAATTATTACGACGTAAACATCGGAATCGACGCTTTTGAGTTATTGACAAAATTGGGTTACGAAGTGCTAATCGTTGATCACGAAGAAAGCGGAAGAACCTATTTATCAAAAGGATTCCTGGAAGAAGCCAAAAAGATTGCGAACATCAACGTAAATATCTTTAAGGATTTAATTTCCGCGAAAGCGCCATTAATAGGTATCGAACCTTCGGCAATTCTGACCTTTAGAGACGAGTATTTGCGTTTGGCTGATGATAAAGAAGCTGCCGAAAAAGTGTCGCAAAGTGCTTTTACCATCGAAGAATTCTTTAAAAAAGAAATCATCGACGGAAAAATAAAACCGGATTCATTCTCTGAAGAAAAGAAAGAAATCAAGATTCACGGACATTGCCATCAAAAATCATTGAGTTCGGTTGAAGCGACTTTCGCGATGTTGAATTTACCAACGAATAATACAGTTACAATTTACAATTCAGGCTGTTGCGGAATGGCAGGATCGTTTGGTTACGAAAAAGAACATTATCAGGTAAGCATGCAAATGGGAGAGGATACCTTATTCCCAAAAGTGCGTGCCACCGCCGAAAATGTAAAAATCGCTGCCGCAGGAACCAGTTGCCGCCATCAAATTTATGACGGAACTAGTAGAGAAGCACAACATCCGGTTAGTATTTTAAGAAGCTGTCTACGTTGAGAGATGGCACACGGATGACACGGATTCACTTCGTGAAAACGCGGATGAACACGGATTTTTTATTTATAAATCTGTATGGAAAGGTTTTGCCACAGATTACAGGATTAAAATGATTTTGCTTCACGCAGATTCTGCAGATTAAAGCAGATTTAATTTAGATTTAATAAATTAATCTGCGCACATCTGCTTAAATCATTTTAAATCTGCGTGAAATTCATATTAAAATAATCTGTGTTAATCATTTTAATCTGTGGCTAAATTTTTTCTCTCGCAGATTTGGCAGATTTAGCAGATTTTTTTTGACAAAGACTAAAAAGAAACCCGCGTTAATCCGTTTTACCAGTTAAAACCCGCGTGCAAAAAAAAACTTTGTGACTTAGCGCCTTCGTGGCAAAAATAATTCACTGATAAAACAAAATCGTTTTATATATTTGAAATCAGGATAATTTTTGCATTATTTGCAAAATAAAACCGCAAACACCGATTTAAATTAATTTTAAAAGTAAAACCATATATGGCATTATCAGGTTTATTCCGAAAAAAAACGGTACAAGATATTCTGAAACAAGTTGCAAAAAACGAAGCAGACGGTCATAATGCATTAGGAAAACATTTAACGACCAAAGATTTAACTGCTTTCGGGATTGCTGCTATTGTAGGAGCCGGAATTTTTAGTACTATCGGAAAAGCCAGTGCTGACGGTGGTCCAGCGGTTATTTTCTTGTTCTTATTTACAGCATTAGCCTGTAGTTTTGCGGCCTTTGCTTACGCCGAATTTGCCTCAATGGTTCCCGTTTCAGGAAGTGCTTATACGTACTCGTATGTTGCTTTTGGAGAACTAATCGCCTGGATAATAGGCTGGGCTTTAATCATGGAATATGCAGTTGGGAATATAACGGTCGCCATATCGTGGAGTGATTATTTTACCGGACTGCTCCAGAGTGGCGGAATTCATCTCCCGCAATGGATTCAGATGGATTATCTAACCGCTTCAAACGGATTCAAAGATGCCACAGCTTTAATGCAGGGCGGAAAATCATACGACAATTTGGGTAGAGGTTTACAGGAAGCGTATACAGCCTGGACAACAGCGCCAACAATTGGATCTTTCCATTTCGTTGCCGATTTGCCGGCATTGTTCATCATTGTTTTAATTACCGCTTTGGTTTACAGAGGTATGAAAGAATCTCGTAACGCAAGTAACTTAATGGTGATTGTAAAACTTTGTATCGTACTTTTAGTAATTGCAGTTGGAGTATTTTATGTAGATACAGCCAATTGGGATCCGTTTGCACCAAATGGAGTAAGTGGTGTTTTAAAAGGAGTTTCAGCCGTTTTCTTTGCTTATATTGGTTTCGATGCGATCTCAACAACTGCCGAAGAATGTAAAAATCCGCAACGTGATTTACCACGTGGTATGATGTGGGCGATTATTATTTGTACTATTTTATATATTGCCATTGCCTTGGTTTTAACCGGAATGGTGCGTTATAACGAACTAAATGTTGGAGATCCTCTGGCGTTTGTTTTCGATAAATTAAACCTTAAATGGATGTCAGGAATTATAGCCGTAAGTGCTGTAGTGGCTATGGCGAGCGTTCTTTTGGTTTTCCAGATGGGACAACCTCGTATCTGGATGAGTATGAGCCGTGATGGTTTATTGCCAAAGAAATTTTCTACTGTGCATCCAAAATTCAAAACACCTTCATTTGCAACTATTGTAACCGGTTTTGTTGTTGCAGTTCCAGCCTTGTTCCTGAACCTGACGATGGTTACGGATTTATGTAGTATTGGGACATTATTTGCCTTTGTATTGGTTTGTGCAGGAGTTTTGGTTTTACAAAATAAACCGGAGATTCCAAGAGGGAAATTCAAAACACCTTATGTAAATTCCAAATTTATCTTGCCTGTTTTAATGATTGCCGGATTGTATTATGCTTTCGCCTTCAACAGTAAAGCGACAATGGCTTTTATAAATAATGATGCACAAACAAACGATGCAACGACGATTATTACCTCTCTCGACAAAGAACAATCAGCGAGAGTTTTCAATTATTTAGAAAGTATCGATGTTCAAAATAAAACCGCAAAAACTGCCGATTTAGAACATTTACTAAGTCAATACCAAGACAACGATGCTAAATACGCTGAGGTTGTAAAAGGATTGCCAATCAGTGATTCCTTAAAATACGAATCAGGTTTTAGCTTATTCAAACACAAAATCCCAATGTGGATATTCCTTTTCGTTTTAGTTGGTTTAGCCGTTTGGGCTTTCAGAAAAAATCTGTCTTTAATTCCGCTTTTAGGATTAATCTGTTGCCTTTACATGATGGCAGAATTAAGCGTTTGGAACTGGATTTATTTCACCATCTGGTTACTAATCGGACTTGTGATTTACTTTACCTACAGTAGAAAAAACAGTAAACTTAATTTCCCTGCAGAAGCATAGATAATTATTAATTGTGAATTATAAATTATAAATGAGAAAGCCGTTCTGATCGATTTCAGAACGGCTTTTTATTTTTTGCCACAGATTAGAGGATTAATATGATTTTGTTTCACGCAGATTGCTTCGCCTGTTCGCTGTCGCTCGGGTCTGCAGATTTAAGCAGATTGAAATAGATTTTTTTTTAGGCTTACAATAATAAATAAATCTGCGTTGATCTGCTTCAATCTTTTAAAATCTGCGTGAAATAACTTAGTGCATCTCTGTGAAAACTCTCCGGGAATCTCTCTGAAATAAACCTATAGAACCCCTAATTCCACCATACAAGCCTTCATCATCTCATAAGTACGCTCAATATCGTTATCCAACCCAATCGAAAAACGAATCAAACCATCCGTCAAACCCATTTCGTGTTGTTCTTCCAGCGGAATCTCACTCGAAGTCGAAGTTCCCGGCGCGCTAAAAAGCGTTTTGTAAAACCCTAAACTTACCGCCAAATAACCCAAATTTCTGGCTTGCATCAATTCCATCAATTCATTGGCTTTCTCCAAAGTACCAACGTCAATTGTCAGCATTCCTCCAAAACCATATTCAGGATTAATCATCGTTTTGTATAATTCATGACTCGGGTGACTTTTCAATCCCGGATAAACCGTTTTAAGTCCGTCTTTTTCGAATTTGTCAGCTAAAACATGCGCATTATGACTGTGTTGTTTGATACGAATATGCAACGTACGAAGATTCTTCATCACCGAAGCTGATCGTAAACTATCCATCGTTGGCCCCAAAAGCATACTCGCGCCGGAGTTTACGTTTTTCAGCCCATTGATAAATTCTTTCGAAGCACAAGTCACACCACCAACCGTATCGCTGCTTCCGTTAATGTATTTTGTCAAACTATGAATCACAATGTCAGCGCCTAATTTTGCTGGAGAAACAGACAGAGGCGAAAAGGTATTATCCACCACTAATTTCAAATTATGTTTTTTAGCGATCTTTGCCAAACCAGCAATATCAGCTACTTCCAATAACGGATTACTTACCGTTTCGCAATACAAAACTTTCGTTTTTGGTGTAATCGCAGCTTCTACAATATCCAGTTTTGTAATGTCTACAAAGCTCGTTTCAATGCCAAAACGGGGCGTAAAATTTTTCAAAAAAGCATACGTTCCGCCATAAATAGTTCGGCTTGAAACAATATGATCGCCCGCGCCACACAATTGTAATAGAGTAGGCGTAATCGCGCCCATTCCCGAAGCTGAAACATTTGCCGTTTCCGTGCCTTCCATCGCTGCCAAAGCCTGATCCAGATATAAATTACTAGGCGAAGAATGGCGCGAATACAAATAACAGCCCTCCATATTTCCCTCAAAAGTATCGAACATCGTTTTTGCCGAAAGAAAAGTGTAAGTCGAAGAATCAGAAATCGAAGGATTCACACCCCCAAATTCCCCAAAGTATTGCAAATCCTGAATTTTATCTGCTGGGTTAAAGTTTTTCATATAGTTTATTGTTTGTGGTTTGTTGTTTATCGTTTGTTGTTATTTGAAATTGAGTTTGTCATTGATATTTTCATTGGAATTTGGAATTTAAAATTTGGGATTTGATTTTAATCAGGAGCTATTTCCAGCTTTCCGTTTCATCCCGATAGCTATCGGGACATAAAAAAGGCAAAGTTTCCAATGGTCTAAAAAGAGCTTCCGTTGGTCGCTTTTTTAGACCAGGAAACTTTTGCCTTTTTTACTCCGGGCTTTCCTCTACAATCTGGGCTATGAAACCTGTTTTCAAAAGAAATCCTATTCAAAATAACGTTTATTAAGAAAATTAATCAATCATAAAGTTTATAATTAGATTTTAAAACTATATAATGATTTAGTAAAGATTATTTATCTAAATTTGATTTAGAAATACCAAATCGATAGATTTTCTTTCATTTCCTAAAATCATCAAAAATGACATTAGACGCTACAGATAAAAAACTCCTCGTTTTATTACAAACCGACAGTAAAAAAACAACCAAAGAATTATCCTTAAAACTGAATCTGTCAGTAACCGCAGTTTACGAACGCATCAAAAAGTTAGAGCGCGAAGGAATTATCAAAAACTACGTAGCATTAGTAGATAAAACCAAAATAGATAAAGGATTTGTAGTTTTCTGCCATTTAAAACTCATTCAACACACCAAAGAATTCCTAACCAAATTCGAAAGCGAAGTCATCAAACTCAACGAAGTCTTAGAATGCCATCACGTAAGCGGCGATTACGATTACATCCTGAAAGTATTAGTAAAAGATATGGAAGAATACAGGGAATTTTTAGTAACTAAATTAACCTCTTTGCAACACATTGGCAGCACGCAAAGTATGTTTATGATTAGCGAAGTGAAGAATTCGACGGTGATTTTTTAAAGATACTAAGGTTCTGAGTTGCTAAGGTTCTAAGTTTTTAGTTTCAGAGCGACAAAGGTTTTTGGGTTTCAGGTATCAAGTTTTAGGTTGCTTGCTTTGTGTTCTTAACTTTGCTTAGCAAAAACTTAAATAAAACTTTGCGAACCTTTGCGTAAATCTTAGCGCTCTTTGCGGTAAAATTCGCATTGTAAAAAAACTTCGTGTCTTAGAGTCTTCGTGGCAAAACACAAACCCAAAATTTCACACAAAAAACATTGGCATTTAAACTTTAAACAAAACTTTATTCCTTAATTTTGTATCGCTAAAAATAAAATTTACAAACTATGAGTTCATTTGACGTAGTCATTATAGGTTCAGGTCCTGGCGGATATGTATCAGCAATTCGTTGCGCACAATTAGGTTTCAAAACAGCAATTGTAGAAAAGTATAACTCTCTTGGCGGAACCTGCCTTAACGTAGGTTGTATCCCTTCAAAAGCATTATTATCTTCTTCTCATCATTATGCAGAAATTGCTCATTTTGCAGATCACGGAATCGAGGTTTCGGGAGATGTAAAAATCAATTTAGAGAAAATGATCGCGCGTAAACAAGCCGTTGTAGATCAAACCGTAGGTGGAATCAACTACTTAATGGATAAAAATAAAATCACTGTTTTTAATGGTTTAGGTTCTTTTGTAGACGCAACGCACATTGCAGTTGCAAAAGCTGACGGAACATCAGAAACTATCGAAACTAAATATGCTGTAATCGCTACAGGTTCAAAACCATCTTCTTTACCGTTCATCAAAATCGATAAAGAAAGAATCATCACTTCTACTGAAGCTTTGGCTTTAAAAGAAGTTCCAAAACACTTGGTAATTATTGGTGGTGGAGTTATCGGAATTGAGCTTGGACAAGTTTACTTACGTTTAGGCGCTCAGGTTTCTGTAGTGGAATTCATGGACAGAATCATTCCTGGAATGGATAGTTCTTTGTCTAAAGAATTGACTAAAGTGTTGAAAAAACAAGGAATGAAATTCTACGTTTCTCACAAAGTAAAATCAGTAGAAAGAAACGGCGATGCTGTTGTAGTTCAGGCTGAAAATGCAAAAGGAGAAACAATCACTCTTGAAGGAGATTATTCATTAGTTTCTGTTGGTCGTCGTCCGTACACAGACGGATTGAACGCTGACAAAGCAGGAGTAAAAATTTCAGACAGAGGACAAGTTGAAGTAAACGATCATTTACAAACAAATGTTCCAAATATTTACGCAATTGGAGATGTTGTTCGTGGAGCAATGTTGGCACATAAAGCAGAGGAAGAAGGAACTATGGTTGCTGAAATCTTAGCAGGTCAAAAACCACATATCGATTATAACTTAATTCCTGGTGTAGTGTACACTTGGCCGGAAGTTGCTGCAGTTGGACAAACTGAAGAGCAGGTAAAAGCTTCAGGAACGGAGTATAAAGTGGGAAGTTTTCCTTTCAAAGCATTAGGTCGTGCAAGAGCTAGTGGAGATCTTGACGGATTTGTAAAAATCATTGCTGATGCTAAAACTGATGAAGTTTTAGGAGTTCACATGATTGGAGCACGTACAGCTGATTTAATTGCTGAGGCAGTTACAGCAATGGAATTCAAAGCGTCTGCTGAAGATATTTCAAGAATGAGCCATGCGCATCCAACTTTCGCGGAAGCGGTAAAAGAAGCAGCATTGGCCGCTACAGATAATAGAGCTTTACACGTATAATCTACGGACATCATAATTTAAAACCGCCATTCCAATATTTTTGGGATTGGCGGTTTTTTATTGTTTTATTTATGCTGTCCCTACGGGATACTTTTATCAACCACTTTTTTTTCCCTACCAATATTAAACTCCTAACGGAGTTGAATGAACTTAAAGCATAACATATAAATTTTATATCTCGGAGAGATTATATATTGGTAGCAGAAAAAATATAAAATCAGATAGAAATGTTGTAAATTAAATTTAGGTTTCTCAGGTTATCTTTACAAGTCTAAAAGATAATATTATGAAAAATAGATATATAGCTCCGGTTCTTATTGGGGCAGGAGTTGCACTTGCGCTTTATTCCTGTGGAGCGACAATTCCGGAAAAAGCAAAAGCAGTCACTAATTTTGACAAATCGAAATACTTAGGAAAATGGTACGAAATTGCCAGACTGGATTTTAAGTATGAAAAAGATCTCAACAATGTCACAGCCGAATATTCTTTAAACGATAACGGAACGATAAGAGTAGATAATAAGGGCTACAATGTCAAAAAAGACAAATGGGAAGAAAGCATAGGAAAAGCCAAATTTGTCAAAAAAGACAATATTGGTATGCTTAAGGTCTCATTTTTTGGTCCTTTTTATGCCGGATACAATGTAATTGCTATTGATGAAAATTACAAGTATGCACTTGTTGCCGGTGAAAATTTAAAATACATGTGGTTACTTTCAAGAGAAACTACAATGCCGGAAAGTATAAAAGCAGACTACCTGATTAAAGCTCAGGATATTGGTTATAAAGTAACAGATCTGGTTTGGACAGAACACAATAAGGCAAATTAATAGAGATTATAACGTTGAGTCTTTATTAAATAAGAAACCCGATGCTCAAGAAAGTATCGGGTTTCTGTATTTTAAATATAAAGATTATCTGGTAAAAACTGATTTATAATTATCCCAATATCTGTAAATCAAGAATAAGTTAGCCAGGAACAATAAAACCGCAATTGGTAAACCTTCCGGAGCTAAAAAATAATTGATGAACAAAATGTTTACCGTAATAGGTAAGATCAAAATATTGGCCAATGTTACATAACGCCCGGTTACAAAAGCAATTCCGCAAAGCAATTCAATCGACTTTGCTAAAGGCATAATATACGTAGAGGCCATTAAACCAACATTAAAAGCTTTAAAGTTTCCTGTTGTTTCCTGTTCAGGTGCCAGATGAAAGAAATAACTTATCGAAGCAAAAAGCAATAAAAGACCAATTAAAACGCGGACAATAATGGTAGCGATTTTCATAATAGTAGATTTAATAAGGTTAAAAAAATATAATTTATTTGCTGATAAACATCTTAAATCTGAATTCCCTAATAAAATGAAAATCTGTTTTTATCGTTATTTTATTGAGGATTCAATAATCATTATAACTTTAAATTGTATTTAATTTAATGCTATATCAAATATAACGAATTTTTCATTATGAAATTGCTAATTTATTAACACTTTTCTTATTTCTTCCCGTATTTTTTATAAAGAAAAAATCCACCTAAACCAATTAAAATGAATGGCCAAAGATTAATTAAGAAAATAAAAACTGATTCAAGAATATACCAGCCATTTTTAAGCGAATCGAGAATTTGCAAACATAGATTTGGTTTGTAAGCATTGCTGTTTTTCTCGCTTGCCATTGTTTCTTGTCTGATGGTTTCATTTTGATAAAGCTGCAAAGTAATAGTGCTAAAATTAATCTGATCTTTTAATGATAAATTATCAATGGTACGATTGTCGTTGGCTTCTTTTTGGTTGGCCAGCGTATTTTCGGCTTCAATAACATCATTTAGTTTTTTGCCTTTGGCATCAATTGCATTTTCAACTCTTTTTTCGTTCGTTGCACTTCTTTTTTGCGAAAGCTGATTCGATAATAATTTCAATGAAACATCATCGGCTTTAATTACCCTGAAATCAAGAAAATCAATTTGTTTGGCAATAGTTTTTATAACAGTATCAAGCTGCGTGTTAGGAACACGAATTGTAATATTATTTTCGACCGTATATTTCGTAGTTTCAAGCGTACTATCCTGACTGATTTTCGTTTTAATCTGATCGTGAATATTGCTTTGTAAATTGGTGTAGGTAACATAACCGCCAAATTTTTGAGTAGCGTTTTCAATTGCATAGGTAGACTTGACGACATTCTTGACCTTGAATTTAATATCGGCAGTTCGAATAAATTTTTGCTTACTGTTTTTATCGACTACCGCTGCCGATGATGAAACAGCCGTACTATCTGCTGAAACTTTCATATCTGCCGATTCTCCATACGAAGAATTATCAGCTTTTTTACAAGAAAATAGTAATGCGATGATTACTACAGAAGTCAATCCTAATTTTGCAATTGTTTTCATGGGTTTTTTAAAATTTGATTAATAAATAATGTTTTTTAGAGTTATTAATTGTGATTTTATGTTAAAAATCTGCTTTCATAATAAGTCTTAATTCGGTGTACTAAAAAGTGTGCCAATAATTTTTGAGTATTATTTTATCGAAGGATTTTTTTTGTCGTAATTTTGAAATCTAAAAATTATACTTTTTTGAGAGTTTCTATTCATAAACATATTTCAAATCCAGAGCACTTTAAACAACAACTTTTAAGCTGGTCGCAACAATTTCGCGAGGTCATTTTTCTGGATAGTAATTCGTATCCGCAAGAATATTCCAGTTTTGATTGTGTCTTGGCTGTGGATGCTTTTACATCTTTAAAAACCGATTTTCATAACGCTTTCGAGGATTTAAAACAATATCAGCAAACGACCAAAGACTGGCTTTTTGGTTATCTTACATATGATTTAAAAAATGATGTTGAACCGTTAAAATCTTCTAATTTTGACGGTTTAGATTTTCCGGATTTGTTTTTCTTTCAACCAAAAAAAATATTTTTATTGAAAGAAAATCAACTCGAAATTCAGTATTTATTGCTTTGTGATGATGAGGTTGAAGATGATTTTGAGGAAATAGTTAAAAGTAATGATGAGCTGTTTGTTACACTGAGCGGATTCGAAGTGGAGCAACGAATTTCAAAAGAATTTTATATCGAAAAAGTAACAAAAATGCTGCATCACATTCACGTAGGTGATATGTACGAAGCGAATTTTTGTATGGAATTTTATGCTGAAAATGCAGTTATAAATCCGCTTGAAAAATTTCAGAAACTAAATGGCATTTCGCAAGCGCCGTTTTCTGTTTTCTTTAAAAATAATAAACAATTTCTGCTTTCTGCTTCGCCTGAAAGATATTTAAAAAGAGTAGGAGAGACTTTGATTTCGCAACCTATAAAAGGAACTTCAAAACGATTTTTAGATCCTGTTGAAGATGAAAAATCAAAACAATTTCTGGAATCCGACTCAAAAGAACGTGCAGAGAATATCATGATAACCGATTTGGTACGAAATGATTTATCACACACGGCGCAAAAAGGTTCGGTTGAGGTTGTTGAACTTTGTAAAATCTATTCATTTTTGCAAGTGCATCAAATGATTTCTACTATAACTTCAAAATTAGATCCGCAATATTCGCCAATCGATGTTTTAAAAACCACTTTCCCAATGGGAAGTATGACGGGCGCTCCAAAGATTTCGGTAATGAATATTATCGAAAATCTCGAAGAAACCAAACGCGGTTTGTATAGCGGATCGATTGGATATTTTACTCCGGAAGGCGATTTCGATTTTAATGTCGTTATCAGAAGTATTTTGTACAATCAAGAGAATCAATATGTTTCGTTTTCTGTGGGAAGTGCAATTACAGCACAATCAATTCCTGAAAATGAATATGAAGAATGTTTGTTGAAGGCGAAAGCGATGCATGAAGTTTTAAGATAAAAAAGGTTTCCCACGAATTATTTTTGCCGCAAGGACACTAAGACGCAAAGTTTTTTAATCTTTTTAATCCTTTAATCTGTGGCAAAATAAATCTGCACAATCTGCGTGAAAATAATTAGCGAAAATTCGTGTAATTCGCGGCAAAAAACAAACGCTTAACATTTCATTTAAAAATAGATCGAATTTAATTTTTTACATTTATCGAATGTTTTCAAAATTTCAAAATCATATCGCTTCAAGATTTCCATTTCTGGAAGATCAAAAAATATTTCTTGCTGTTAGCGGAGGATTGGACAGTATGGTTTTATTGCATTTAATGAAGCAATTGCCTTATGAAATTGCCGTTTTGCATTGCAATTTTCAGCTTCGCGGATTAGAAAGTTTTGGCGATCAGAGTTTTATTCAGGAATATTGCGATCAAAATAATATTCCTATTTACACCACACAATTCGATACCGAAGCTTTCGCTAAAGATTATAAATTATCGACGCAAGTTGCAGCACGTGAATTGCGTTACAGTTGGTTTTACGAACTTTTAGAAAAAGAGAATTTCGATTATATCTTAACTGCACATCACGCCGATGATAATCTGGAAACCTTTATTATCAACCTCACCCGCGGAACAGGATTAGAAGGTTTAACGGGAATTCCGGAACAAAACGATCGAATTATTCGTCCGCTTTTGCCATTTTCAAGAGAAGAAATCCTGAAATATGCAGAAGAAAATAATATCGAATGGCGGGAAGACAGCAGTAATGCATCTAATAAATATCTTCGAAATAAGATTCGCCATGATTTGGTTCCGATGCTCAAAGAAATCAATCCTAATTTTTTGACTGCTTTCCAGAAAACACAATCGTATTTGCAGGAATCGCAGGAAATGGTCGAAGATGCTTCGATAATGATTTATCAGCAAGTTGCGAAAGAAGAAGGTGATGACATTCATTTTGATTTGAATCAGCTTAAAAAATTACCCAACTATAAATCGTATTTGTACCAATGGCTTAATGAATTTGGCTTTTTGGCCTGGAATGATATTTATGATTTGGTGGATGGGCAATCTGGAAAACAAGTACTTTCGGCAGAATTTCGCTTATTAAAAAACAGAGATACTTTGATTTTAAGTCCAATTTCTGAAATGTCAGAAAAGGAAGAATTTGAGATTACTGCAAACGATACAGAAGTTAATTTTCCCTTAAAATTGAGGCTTTGTAATGTAAGTCACATAACAATAGATTCAAATAAGGCTATATTTGTCGACGCTGAAAAAATCCAATTTCCGCTTGTTTTACGTAAATGGAATGAAGGAGATGTTTTTCAGCCTTTTGGGATGAACGGAAAATCGAAAAAAGTGAGTAAACTTTTTAAAGATGAAAAATTATCCTTGATCGAAAAAGAAAAAACATGGATTTTGTCTTCGGATAATCAGATTGTCTGGGTTGTTGGAATCAGACAGGATGAACGTTTTAAAATTGAAAATACCACAAATAAAATACTTAAAATAGAATTACATAATGAACTTTAATCAATACCATCATACGATAATGTCGAAAAGTGTTTGGAATAAAATCATCATATTTTTCCTGTTTTTTGCTTTTGCAAAAGGAAATGCGCAAATCCTGGAACCAGTAAAATGGACTTCTAAAATTGAAAAGAAATCAGGTAATAATGCTGTTTTGATTTTTGATGGAACAATAGAAAAAGACTGGCACATGTATTCGCAATTCACGCCTGATGGTGGACCGCTTGCGTTGGAAATTGCATTTAAAAATCAAAAAGGAAATTATACTTTAGTTGGAAAAGCGAAAGAAGGAAAAACAAGAACAGCTTTTAATGATGTTTTTGGTGTAAACGAAACTTTTTTTGAAGGTAAAGCACATATCGAACAGGAAATCACCATCATAAATCCGAACTTAAAAACGGTTGATGTTGAGTTTGATTTTCAGGTTTGTAAAGAAGTTTGTATCAATTCGAATAAAAAATTCTCTATTCCAATTCCGTCAACATTTAAGATGGATGCGGTTGCCAGCGTAGCGGAAGTAAAGAAAGATGAAACTAAAGTAGAAGGCTTGGCTGTTGATACAGTAAAACCAACTATTGAACCGGTTAAAACTGAAACTGCAAAAGCAGCTGTTGCTGATGCTTCTGCCGAAGAAGATATTCCCGGACCAGCTCCTGCAAGAAGTTTATGGTCGATCTTTTTTATTGCTTTTATATCAGGATTCGCAGCGTTGCTAACGCCTTGTGTTTTCCCGATGATACCAATGACGGTAAGTTTCTTTACCAAACAAAGTAAAAGCAGGGCAAAAGGTATTCGTAATGCAATTTTTTACGGACTTTCGATTATTGCTATTTATGTTATTTTAGGATTAATTGTAACTAAAATATTTGGTGCAGATGCATTAAATGCTTTGTCTACAGATGTTTGGTTTAACTTAATCTTCTTTATTATATTGATCATTTTTGCTACTTCATTTTTGGGCGCTTTCGAAATTATGCTGCCAAATTCATGGGGAAATAAAGTAGATCAACAAGCAGACAGAGGCGGAATAATCGGAATATTGTTTATGGCTTTGGCTTTGGCAATTGTATCTTTTTCTTGTACAGGACCAATTGTAGGGACATTATTGGTTGAAGCGGCTTCAAACGGAGGAATTGCTCCAGTGATTGGAATGTTAGGATTTTCTTTAGCATTAGCTTTGCCATTTATGTTATTTGCGATGTTCCCGGGCTGGTTGAATTCTTTACCAAAATCCGGAGGATGGCTGAATACTGTAAAAGTAGTTTTAGGATTTTTAGAATTGGCTTTGGCATTTAAATTTTTATCAAATGCCGATTTAGTGCTACAATTGCATTTATTAGAAAGAGAAGTTTTTATCGCGATCTGGATTGCCATTTTTGCAGCATTGACTTTGTATTTATTCGGAAAAATTACTTTACCGCACGATAGTCCGCTACAGCATATTTCAGTGGGAAGATTGTATTTAGGATTACTTACATTAGTATTTACAGTATATTTAATTCCTGGACTTTGGGGAGCACCATTAAAATTAATCAGCGCTTTCCCGCCACCGCCACAATATAGCGAAAGTCCGTTTGGAGTAGGAGGTTCTGCTAATTCAGGCGGAAGTGCCGAATCTATAAAAGGATTGCCTGACGGAGCTGAGTTAGGACCGCACGGTATTATGGTTTTTCACGATTACGAAGATGGAGTGGCATATGCAAAATCAATCAACAAACCAATTATGCTTGATTTTACCGGTTATGCTTGTGTGAATTGCAGAAAAATGGAAAACAATGTTTGGTCTGAGCCAACGATCTTACCCATCCTGAAAAACGATGTTGTTTTGATTTCTCTTTATGTAGATGATAAACGCGAGTTGCCAAAAGAGGAACAATTTGTAACTAAATCTGGCGATAAGATCATTACAGTTGGCGACAAATGGACCGATTTTATGATCTCAAAATATAAAACCAATACGCAGCCATTATACATTATTACTGATTTAGAAGGTAAGAATTTAAACACTTCAAAGCCAACTATTAGTTATGTAAATGCAGATGAATATTTGCATTGGCTGAAAGAAGGAATTGGAAATTTTAAATAATCTTTTTTTAAAGAAGATAGAATATAGATAATAGAATAAAGAAGTTAGGGAATCTAAAATCTGAATTCTAAAATCTAAAATTATAATAATAAGGTTGAATTAATTCAAAATAAAAAGCACTCTGGGTAAAGAACTTAGAGTGCTTTTTTTGTTTTTAGGAATGATGAAAATAGTTTTTTTCAGGAGCTAATCCCGCTATCCGTTCCAATCTTTTGTGCCGAACCCCGGCACAAAAGGATTTCCACTACTATCGGGGCTAGGACAAACAGTATGGATAATTGATATTTATAAAGAGAAATGAGATTTTTTTTGTCATTTTTAGAGTCTATCTTCTATTCTCTTTATTCTATTTTCTATTCTCTATTTTCTATTCTCTATTTTCTATTCTCTATATTCTATTCTCTATATTCTATTCTCTATATTCTATTCTCTATATTCTATCCTCCTTAATCTAACAAAAGCAAAAAGCACTCTAAGTCAGACTCAGAGCGCTTTTTTAATTTTGGCTAGGTTTTGGTTTTGGTTTGTTTTTTATAAAAATTCTCCGTGTTGAGAAATGTCTAATCCTAATTCTTCTTTTTCTTCAGTAACTCTTAGTGGTGTAATTTTATTTACAACAAAGAACAAGATGTAAGAACCTACGAAAGCGAAGATTGAAACGATTACTAAAGCGGTTAATTGGTTGATGAATAAAGTTGGAGTTCCAAAGATCAAACCTTGATTATCTCCAACAGCAGGGTTAATTGCTTTAGAAGCAAAAACTCCTGTTAACAACATTCCTACCATACCACCAACACCGTGACAAGCAAAAACATCTAATGCATCATCAATTTTACCTTTAGGGAATTTGCTTACTACAAGGTTACTAACGATTGCAGAGAAAGCTCCGATAAAAATAGCGTGAGGAATACTAACGAAACCTGCGGCAGGTGTAATAGCAACAAGGCCTACCACAGCTCCGATACATGCACCAAGTGCAGATAATTTGTGTCCTATGATTTTGTCAAGGAAAACCCATGCCATAGCAGCTGCAGCAGCTGCAACAGTTGTAGTTCCTAAAGCCTGAACAGCCAGGCCGTTTGCTCCAAGTGCAGAACCTGCGTTGAAACCAAACCATCCGAACCAAAGTAAACCAGTACCTAATAATACGTAAGTAATTCTGGCAGGATTTACTTTTTGAATTTTTCTTTTTCCTAAGAAGATTGCTCCGGCCAATGCAGCCCAACCAGCACTCATATGCACAACTGTTCCTCCTGCGAAGTCTAATACTCCCATTTTAAAGAAAACTCCATCAGGATGCCATGTCATGTGTGCTAAAGGAGCGTATATAAGTAAGATGAATAAAACCATGAATAATAAGTATGCCCAGAAACGTACACGCTCTGCAAATGCACCAGTGATTAATGCAGGTGTGATGATAGCAAACTTTGCCTGAAACAATGCGAATAACATAAACGGAATAGTTGGGGCAAGACTCCATGCAGTGTTAGTACCAACACCCTCAAAGAATAAATTAGTAGATGGATTTCCGATGATTCCTCCAATAGTAGGACCAAAAGCCAATCCGAAAGCAACAACAACCCATAAAATAGTAACAATTACCATTGCCATGAAACTTTGAAGCATTGTACTGATAACGTTTTTCTTACCTACCATTCCTCCGTAGAAAAATCCTAGTCCTGGTGTCATAAGCAATACAAATGCAGTTGCTACGATCATCCAAGCTGTATCTCCTGTGTCAAACTTTACAGCCTCTGCCGGAATAGGATTATCAGACAGGATAAAGTTGGATATAAAGGTTAGTACCAAAATAGTGATAAGGATCACACTTAAAATAATTTTTCGCATAGTTATTTAGTTTTAAATTTTTTATAAAAGTATAAAATCAATCGACATCCCTATGAAAAATAGGGTCAGATGTTTAATTTTTGTTAATTTTAGAATTTAACCCCCTGTATTTTGCGTGTATTTGTTAAAATCAACTTAAAATTTATAATTTATTAATGAGAAACATCAAAATTTGCCTCTGAGAAGCTTTTGTTAACAGAAAAATGAAAGAATAGTTTTAAATTTAAGAGTAATTATGTTCAACTATTTAAAGATTTGATCACAATGATGATAATTTTAAATAAAAAAGGCATCAAATGAATTGCTCAAATGATGCCTTTTTTATCGAAAAGAGTTTACTTATTTCTGGTTGTACTTTGCTTTGAATTTATCATTCAATTTGGTTTGAAAAGTTTCTAAATTAATTGATCTTCCCTGAATGAAAGCCGTTGTTAATTTATTTGTTTTCATATCAAGTGCATCACCTTCAGATATAAATAACGTTGCGTCTTTACCTGTTTCTAATGTACCGCAAGTAGCATCGATACCTAATAATTTGGCTGTATTTAAAGTAATAAGCTGTAATGCTTTTTCTTTGTCCAGACCAAAAGCTGCGCAGGTTCCTGCCAGGAAAGGAAGGTTTCTTACGCTCATACGTTCGTGATCACCGCTATTTTCAAGTCCTACTACAATACCTTTATCAGTAAGTATTTTAGCCATTTTATACGGAAGATTTACATCCTGGTCGTCACTTGTTGGCATATCGTGAACACGTCTTAGTAAAACACCAACATTGTATTTTTGCAATACATCCGTCGATTTATAAGCTTCGAATCCTCCAACAATAACAATCTTTTTGATCTGATTGTCAACTGCTAATTGTATGGCATCTACAATTTGTTTTTCTTCATCTGCGTGAATGTAAAGTGTTTGAGTTCCGTCAAAAAGCCCTTTTGTAGCTTCCAGAACTACATTTCTTTCTTTTGAAGGAGCTTGATTGTATGCTTTTGAATTGATTAAAAACGCAGCGATTTCTTCGACCTGTTTAGGGTAATCTTTGTTTGCTTCGATTATTCCGGGTTCAAACCATGATCCTGATCTTTTAAAGTTCGATGGAAAATTAAGATGAATCCCGTCGTTCTCTTTTAAGATAGCATCTTGCCAGCTCCAGGCATCCAATTGTACTACTGAAGAAGTTCCTGAAATTCTTCCTCCTCGAGGTGTAATCTGAGCAATTAAAATACCATTAGGACGAACCGTTTCTACTACTTTCGATTCTGAGTTATAAGCAATAATACTTCTCACATTCGGGTTAAAACTACCAATTTCTTCCTGATCGTCTGATGATTTTACAGCATCAATTTCTACCAAACCTAATGTTGCGTTAGGAACAATAAATCCCGGATACACATGTTTTCCGAGGGCATCTATAGTAGTATCGTAGGCATTCGCAGCAAGTCTTATGGTTGTAGCATCGGCTACTAAGGTAATTTTACCGTCTTTAAAACCAATCGCACTATTTTGAATAACAGTTCCGTTACCTAAATGTGCAGTGGCATTTAAAATTAAAACCGATTTAGTTTGTTTTGGTGCCGGTATTTGTTGTGCTTGTATTTGTACCGAAGCACAAACTGCGAGCAGCATTATATATATGTTTTTATGTATCATATTGTCTTTTTTTAATCTTTTCGAATTTATAACACCTTAATTATTGTTCTAAAGTATCACAGTGGTATTCTGTTTTCTCTTTCTTTGTAGGTTGTTGTGTGCTCATTCCTTTGTTTTTTTCTTGTAGCATTTGCCCAATCAACAAGCTTCTTTCTTTGGTAATGGCCAATTGTTTTTCGGCATCTTTTTCAATATCAAAATAAACAACACCTTCAATAATTGTTTTTTCGGCTTTAGCATAAATCGATAAAGGATTATCACTCCATAATACAACATCGGCATCTTTACCTACTTTAAGACTTCCTACTTTATCATCAATATGTAATAATTTGGCAGGATTCAGGGTTACAAATTTCCAGGCATCTTCCTCAGAAATGTTTCCGTATTTTACTGCTTTTGCAGCTTCCTGATTCAGTCTTCTTGACATTTCGGCATCATCAGAGTTATAAGCTACAACCAATCCTGCGTTGTGCATAATTGGCCCGTTGAACGGAATTGCATCATTTACTTCAAATTTATAAGCCCACCAGTCAGAGAAAGTCGAAGCTCCAACGCCATGTTCTTTCATTTTATCAGCCACTTTGTAACCTTCAAGAATATGCGTGAAAGTATTTACTCTAAAATTGAATTTCTCGGTAACATTCATCAACATCAAAATCTCAGATTCTACATAAGAGTGACAGGTAATAAAACGCTCTTTATTGATGATTTCAGCAATAGTTTGTAATTCTAAATCAACTCTTGGCGCTTTTCCTTTTTTCGAACCGCCGTTGAATTTTTTCCAGCTTTCGTCATATTCTTTTGCACGTTGAAAATAATCGGTAAAAACTTGTTCAACACCCATTCTGGTCTGCGGAAAACGAGTTGGATTGTCAATACCCCAATTGGCTTGTTTTACGTTTTCTCCCAAAGCAAATTTGATAAACTTAGGTTGGTTTTTGTATAACATATCATCTGGTGCAGATCCCCATTTCCATTTTACAATTGCAGAACGCCCGCCAATAGGGTTTGCAGATCCGTGTAATAATTGTGAAATAGTAACACCTCCGGCAAGATCCCTGTAAATATTAATATCTTCAGAATTCACAACATCCTGAATCGTAACTTCGGCAGTAGAGTTGTGCCCCATTTCGTTTACACCTTTAGAAATCGCGATATGAGAGTGCTCATCGATGATTCCGCTGGTGATATGTTTGCCTTTAGCATCAATAATAGTAGCAGAAGCATCTGAAAGATTTTTGCCAACAGCAGCGATCTTACCGTTTTTAATTAAAACATCAGTTTCTGTTAGAATACCTTCTTTTTCATTCGTCCAAACCGTAGCATTTTTAAACAATAAAGTTTGAGCCGTTAGTTTTTTAGCATCGCCAAAAGCCACGTTCGGGTAAGTTACAGGTAGAACAGGATTAGGTTTTTCTGGTTTTACAGTATCTTTTACAGCAACAAATGCACTTGTTTTTAAAGCTGTCCAAACCAATTCGTCTCCGTTCGCAAAAACGGCTTTTCCGGATAAACTTTCCGGTTTTTCTATAAATCCTGTCAAACGGGTAAAGTTAGCTTTAATAGTATCTGCAGGTTTAATCAAAAGGGAAATCCAATTTTTAGAAACTGCAAAAGTGCTGTTTACTTTTTTGTCGTCAGTTGTCGTTATTTCAGATTTTGGAGCATTAGCAGTTCCTTCAATCTTCCATTTGTAAGTATCTTTTCCAACCGTTAAATTGTAGTTGCCGCGAATGTCTTTTGAGTTAATATCATTTACGACATATTTAGTTCCCTGAACCCAGTTTTCGTATAAAACTGTTTTTTCGTCGAATATTTCACCTGAAGTAATCACAAAATTGGCATAACTTCCGGTTTTTAAACTTCCAATTTCATTGCTTTTTCCAAGAATTGCCGCCGGAATTGTCGTCAGTGCTTCTAAAGCTTTTGTTTTATCAAAACCATATTTAATGGCTTTTAATAAATTAGGTTTAAAGTCTTCGGTCTTTTTTAATTTGTCTGTCGTAAGGGCAAAAACAACACCATTATCAGATAATACTTTTAGGTTTGATGGTGCCTGATTCCAAAAACGCATATCGGTCAATTCGATTTGATTTGATAAATACGGATTTGAAACATCATAGGCTTCCGGAAAACTTACCGGGATGATAAATTTAGCATTAGTGTTTTTGATTTCGTCGATGCGTTCAAACTCATTTCCGCTTCCTTTTAGAATATAGTTTAAACCAAATTCTTTGGCAATTTTAGCTGCTCTCAAACTGTTTAATTTATCTTCTGTCGTAAAAATCTGAACTAGTTTTTCATTATTTGCCAAAGCTTCTAATGATAAATCTTTAGTATCAGAATTTCCTTTTTTGTACCAATCCAGATCCAGGTACATTTGGCGTAACAAAGCCATCATACCCATTAATGAACTTGGATAAGCCTGATTTGTTAGAGCGCTTCTTGAAAAAGCAAGGTGATTGGTAATTTTGTTAGCAATAATTTGTTTACTGTTTTCAGTATTATTCAGGGCAACCAAAATTCCGGTTCCCTGAGCAATTCCATCAGGAATATGCGTTCCCACAACTCCAAAACCAGCTTTTAATAATTCTTCGGCTTTAGGCTGATCGTATTTAAAAGTTTCATAAGTGTTTATTTCTGGTCTAACGCTTTCGTTCCAGTAATAACCCACTCTCTTTGTATCGTACATAGGATCGCGGTAACGGCCTAAATTGCTTTTTGGTTTTTCAATTCCAAAACTCGTGTAGATATCAATAAACGAAGGATAAATTGTTTTTCCTTCAAGATCGATCGTAATACTGTTTTTAGGAATGTTAACACTATTGCCAACTGCAACAACTTTACCATCCTGAACGAGTAAAGTTCCTTTTTCGATTTTTTGAGTTGGAGTAACATAAATGGTGGCATTGGTAAAAACAGTGTAATTTTTGTTTTTGTTTTGCACACTTTCATTAATAGGGAAATAATCCTGAGCGTATGTTTTTGTTAAAAAAACGCTCAAAAAGAGTAGGAGTAGGGCTTTTTTCATAGGTAATTTGCAAATTTGTTGCTAAAAATATGAAATATATGTTATCTATGATTTATTTTTATAAATGTTTTTTCTTTATTTACACAACAATTTTATTAAACCATTGATAAGTAGCTCTTATAACATAATATGAAAAACGACAATAAAGTAAAGTGGGGTATTATTGGCTTAGGAAATATTGCAAATCAGTTTGCTGCTGATTTATTGTTACTGCCAGATGCAGCATTATTTGCAGTAGCTTCAAGAGACCATAATAAAGCAATTGAGTTTGCCAAAAAATACAATTGCACAAAATCGTACGATTCTTATGAAGCACTTTTTCAGGACGATAAGGTTGATATTATCTACATTGCAACGCCACACGATTCGCATGCTGAATTATCTATAAAAGCATTAGAAAACGGCAAACATGTTTTATGCGAAAAGCCAATGTCGCTTTCTTATAAAGATGCATTACGAATGATTGAAGCTTCAAGAAAACATAATAAGTTTTTTATGGAAGCATTCTGGACACGTTTTATCCCGTCTGTAAAAGAAATTCTCGAAAAAGTAAATCAGGGAATAATTGGCGATGTAAAATATGTAAAAGCAGATTTTGCTTTTTATGCAGATGAAAAACAAGGAGGACGGCTTTTTGATAAAAATCTTGGCGGAGGAGCTTTGTTTGATATTGGCGTATATCCGTTATTTCTTTCCTATATATTACTCGGAATTCCAAAAGAAATAATAGCAAAATCTATTTATAATAAAAACGGAATCGATTTACAGACTTCGATGATTTTGCAGTACGAAAATGCCCAATCAGTTTTGCATGCTTCCATAATTTCAGAATCTGACATGAAAGCGACGATAAGCGGAACGCAAGGACATATTCAGCTTAATTCTCCGTGGTACATCGCTGATGGATATTCTGTTTCTAAAAATAATAAAGAAGAAACTTTTAGTTTACCAAACTTAGGCATAGGTTATACACATGAAGCAGTCGAATGTCATAATTGCATTAGAAACAACCAAATCGAAAGTAAGCTTTGGTCACATCAGAATAGTCTGGATTTGAGTAAGATTGTAGAGGATATTAAAAATAAAATTGGGTTAGAGTTTTCTTAACCCGATTGTATTCAAAAAAGAATAAATTTCTGCAGAATAATAAATAATACATTTACAAGTAAATTTTAAATAAATAAAATGAGTTTCAAAATTACAAAAATGCAAGATTTAAGTATAGCCGATTTAAAAGCTGCTTATGATTTTAATGAGATGAAAATAAAAAGTTTAAAGAAGTCATTTAAAAAAAGTGGTGCTGTTGATTTTAAGAAAAGTGGAGGTTATCAAGACCTATTAGTATATAAAGAAAATCTTTATAAAGAATTGGAAAAAAGAGTTAATTCTATTGAAGTAATATGGTAGAATTTTTCTTAATCGAACACATTATTTATTTTAATAAAAATCACAATAAAACACCCATTCTTCGGTCTTTCTATTTTTGGCTAAATAAATATTTCCGCTGTCTACAATATTTAAATTTGCTTTTTCATCAGAAGCAATTTGGAAAACAAATTCAAAACCTTCTCCAAAATCAATTCCGGATTGACAATATGTTGCATATCCGCCAATTTTATGGCTATAATTGTTTTCGATAATATCGTAATAAGAATCAATAATTCCTGAGTCCTCAAGTTGATTGATTTTATCTGATATGTCATCTGGTATTTCAGGATCTTCCCAAACCGGATAATCTTCTTCAATTAGTTTATTTGAAAGAGGAAATGGCTTTACAAACGAAGCTTCATTTTTTAAATCCTTAACTACAATATTATCTACGCTTTTATATTCACGCAAAACCCAATTATTTACATTAGGAGTTAAATCCATTGGGAATTCTTTAGAAATGAAAACGGTAATAATTTTAGTTTCTTCTAAAATTTCAGGAACAAAAGGCAGTTGATTTAGGCATAATTGAAAAAGGGGAAGCATCAATTCACCATTATTATCCAAAGGAATTTCTTCATTTTCGTGATATAAATAAACGCTTCCAATCCAGCTTTCAGAAATTGAGTTTGTTGGTTTAAAACCGCCTGCCGTAAACCCGGTTGCTTTTTTTGCAAGGCTGTTTTTTATTTTTTGAATTTCAGTCATTTCTTTTACTCTATATTTTTATCAATATAATTGGAATTAAGCAAGTACAAAGCCCCCATGTATTTAATATTAAAAGAGATTAAATCGCCCACTTTGTATTTTTGTTCTGAATGCGAAATATCAATTACCAGCATATCAGAGCTGGCATCTACAATCGTAATTTCTTTATCTACGGCTTCTAAATATTGAGGTTGCATGTCCAGCAATCCAACATCTAGAATAGCACGTAATGAAGTTCCTCCAAAGCTCTCGATATCCTGCATAGAAAAACTATTTCCGGCTACATTTTCGCCTAGTTCTCCCGTCGGAACATCTGGTTTTTCGGTTATTTCGATAATTTCAGCAAAAAGTTTAAAGACATCATTGTGCATACCTTTGATCGTTTCTCCGGTAAATAAATCCTTTCCAAAAAATAGTGCTTCACCAATTCTAAAATGATTCACAGCCATTGGTCTGGCATTTTTTAGAAGTAAAGGAATAGCAACCGAAGTCCCTCCGGAAACCCACGGAATTGTAATATTGAATTTAGCCTCAATAAGTTGTTTGTACAAACTCAATTGTATCAGTTTATCCTGCGTTGGCATTACACCGCTAAGGCAATTTAAATTCGTGCCAATTCCACGAATTTCGATGTTGGGCATACTAATAATTTTGCCGTAAAATTCGATTAAATCTTCGCCCATAACACCTTCCCGCAAATCTCCCATTTCGATCATAATAATGATTTTATGAACCTTATTTTGTTTTTGGGCTTCTTCTGAAAGGAGTTGAATCGTATAAAATTCAGTATTAAAACTTACATCAGCATATCTTACAATGTTAGCGATACTGCGTTTAGCGGGCGGTTTTATATAAACAGTCTGTATAGTAGGATCAAGCGATTTAATTTTCTTTAGATTACTAACTCTTGAATCATGTATTTCTTTAGCTCCCAGTGAGATAATTTCTTTTAAGTACAATTTGTTTCCACATAAAAGTTTTGACACCACTCCCCATTGAATATTTTTAGATTCAAAAATTGAATTCAGGAAATCGTAGTTCTCTTTTAGCTTCTTTCGGTATAATTTTATGAATGCCATTAGGCTTTGTTTTTTATTGAATTAATGAATTTGCGA
The DNA here is from genome assembly GCF_046825355.2 of Flavobacterium sp. C3NV. NCBI lineage: Bacteria > Pseudomonadati > Bacteroidota > Flavobacteriia > Flavobacteriales > Flavobacteriaceae > Flavobacterium > Flavobacterium sp. C3NV. The sequence continues at coordinate 444,241 of NZ_JBKQBJ020000002.1, read as the reverse complement.
TTATTTTACTAAACGCATTTCGAGATACTTATTCGTAAAACCAAGTTTCTCATATAGAACTTTCGCAGGATTATCCGGTTCTACGTGTAATGCAATATTGCCTTCGACTACAGAAATCGCTTTTTCCATTAGTTTTTTTCCATATCCTTTTCCTCTTTCAGAGTTGTCAACGGCAATATAAACCAAAATGTTTTCAGGAATATAATCCTTCATTCCGGTATTGTTTAAAACTACAGCTCCAACAATTTTTTGGTCCTCTAAACCAATAACGATATTACCGCCCTTATCAGGATTCATGGCATAAGCAATAGCTTTTAGAATATCTTCTATTTCGTCGCCATATTGTTCTAAATGCGTATGTAAAAAAGTGGCAATTATTTTTTGAGTATAGGTCGCGTCGTCTCCAGAAATTGGATTAATTAATTTAAATTCCATTTTTTAAATTTTAGATTATTTGTGCTGATAGTAAATTTTCAGCTTATATAAGATGCAAAATCAATTGCAGAAGATTTCCAGAATTAGAAATCGAAATTATCACGAGAAATCGATGATATTTTCGCAAGATAGGCATAAATACTGGTTTTATTGTAATGAAATCTCGTTTTTCTGGCTTATGAGACTCTTAAGTCTTATTCTCATTAAACAACGAAATTATTTATTTGTACTATTTTAATTGTTAAATAAATTATTTTCATTAGTTTTAAAACCAATTAATGAAAAAGATTTTATGTTAGTAAAAGTTTACGGAAGTGCCGTTTTTGGAGTAGAAGCTACTACGATTACAATAGAGGTACATATGGACAAAGGGATTGGTTATCATTTAGTTGGATTACCAGATAGCGCCATAAAAGAAAGCAGTTTCCGAATTGCCGCTGCCTTAAAAAACAACGGTTTAAGTTTGCCTGGAAAAAGAATTACCATAAATATGGCGCCTGCTGATCTTCGAAAAGAAGGTTCTGCCTACGATTTACCCCTTGCAATGGGAATTTTAGTAGGTTCAGATCAGATAAAAGCACCCGCAATCGACGACTATATTATTATGGGCGAACTTTCTCTCGACGGAAGCTTACAACCCATTCGCGGCGCTTTGCCCATTGCCATAAAAGCCAAGGAAGAAGGTTATAAAGGATTTTTTCTTCCTATTCAAAACGTAAAAGAAGCCGCAATTGTAGCAGGATTAGATGTTTATGGAGTTTCGAATTTGCAGGAAGTAATTGATTTCTTTGCAGGGAAAGACACGCTTAAGCCAACAGTAATCGATACAAGAGCCGAATTTTATAAAACTTTAGATTTTCCTGAACACGATTTCTCAGACGTTCGCGGACAGGAAAGTATAAAACGCTGTATGGAAATTGCGGCAGCCGGAGGTCATAATATTATTTTAATTGGTCCGCCCGGAGCAGGAAAAACGATGCTTGCCAAACGTGTACCGAGTATTTTACCGCCAATGACATTGCGCGAAGCATTAGAAACTACTAAAATTCATAGCGTTGCCGGAAAATTAAAAGAAGTTGGACTAATGAATCAGCGGCCATTTCGTAGTCCGCATCATACTATTTCGAATGTAGCACTTGTAGGCGGAGGAAGTTATCCGCAGCCGGGCGAAATCTCGATGGCACACAATGGCGTTTTGTTTCTGGACGAATTGCCGGAATTCAAACGAGATGTTCTCGAAGTGATGCGCCAACCGCTCGAAGATCGCGAAGTAACCATTTCACGCGCTAAATTCACCGTAACTTATCCGTCATCTTTTATGTTAGTGGCGAGTATGAACCCAAGTCCGAGTGGTTTTTTCAACGATCCAAGTATGCCCAATACTTCGTCGCCGCACGAAATGCAGCGGTACCTCAGCAAGATTTCCGGACCTTTATTAGACAGAATAGACATTCATATCGAAGTGACGCCGGTTCCTTTCGAAAAATTAGCCGATGATCGAAAAGCCGAAAGCAGCGTCGAAATAAGAAAAAGAGTTACAGCAGCGCGCGAAATTCAAACCAAGAGATTCGAAGCGCTGGAAAACATACATTATAATGCACAAATGAGCAGTAAATTAATCCGCGAATATTGTGCCCTCGATGAGCAATCAAAAGAACTACTAAAAACCGCCATGGAGCGTCTCAATCTTTCTGCACGAGCCTACGACAGAATTCTAAAAGTTGCCCGCACAATTGCCGATTTAGATAACGCACCAACCGTAGTTTCGCAGCACATCTCCGAAGCCATTCAATACAGAAGCCTCGATAGAGAAGGGTGGCTGGGATAATATTTTAGATTTTAGATTTCGGATTTTAGATTTTGAAACTTGGAATTGCACAAATTTTGGAATTTAGTCCCGATAGCTATCGGGATTGGAATTTGGAATTTAAAATTTGGAATTTAATCTTTAGTAGCAGAAAAATCAATTTTCATAAGAACCTCCAGTCCCGCTGTACACTATATCTTTTTCTGTCTAAAGGAGCCAGAAAAAGGATACCGCTTCCATCGGGGCTAGGCGAGAGGTTTTGTCATTTACAAGAAAAACCATAAATCAGCATTAAAAGAGAAATATAATTAATAACTAAAAAAAAAAACTGCGATAATCAGTTTAAATCTGTGCCAATCTGCGTGCTATTTCTTCCACAGCTTTGTGAATTCTGCGTTTTGTCAGCATAATCTATTATAAAAACCTTGCTCCCGATAGCTATCGGGATTGCGGTTAAAAATCTCACTCAAATTTTAAACTTGCATTTCTCGACATCAAATACGAAGTCAACTTTTTTATTTTTCCTTTTTCCATTTCAAAAACATCACAAAAGACAGCATCCAGCATATTTCCGTTTTTCATGTTTCCTTGTACAGCACCTTCTGCAATGACAATATCATTTTCCTCTATCAATTTTATAATCTGAATAGTAGGACTTCCAACAAAATTATCATTCTCAATTTCTTTATCAAACGCTTCTTTGCCAACATGCCGGTAAATACCAGGCATTTCCCAAATAACATCATCGGTGAGGCAGGCAAGTATTCTTTGATGATCACTTACTCTAAAAGCGGCCATGTATTCGTTTACAGTTTGTTTGTTTAATGTCATGTCTAAAACTAATAAGAGTTAATCGTCTATTCACTAACCTTTTTATATTCAAAGGTTCCTATCTGTGGCGTTGTAATGATACGTTTATTAGTATCAAAATAATTGACAGAAAATTTTACAGGCATTAAAACGGCAATAATGGTAAGTTCAGAATTATCCTTTGATAGTTTCCATTTTGCTTTGTGAGATTCATCACCAACCAAACTTTCAAAATCTCCATTCTCTTTAAAAACCTGATACACCTGATCTGTTTTATAATACTCCTGAATGTTTTTTTCTTTTCCTTTTTTGGTCCATTTTACCAATTGCCATTTTCCTATAAGTTCTTTTGAAGTTTGGGCATTTACAGAGAATCCTATTATAGTGATAAGAATTAAAAATATTTTTTTCATTGTTTAAATAATTAGAGGTGAAATATAAAATTACTAATTAATCTGTTTTGTACGTGTAAGTTAAGTGAGTTTTCTATTTGAAATTTATGTTTTCCAATTATTAAATCCAAGTCTGATATCCGGATGAATATGCCTTATTTATACTTTTTTTAACACGAATCTCATAATCTGATAAATATCATTTAATTGTAGGAATTCCTCATGTAATTTTGATCGTAAAATTAAGGGAAATTATTATGATTAAGATTTTAAATTATTTATTGCCTCCACGTAAATGGGTACCCTTTGTTATAGTGGCAGTTGGAGTAGGAACAGGATTATTTGCTTATTTATTATATGTGTCTAATGCAGTATCCTATCTCTCAGATGATCCTAAAACATGTGTGAACTGCCATGTAATGACTCCTTTTTATGCCACCTGGCAACATAGCTCGCACGGACGTGTGACCACTTGTAATGATTGCCATGTACCTCATAACAATGTTTTTAATAAATATTTTTTTAAAGCTAAAGATGGTATCTACCACGCAACAGTATTTACATGGCGTGCAGAACCACAAGTTATTCATATTAAGGAAGCAGGAACAGATGTGGTTCAAAAAAACTGTCAGCGCTGTCACGGAGATCTTAATGCCAATGTAAAGACAACAGGAGTTACACTTGAAAGCAAAAGTCATGGCGAAGGAAAATTATGCTGGGATTGTCACCGCGAAGTTCCGCACGGAAAAGTAAATAGCCTTTCATCGGTACCCAATGCAAGAGTTCCTTTATTAGAATCTCCAATTCCGGAATGGCTGCAAAAACAAACCGATAGCACGGCAACAGAAAAAAAGAAAGAAACAAAACAAACTAAATAAAAATCAAACAAAACAATTAATTAAATACAGATATAATTATGGCACCACTAAAAGAAACTATAAAACGCAAACCATGGTTAGGATGGGTAATGTTTGGCGTTACAATGCTGGTTGTATTTATGCTGGGATTACTGGTAAATAGTGTAATGGAGCGCCGTACAGAAGCTTTATTTGTAAACAAAGTATTAGCTCCTGTTGGTGAATTTGAATCTAAAAATGAAGTTTGGGGAGCCAATTATCCTCGTGAATTTCAAACGTATTACGAAACAGCCGATACAACTTTCGCAAGTAAGTACGGAGGAGGAAAAATGAAAGATATGTTGCATGAAGATCCGCGTATGGTGGTGCTTTGGGCAGGATATGCTTTCTCTAAAGATTACAATCAGGGAAGAGGGCATTTTTATGCGCTGGAAGATATTTACAATACTTTAAGAACAGGAGCTCCAAAAGGACCTCAGGACGGACCACAACCTGCCAGCTGTTGGGTATGTAAATCACCAGACGTACCACGTATGATGGATAAATTAGGTATTGATGAGTTCTACAAACAAACATGGGCTGCCCTGGGGCCAGAAATTGTAAACCCTATTGGATGTGCAGATTGTCACGATTCTAAAACTATGAACCTGAAAATTACACGTCCAGCGTTAATTGAAGCATTTAAAGAACAAGGGAAGGATATTACAAAAGCTACTCACAACGAAATGCGTTCATTAGTTTGTGCACAATGTCACGTTGAGTATTACTTTGATAAAAAATCTGTAGAAGGTGCTGCTAAAGTAAAATTCCCTTGGAAAAATGGTATGGCAGTAGAAGATATGGAAAAATACTATGATGGTATTGAGTTTTCAGACTTTACACATGCCTTGAGTAAAGCTCCTATCCTTAAAGCACAACATCCTGATTACGAAATTCATCAAATGGGTATTCACGGACAAAGAGGTGTTTCTTGTGCAGACTGCCATATGCCATATAAAAGCGAAGGCGGACAGAAATTTACAGATCACAAAATACAATCGCCTCTTAATAACGTAGCAAATTCTTGTCAGGTTTGTCACCGTGAAGAAGAAAAAACATTGGTAGCAAACGTAACCGAGCGTCAGGATAAAATTTATCAAATACGTATTGAGCTTGAAGATCAATTGGTAAAAGCACATATCGAAGCAAAATTAGCCTGGGATAAAGGAGCAACAGAAGCTCAGATGAAAAATATTTTACAACTAATTCGTCAGTCTCAATGGCGTTGGGACTTTACTGCAGCATCACACGGAGGATCATTCCACGCTCCGTTAGAAACTGCCAGAGTAATTACCAACGGTTTGAACAAAGCAGCAGAGGCAAGAATTGCTTTGGGTAAAGTATTAGTTTCTTTAGGACAAACAGGACCAATACAATATCCTGACATTTCGACCAAAGCAAAAGCACAGCAATTTATTGGTCTGGACATGGCTAAAGAAAGAGCGAATAAAGCGGAATTCAAGAAAACACTTTTGCCACAATGGCTGGAGCAGGCAAAGAAAAAGTAATTGCTGTAGTCAGCAAATAAATATAAAATATATTGGAGAGGGTTCATACAAGTTTTGATAAATTGTATGAAACCCTTTTCAAGTTAAATGTTTCAAATTCAAAATAAGAATGAGAATAGTTAATTTAGAAAATCAGAAAGTTGCTAAAAAGAAGCTTTGGCAATTTCCGTGGGATTATAAAGAATCATTTATAATCGCTGCCGGATTACTGATAACGGGATACTTATTACAGATTACTACAAGAACAAGTATAAAAGCGGTAAGTGCGCCGGTAAATTATATCATTGGCGGGTTGTTTATAGTGATGCTGCTTTTACTGCATTTTACGAGCAGAACACATCCCTGGGTAAAATGGCTAAGATCTGTTCCTGCATCTGTAAGTGCTATTGTTTTAGTATTAATTCAGGCCATTATTATGGGAACACTTCCGCAACAAAATTTTGTTGAAGGTGTAAAGCCTGATTTATTTGGTTTTTCTTTTGTACTAACGAGCTGGCCATTTATAATAGCACAATTGTATTTTCTTACTACTCTTGGTCTTGCAACTCTTAATAGAATGACACCCTGGCAATGGAAAAACTGGGGATTTATACTAAACCACTTAGGACTTTTTATCGCAATGACAGCAGGTATTCTGGGAAGCGGAGATCTACAGCGATACACAATGAAATTGTATGAAAATCAGTTGGTTTGGGGCGCTGAAAATGAAGAAGGTGTAATGGTACCAATGCCAATTGCTTTTGAGCTTACCAGTTTTGATATGGAAACCTTTACTCCAAAACTAGCATTAGCTGACATTACAAATAATAGTATTGAAACAAAAGGAGTCAACGCGTTACGAATGATTAGCAAAGGCGACAGTTATGATTATAAAGGTTATAAAATCAAGATTGTTAATTATATCGAAGATAGTAAGTTTACAGGAAACGGTTATTTTCCTGTCAATGAAGAAGGTGCAACGCCGGCAGCTCTGGTCGAAGTAAAGTCTGCAACAATAGACACTACTGCATGGATTAGCTGCGGAAGTTTTGCAACCGAATATTCTTATTTGCAATTGAATGATAAAGAGGCCATTGTAATGTTACAGCCTGAGGCAAAAAAATACAGTTCGCATGTAAATGTATATGTAAAAGATGGAAAAAATGACAAAACGGTAATCGAAGTCAATAAGCCTTATAAAGTTGGAGGATGGAAAGTATACCAGTTAAGTTATGACGAAAAGTTTGGGAAATGGTCTAAATTAAGTGTTGTAGAATTGGTACGTGATCCTTGGTTACCCGTTGTCTATTCTGGTATTTTTATGATGATTATTGGGGCGGCTTATTTGATATTTAAAGGAAGAGGAACTGTGATTTAACTCCATTACGAGATAAATTAAGTTTGAATTATATATAAATAAAGATTTTTTTGATGAATTACTGGATCTATTTTTCTCATTATGCATTTTTAGCCATTATTTGCTGGCTAATTTGTATGCTTTTTCAGGTTATAAAAATTAAGCGTAATAAAATGTTGCCTATTCTGCTCTTTGCAGCGTTGGGAGGTGTGTCGATGATTGTTTTTACGTTTAATTTATGGCAAAATCTGGGACGTCCGCCAATGCGAACCCTTGGAGAAACCAGGCTTTGGTATGCTGTGTTTTTACCTGTTATTGGAATAATAACCTATATAAGATGGCAATATAAATGGTTGCTAAATTATAGTTTGGTGATGGCCACGGTGTTTTTAGGTATTAATTATTTTAATCCGGATACTTACAATAAAGCATTGATGCCGGCTTTGCAAAGTGTTTGGTTTGTGCCACATGTTTTGGTGTATATATTTTCGTATGCCTTACTTGCCGCTTCTTCAATTGTGGCATGTTACGGATTATTCGAATATTATAGAGGCAAGTATAAAAACAACATCCTTCAGTTGGCTAATAATTTAGTCTATGTAGGTTTTGGTTTTCTTTCGTTAGGTTTATTGTTTGGAGCTTTGTGGGCAAAAGAAGCCTGGGGACATTACTGGACCTGGGATCCAAAAGAAACCTGGGCAATGCTTACCTGGTTAGGGTATTTAATTTATATACACATGCATTACCGTTATCCGGATAGTGTTAAACCAGTTTTGATAACTTTGGCGCTGGCGTTTGTGGTATTATTGCTTTGTTGGTTTGGGGTGAATTATATGCCATCTTCGGCACAAAGTGTTCACACTTATACCAATGGGTAAACTAAAAAAAAGGAGCAGAAATCTACAACAAATTTCTGCTCCTTTTTCTATCTATTGATTTTTAGAGATATTCCAAAAACTCATTTTTCTTCTGGTTACAAAACCTAGTTTTTCATACAGCCCAATTGCTCCAATATTGCTTTCTACTACGTGCAAATAAGGAGTTTTATTTTCATTAAAAATGTTATTCACACAATGGGCAATTAATTGTTTGGCATAGCCTTTTCCGGTATGGTCAGGATGGGTAATAATAGCGCTGACTTCTGTAAAATCATTCATTTTCATGCGTTCGCCTGTTATGGCAACCAATTGATTTTCTTTAAAAATTCCGTAATAGTTGCCTAATGTAGCTGTTTTGTTTTTAAAATATCCGGGCTGAACTAAATTGACCAACTGAACCAATTCTTCATTATGTTCTTCAGTAAGTTTTACAATTTTATCCGTTATTGATAGTTCGATTTTGTTGTAAACAATCATTTGCAGGCAAATTAATTCTTTTACAATTTGTAATGAATTCGATGTTTCAGGTTTTTCTCCAACAATAAAGAAATTTTCTGTTGCTACTGAATATTGATTTGATGCTTCTAAAGTACTTTCGGAATTTATAAAACCTCCAAAAGGACAATAATCCGGATTGTAAAATTTGGTTCCGTTATAATCAATAGCAAATGCTGAGTGGATTTCTGACAATGAATTCCAAACAGGATTGTCTAGTTTGTTTTCTTGTATACTTTTCATTCTTGTAAATTTTATCTTTTGATAAATCTTAAAATACTTTTTTACTCTTTATCTTGTAGTGGATAAAAGAACTTGAAAGAATTTGAAACTGCGGGATGCAAAATAGTGCCATGATTTTCAAGAGGGAAATAATCAAAATAAACTTTTATGTTTTTACTTTTTGATGCCTTGATTTTTTCAGTTAGTAAGTTAGCATCTACTTCCATCACTCTCGGGATTTCGGTAGGAGTAAGGCCTTCTTTACCAACAGCGACATAAACCTCAGTTTTTTGATTAAAGTTTTCCTGAAAAATAACACTATCCTGATTTAGAATAGAACCATTATTCCACCAAATACTTGGGCTCACAATAACGTATTTATTAAAAAGAGAGGGCTTCTTTAATAAGATTTCAGTTTCTAATAATCCTCCTAAGGATTGTCCGATGATAGTTTTAGAATCGGTTGTTTTATATTTTTTATCTATAAATGGTTGTAATTCCTTTTCGATAAAAGCAATAAAATTATCTGAATGTCCGGAAGTAGCAAAACGTTTTTGATCTTTTTCTATAGTTGTCGGGAAAGTAAAATCTCTTCTTCTGTCAACCGTTGCAATTCCCACCACAATTGATTTCGGAACCTGATTGACCCATTCAAAACTATTAAATTGTACCAAACCAGCAATATGAATAAAGTCTTCATCTGCCGAACCGTCTAATAAATAAATTACAGGATATTTTGTAGCATCTTCTGGTTTATAACCTTCAGGAAGATAAATGTTCAGGATTCTTTTTTCGCCCAGTTCTTTCGATTGTATTTCGTCTATGACACCTAACACAAAAGGTTTAGCGGTATCTGTCGATTTAGATTTACTCGTTTGACTAAAGGAAATTGTTGAGGTAAAAAGGAGAAAAGCAAGGGCAATAATTTTATTCATTTTGTGGTATTTGGCAATCTTCACTAGCTAAATAAGATCCGTAAATTTTAAAAAAAGGAGTACCCCAATATTAGAGAAGCCGTTTTAAAAGAAGAATTCCAAGTGACATAATTTTCAAGAATCCCGCGACCTGTTTGATATCTAAATTCTAAACTATATTTATCTTTAATTTTTCCTCCAATTCCAATTGAAAAACCACTTCCAGATTTAATATCAATTGAATTTATTTCTGATCCATCAATTCTGGTGAATTCCATTTTTGATTTTGAACTAAAATCGAATACTACAGAAGCATTTGCAAATATTTTAAATCCATTTTTTAAAAAAAAGTAATGTCTGATACCCACTGGTAATTCTATTGAAGTGTAATCAACTTTGCCAACTACTTCTCCACCTAAAAAATTAGCGTCTTGTTCCTTTTTTTCAGTATTATAATATTGATAAGTGGGTTCTACAATTATAGCCCATTTGTTTTTGTTAAAGGGAAGAATAAATTCAGCTTCAATTCCTAAACTAACATTAGTATTATTGTCAAATTTAAAATCAAATGTATCAGACATTGAATTACTGACTGATAAGGAACTGCTATTTATTCTTGGTCTTACATTCAAATTGAATAAATCCTTTTTTTCACTAACTTCATAATTTACAAAATTAGAATCATTGCACTTATTGTATTTTATAAAGAATTTTTCAAGATCTTTCTTTTCATATGTCAGACTTTCATATTCTCTTTGAGTAATATTATCACATTTAAAATCAATATAAAGCTGTTCTCTGAAATAATTATTTTTTGCAATTGAATAATCATTTTCTAAGTATAATTTATGTACTAACTGTTTAATTTCGCCATTATTATTTTTGTAAAAAAATCTTCTTAAGTTGCCATCATCATATATATAAAGAGATGCCTGACCTTCGATAAGAGCTTTTAAGAAAAGTTTCTCTTCATTAAATTCAGGGTTTTTCACTTTACTCATTGATTCAATTTTTTTCCCCGAGCGATCTATTTTTACGATACCTCTAATAAATTTTGATTGACCATCTACGGCAAACTCTTTAATAGTTTTGATGTCGGCAGTAATTATCTGTTGGTTATCTCCCAATTTGTACTTAAAATTAGAGGGATTATTTTTCCAATCCTGATTTTCAATTAAACAAGTAATTTTTTGATCATTCTCATTAATGAAATATCCATTTTCAAAAATTATTTGCGAATAACAATTGTGGCTAAAAATAAAAAATAAAGCAAGTAGAGTAAAGTTTTTAATCATAAGATAGTTTTTAATATATTTAGTTAAAAAGATTTTCATGAAATTTGATAGCTGTACCAATTGAAATGAATTACTTTGGTAGCAAATATAGTATATAAGAAAAGCTATTTTTTACGGGAAACCGTAAAAAATAGCTTTTGCTTTCTTTTTATAAAACTATTAAGCTTTCGAAGCAAAAACTTTGTCTAAACCTTCCAAAGCAATGGTAAAACCTTCTTTGAATCCCATTTCGATAATTTTCTCTAAATCGGATAGTTTTTCGTGTTTAATAGCAATGTCTACAAAAGTAGTATCGCCTTGTTCTGAAAAATTAACATCCCAATCAGAACGTGGAAAATCATTGTTTAGATTCCCTTCGTTATCGCAAAAAGCATCCAGATATTTAAAATTTTTCTTTGGAGTTATCGAAGTAAAATCAGCCAAAGCCCAATGTTCTTCGCCTTGAGGCCCAACCATTGCGTAAAGTCTTTGTCCGCCTTCTTTAAATTCCATTCTTTTTGTTTTAGATTTCCAAGGGGCAGGAGCCCACCATTGATCTAAAATTTCAGCTTCTGTCCAAGCCGACCAAACGTTGGCAAGTGATGCATTGAACTCACGTTTTACATCTACCGTACTGGTTTCTTTGTTTACAGTAAAATTCATTAATAAGTTAGATTTCATTTTCTTAAGATTTTAAATTCATTACTATTTACCGGGCTTATTGCACTGTTTACTTCTGTGCTTCAAGGATCTTATCTAAAGTTTCCAAAGTGCTTGTAAAGCCTTCTTTAAAGCCCATTTCAATTATTTTTTCTAAATCAGATAAGCTATCGCGTTTGATTTCAATATCAACAATTACGGAATCTCCTTGCTCAGAGAAATTGACACTCCAATAAGAACTTCCAAAAATGGAATCCGGATTACCTTCAGAATCACAAAAAGTAGAAGCGTATTTAAAATTCGTTTTTGGAGAAATCGAACTATAATCAAGAATACCCCATCGTTCCTGATTTTCAGGCCCAACCATGGTGTACAATCTATGTCCGCCTTCTGTAAAATCCATACGTTTTGTTTTAGATGTAAATGGGGCAGGAGCCCACCATTGATCTAAAATTTCAGCTTCTGTCCAGGCCGACCAAACATTGGCAAGCGATGCATTGAACTCCCGTTTTATATTTACCGTGATAGTTTCTTTGTTCACGGAAAAATTCATTAAAAGATTAGATTTCATTTCCTTTAGATTTTAGATTCATTAATACCTGATCGAGTTGACTGAAACGATTTTCCCAAATTGCTTTAAACTGCTCTAGCCATTTGTCAACTTCTTTCATTTTGTCAATTTTGAGTTGATAATATATCTCACGGCCTATTTTTTTCTCGGCTAATAAGTCGCATTCATTAAGGATTTTGATGTGTTTAGAAACGGCCTGTCTTGTGGTATTAAATTGCTCTGCAATCGCATTGGGTGTCAGTGCATTTGTAGCCACCAATACTAAAATAGCCCTGCGGGTTGGGTCAGCAATAGCCTGAAAAATATCTCGTTTCATTTTTTGATGAATTTTAATTAGCAACCAATCAGTTGCAAATATACATAATGTATTGGTTTTGAGTGATATTTTTTTGTTTTTTTTTGAAATAGACTGGTCCAAACAAAAAAAAAGACGCAATGCTGCGTCTTTAATGGTATTGAAATTTTATAATAATCGAATGAAAAAGCGAGTAACTACTCAGATTTTGTGTGCCAGGACTAACCCAATATATTTTAGTTATCCCATTTTTCCATGAGATTTTCTTTCCATAAATTTTGAGCATATTCCCTGAATACTTTCGGTCCATTTTTAAAGTTGGCATCCAATTTATATTCACCTCCAATAAAGGATGCCTTATCGTTTACATCGCTTCCAACCTGAACTTTGTTTTCTCCGCGCATGGCATATTTATTATTTCCTTCGTACATGATTATTTTCATGTTAGACGGACTCACATCACCATGGCAAACGGTTTTATACATGAGCCATACTTCGGCAATTCCGTTTTTATTTAAGTCGGTGATTTTAAAAGTTTTTTTAACAAAAGAAGCAGTAATATCCACGGGACAATCAGCAATAAAATCCTTCACTCTCCAGGTTTGAGTTGCTAAATTATTTGAAAGTATAAAGTGATACGCATATAATTCAGCATCACTGCTATCTTCAAATTCATGTTTCAGTTGTTCATTTCTGTAGATTCCGGTTTCGGTTGTAATGACAATATTATCACCGGATTTATCTTTCCAGCGAACGGCATTTTTTATAAAACCTTCGTATTTTATAGAAGCAGGAAATTGAGTAGAATCGATTTTATTTACAACTAAAGAAAAATCTTTAGCCTCTGTTGATGTTGAGGTTTGAGATTCTTCTTGGTAATCTTTTTTATCTGATTTACAGCTCGAAAAAGTAATAAGTAATAGACATAAAACGGCAATATTCTTCATAGAAAAGTGTTTAAAAAAATGATTTATTCCTGCTGAATCCATTCGTATTTCCCGTCTTTCAGATAAATCACGCCACCGCCGCAGCTTTCTTCGGCATGAATATATATTCCGTCATTCAGGAGTTTTATCTTATCTTCTTCTTTGATTTCTTCGTCGCCCATAATTTCACCATCGTCATTTACATTGTTCCAGTAAACCTCATTTTTAGGTGCTTTTTCGAATATTCCTGCCCAGTCAATTTCATCGAAACCTTGGTGCAGAACATTAGTCCCTAACCCTAAATAATCCGTCTTATTTCCGTTGCCAAATGTTATTCTCAAACCGCTTTTTCCGCTTTTTGTGCTTCGTACAATTTCGACAGTTTCATTGATATTATCTCCGTCAAGAGCACAGACAATTTTATTTACTTTATGCTTTGTCGAAATAACAATAGTGTCGGCATTGTTTGTATTTTCAACTGGCTTTTTGATACTGTCGGTTTTTACAGTTTTTATTTCTGTTTGTTGTTTCTCTTCTTTCTTGCACGAAATGAAAAGAAGCGTAATAATTACCAGAATTCTAATTTTCATAATTTGCTTCTTTTTTGAATAGCATAATATTTTTAAAAACTTATTTCAACTCTTCAACAATCTCTGTAAATTTCATTTTTGCAGCAATTTGAATTGGTTTTTCTCCGTACGAAATATCATCTCCGGCATCAAAAGTTTCAGGTTTGTTTTTATCTGCACCTTTTTTTAAAAGGTATTTCACCATCTCCGGATTATTCTTTTTTACAGCAATTATCAATGCAGTTTCTCCGTCGTAATTATGATAATCTATATCACCTTTATTGAATTTTAAAGCATTCAAAACCTCATAATCAGACCTTCTTACAGCTTCTTCAAATACATGAAATTTCCCTCGAATATCTCCTTTTTCCTGATTGGCACCTTTTAATAAAAGCAGTTTTGCACAGTCGTAGAAATTACCAAAACCAGCAGTGTTAAAAGCATCAGAGTTGCTTATATTCCTCCTTTTTCTATTAGGTATTTCAAGATTTCCAAAGTGCCTTTATCAGCTGCAGTTTCAACATACGATTCGTCCCTTTTAGGTTTGTTAATTACCGCTCCGCCTTCTACAAGAGCCTTAACCACCGCGAGATTATTTTGCCAGATGGCAGCCTGCAGAGGCGCAATTTTATTTTTTGGTTCATAATTGGCAGGGAATTTTGTACCAATCATTTTAAGTGCTTTTTGAGTATTATTTGCAAAAACAGCATCATAAAATTCATCCACAACTTCTGGTGAAGGAACGACTTGTTTTGGTTTTGATTCCGAAAAACAGCTACTCAAAGAAAAGACCAGAAGGGTTAAAACAATCAGTTTTATTTTTTTCATAACTAAGGTTCTTTTTTTATTTTTTAGCATGCCGAAAATATTCTAAAATCCATGTTGGAATACCGCAGAATATGATTTTATCCCCTAATTTTATTACTGACAATTATATTTTTAAGTCTCGCTTTTAAATCTTCTCCCGTATCAAAAACCATTTGTTCATTATTAGGGAAAGGCACTGCGCGTTTATTAAAATACGACATATAATTCTCCTCGCAAGCGCTTCTGTCTCCTTTATAAGTAGAATAAATATTCTCAAAAATAAATTCGCTTGTTATCGGAAATGATTGTAGTAACTGATTTGTTTTCACATCAACATAATCTATTTGAGCCGTTACCTGACAGGATTTAAATTGTCTGAATTCATATACATTTGCACGAAGCATTCTGTAGTTATCGACTTTTATTTCCTTGCCCAAACTATCTTTTACAGGTCTTCCTCTGCTGTCTAATAGTGTTTTTACACCATCTTTAACTTGTCTTTCTTTAATAAATTCTTTCTCCTTAATTTGTTCCGGCGAAATATTAATTTGTCTAAAATTGATCACCAAACTATAATCGTACGTAACGTTTTTTTGTCTCAGGTTGTGGTAAACCGTCCATTTATCATTTAATCCGTAGGTTTTAAAATCCAGTAAATCATCCTGAAGCACCTTCGGAATCACCATATTAGTCTCATTTTTGGCATAAACATCCACAAAATCAGTTCCTTTAAACTGTGCATCCTCCATCAATTTTCTGGTGTTTTTATAATTTGGACTCAGACTTTCCAAATAGAAAAAATCATCATATGCTTTTCTAAAATCCAGTTTGTTTTTTGATTTTAAAAGTGCCGAAGCATTCTCATATAAGTACTTCGAAAGCGCAATTTTGCTGCTCACAATCTGATCCGAATAATTATCAAATACAAACGAAGCATTTTTACCCTGTTTTAGTAAAGGCAACGGCAGTAAAGGCCTAATTTTTTCCTGACGATTATTCAATTGCAAATACGTATTGTAAACTCGTTCTGCATTGGCCGGAGTAGCTTCTTTTATCATCAAGTCAAGATTGCGTAAATCCCTTTCCTTTGCTTTTGCAAAAGCCTCTTCGAGCAAAAACACATAATCTTGTTTCCCTTTTGAATCTTTTTTGGTTCTCAATGCCTCTACGGCGCGGTCTATTGCAGCATCATAATTTCCGTCGCTTAGCAACGATTGGGTGGTTTTTACACCGCATGACGAAAGTGCTAAAAATAATATAGAAAACAGTAAAGTAATTTTTTTCATCCTAAAAGACCAATTGATTTTGAAGCTGTAAATATATCAGTTTTTGGATGAATTAAGATAATGTAAATTTTAAATTTCAGGAGCAGAAATTTCTGTTTCCACAAGAATAAGTCGTCCCGCTTTCACCTTTATCTCTTCTCCCGATAGCCATCGGGATACGAGGATACCGGCTCTATCGGGGCTAGATTAGAAATTTAGTTTTTCATAATATGAACTGTAATGTTTTTGCAAGTAAAGACTGTTTTAATTAGGACAAATAGGGGATGAAAAACATTTTGTACAAAGTATTTTATGTAAATAATTTTTTACAAAAAATAGATCGAATTCTTATCTTTGATAACTTTGTTATTTCGTTTTTGAAAGCAAGAAAAAGAGATCAACGGGCAATCAATTAAATAATTTAAAACAAACAAAATCTAATGGATTTAAAAACAATAACAAAAAAAGTGGTAATGGTATCTGATCAGTATGAAAAAAACTGTGATATTAAAAGAGATGCAGATTGGTATATTTTAAAATTACATGAAGAAGTTGGAGAATTGACACAGAATTATCTTTCCTATACGCTTAGAGGAAGGAAAAGAAATCTAACACAAGCAGAATTAAAGCAAAATATTTCGAATGAAGTGGCTGACATTCTGGGACAGATTTTATTATTCGCAAATTATCACGATATTGATATAGAGAAGTCTATGGAAGATAAATGGTTTTCGTATCTCAAATTAAATGATGGGGAATAAATTAATCTTTCAAAAAATAAAGAATAATTTATTCATTTAGAAGTTTATAACGTAGAGTGCTTTAGAACAAAAAAAATTAAATTAAAATAAAAAAAGCGCA
Organism: Flavobacterium sp. C3NV; assembly: GCF_046825355.2. Taxonomy (NCBI): domain Bacteria; kingdom Pseudomonadati; phylum Bacteroidota; class Flavobacteriia; order Flavobacteriales; family Flavobacteriaceae; genus Flavobacterium; species Flavobacterium sp. C3NV. The sequence goes on along the minus strand of NZ_JBKQBJ020000002.1, from coordinate 427,320 downwards.
AAGTCAAGATGATATCTACGCATTTTTTTACAATAAATTTTTAGAGAATGTTAGATTAGAAATTTAGTCTTTCATAGAAAGTACGCTGTAGAGACGCACAGCAGTGCGTCTAACATTAAGGAATATGTTATTTTATTCAGGCCAATACAAAACATTAAATTTGTGACCATCAGGATCAGCAAATCCAAAGAAATATCCTTTTTCAAAACTTTGTGGCTCTGCAAAAACTCTTCCTCCTGCATTTTTAACCGCGAGTAACCATTGATGTACTTCATCTACACTTTCGGCCGAGAGAGAATATGATTTCATTTCCAAGTTTTAAGTCAGACGCTTCATCATTAACAGCCCATTTAAATCTTTCTTTTGTAAAAAAATGAATGATAAAATTGTCTTGTCCAAACGTAAAACTTGTCAGCATATCATTAGTACCATTAGGCTGAAAGCCTAATTCGCTATAAAATTTGGTAGTTCTTGCCAAATCTTCTACGCCTAAGTTGGCCCATATTTTTTTAGTTTTCATAGTATTTACTTTAAGAGATTGATACTCATTAGATCTAATAGTAAATTTATGAATTTATAAGTCATGTCTCATCAAATGGAACCTTTTATAAAAAAAAAGGATTCAATTCGATATAGTTTCCAAATTAATTATTGATTTATTTCGTTTGCAATCACATTAAGTTCATGATCTATTTCATCCTGCGTTGGATTTTCGGCAATTCGAGTAATCTCCTGAACGACCCATTTATTTTTGATGTTTTTTCCAAAAACTACAAGAATCCAATACTTCCACATTTCGTCTTTGCCTTTTATTATTTTTACTATTTCAGGAGCAATTTTTTCAGAGAACGGAAGTAAAAATGCAGCAATGGGTTGACTAACTGGCCAGTTCATATCTTGCAGCCATTCTAATAAATCCGGAATAATAGGTTCGATATCTTCAAAAGAATACTGTTTTAGTTTTTCAACAGTTTCAAGATCAAATTTATCTTTTGGTATCAAGCTTTTAATATTCATAAAAGATTCATTTATAAACGATCAGCAAGAGATAAGTTTCCGTTTGTGCTTAAAATAATCGCTTTCCTGCTTTTAGGATTGAAAATAATATTGGATTCATCTTCATATAAAAATGAAATCCAGTATTTGCAAATCAAAGCCCATTTAGATTCTATTCCCGAAGTTTTGTTCCAAAAAAAGATAACCGAATCATCATCTTCCCAATCAATAAGATTTTTTACATTTTTGTCGAATGCGTCAATATTAGATTCATTCCAGTCGTTTTGCCAGTTATATTCCTTTTTAATCTCATTTTTTATTTTCAATTCTTCAGGATGATTGATAAGCATCAAATGTCTTTTATTTTCCGAAACATATTCAGTCCAAAGCGCAGCACAATAATCATCAGTCAAAGCCTTTATTTCAGGTTTATCAACATCGGTTAATTGAGGTTCACAATAATCATTTTCAAAATAATAGAATTTTTCGAGAACGTCATATTTATTTATATTCTTTTCCATTAAAAATTAATTTTGATGTCGATTTTTTAGTCGTTTCCTTAGAGATACAATCATCATTTGTAGGAGTGCTGATGCTTTTTACAGTTGTGGTCTTCACTATGATATTGTTGTAATTATTGGTTTGCGTTTTGTCTATATCAAAAGTCGAATTACGATCCTCAAATTCTCCTGCACAATTGGTATCCCATTCTCCGCCAGATCGCGAAATAGAATAATTGTTGAGCACCAGTTTCAAAGAATTTTTGTCTATAATGTACAATGATAATTGCGTTTCACTAAAAGGATTAGGCCTGCTGCTGCCGTTATAAGACACCCTAACTCCAAAGGCTCTCGTAGTGTTATTAAAGATGATATAATCCGGTATCAATCGAAATACTGCTTAACATTAATGCATCAGATGTCCATGCATTGGGTTCGATAAATTTACAGATTATTTTTCCTGTCACATTTTCGATCACAACGATATAAGCATCCAACACAAAATAATCATGACCTTCATTATCTTGTTCGTTAATGTCATATTTAGGAATAACCAAAACACTCTTACCCTTGTCATACGGTAAGACTTTTTGAGTGAAAAATTCCTGATGTACTTCGCTTTTTTTAATTTTAAGTTGTTTTAAAACAGTATTCAAGTGATCTGTATTTTGAGAAAACGAAAACTGAAAGCAAAGCATCAGAGCAAATAGATATTTTTTCATGGTTTTACGTATTCTGTATTTACTAATTCGAATTTTTTAATTACCGGATTAAATTCATAATCCAAAGTATTTCCTTTAAAACAGCTTTTCGATTCTTCGAGCAATGAATTTGTAATGTGTATTTTTTTTGTTCCAACGAAATCATATTCAAAACCAATGTAATTGTCTTCAAAAAATTCTACACATTTTTCGTCATTAGGATCAATTATTAATGTCGTCAAAAAGTGATCAAAGATATTTTTGAACGGGATGTATTTTAATTCTCCATTGAGATATTCAAATGCCATAAACTGATTTCCGTCACCAACCACATCATCAGTAATCACAATATAATTATTAGGTCTTACTTTATAAATCGATAAGACCCAATACCCATCTACGACTTGAATGCTAAGCGTGTTGGGTTGTATAAGTGATATTGTAGAAAAACGCGATCTGGGAGGCATTGTATAGTTGTTTTTTTGTATTTTTTTTACAAATTCAACCCTTTCCATTTTATTCCATTCCCAACTTCCCATTGAGCTATCTGGTAAAATAGTAAGAATATCTAATAAGTTTTTATGCTCGAGATAATTAATTTTTAAAGTATCCTGCTTTTCAAAACCCTCGTTTTCTTCTTCGGTTTTTAGAGTGTCTTTTGCTTTTTCGTTTGAAATTTTTGAATCTGATTTTTCTTCATTCTTTTTGCATGAAAATAAAAACAGTACTAAAAGCGACAGCATTAATTGTTTTATTAAAATGGATTTAAAAAGTGGTTTCATTATTAGGTCTTTCATAATTTTTTAGGGCTAGCACAACAATCGTATACAATTACTGCTAAAGTAATTAATGAAGATTTATAATCTAAAAACCGAAGTTTTTATTTGATAGATTATTTTAGAGAATAATTCGCAGTTGCTCCTGTAAAAATATCAAAAAATAATTCTTACAAGTCATAATGTAAGATTTAAATTTCTTTCGAAAAACAGACCTTGTCAAGGCTAGGAGAGAGGTATTATATTCATTAGGAAAAATGTCCGGTTGGTATAAATAGCAACTCCTGGAGATTGAAATTCAGACAATCCGGATTTTATGCTTTTCGGTTTTCTGGTTTTGTATCGGCTCCTAAATTTTGGGTTGTTTTTAGATAAATATAAATTCCGGGTAAAGAAATAATATAGTAAAAAACGAATAGTGCAAAAAGGATAAAGCAAATTCCGGGAATTAAATTCGGAAATGTATTTGGGTATTTGGCATTGAATTTAGAAAATGAAAGAAGACTTAAAGAGCAAAAAAAAAGAATTCCAAAGACGTAAAGAATTCTATTGGAAGTTTTAAATTTTGAAGCCGTTTTTAGTCTTGACATACATGTAGTTTCTTGCCGTTTTTAAGCAATTAAAAAAGTAAAAGGATAACATTCATTACAGAGAATGTATTTTATAATTTCCTGCTTTTTACCTGATACACAATTTCCCAAAAGAGTATGGATAAAATGGCATTTGTAAATATTGCTGTTTTAACCAAATACGGATCGTATTTGGCCAACAAATGCAAATTGGCAAATTGTACCGCTAAAAATAAAGATGCTGCTGCAATTGCGATAGAACAAATGATATTCAATAAAGGTGTCCACTTGAGAGCGAAGAAAGTGTAAATGAGATTTAAAACGGCAAAACCACAGCCTAAAGTAATGTAGGGATCTGTTTTTAATAATTCTCCTAACGAAAGTAAAGGTGAAGTTGTAGAAAGATATAGAAAAAATAGGATCGAATAAATTAGAATTCTTATTTGTGGTTTCATTTGAAATTTATTTTGCTTTGGCGAAATTACGAATTAAAAATGAAGCTGTAATTAAGGTAGATTTAAAAAACGTTTTTTGTTTATAGTTGTTGTTGCGAAGTTTAAATGAATCGTTTATAAAATTGCTGATGATCTGTTGAATCGATTACAATTGTTTTTGCCCACAAATCTCCCAGTCTTTGATTGTATTTTGTGTTTTTTATTAATAATATTCCCAGCAATCCAAAAAACCAAATGTCTAATAAATCTACCAAATGTCTTTTAAAGGATTGTCCAAAAGTCAAACTTGAAGTACTATTATCCCGTATAGAAACGACTTGTAAATCAAACACAAGATTACCAAGAGTACCTCCAAATTTTAATTCAAATCCAATCATATAAAAACACCAAATTAGTGACGTTGTTAATGCCGGAAATCCCTCTAGTTTGTATCCCGTTGAAGTTTCTTCTCCAAAATAGATAAACATAACCACAGACATTCCAAATATTAAAGAATAGTCAATTAATCCTGCAAATATTCTTTTTCTAAGATTTGGTTTTGTAGCAATTTTTTCTTGTTCCATTTGCTGTGTCATATTTACTTACTTTAAAATCCCTTCTATTTTAGTTTCAGATTTTTCCTTTAAAGCGCTGTCCGGACGAAAACTCCAGATTACGAGAAATTTCCCTTTTGCAAGATACTCTTCAGGACGTTCGTCAGTTGGCTGACCGTCTTTTCCCCAAAGTAATCCTTGCAAAAATCTATCGCCTTTGAAAGTGTGTTCAAATTCAAAATACATGATAGATCCGCGATCTGTTTTATTTTTAAAACTTTGAATCGATTTACTCTTTAAGGTTCCAACAATGTTGCTGTAGGTTTCGATATCATTATAGAAAGTGCAGGCTTGAGGTGTAATGCAAATATTACCATCATTTAAGGTATAACCTTTGGGAATTTCTTTTGGTTTTAGTTTTAAATCAGCAATAGTTTGGCTGAATATATTGGTAGTAAGTAAAAGGAATAATAGCGATAGGGGAATCGTAATTTTCATTTGTTTTTGGGGTTAGGTTTGTTGAGCTAAAATAGTTTTTTTATTTGAGTTTGGATTTTTTGTTGAGAAAAAATATTAGCATGCTACCGCGAGCGTCTCGCTATAAGTGCTCAAACCTTGTTGCTCTGAAAAAGCCTTAGCAATAGCATGGTGCGAAGCACTATGAAGGAAAAACGATTATAATTTTAAGCCCTGTAAGGGCGAAAGCATAATTTCAAAAAGCACGTTTACCATATTTTGCATGATATTCTCTAAAAAAAAACTCTTTTTCTTTAAATCTTTATTCTAACTTTCTTTTGCCCTTTCATGGCAATTCCCACTTTTAATTTAATTCATAGTGCGTTGCACTACGCTATTGCTTTTTAGGGCTTTCAGCCCATTTTTAAAAGTTTGGCACACTAATGGTGTCTGGCTTATAACTGCAAGTTGTTTAATTTTATTATTTGACAGGATTATGTTCACGAGCGACGTTTTCGTTCATAAAAAAAGCACAAAGTTGAAAACTTGTGCTTTTGTAAAATTTATATTTCGAAGGAATTATTTTCCTTTTAGTAATTTTTCTAAATATTCATTTTTTTCTTTTTCCACCTGAACCAAACGTTCGTAAAGCTCAACTACTTTATCAAGAGGATTAAAATTACAAATGTTGTTGTGTCCAAAATTGCTGTTTGAAACAGATTCATTGAAAGTATTAAAATAATTAAACACATTTTCTTCAGAAAAACTCTTAATAGCTTCTACTGTAACACCAAGGGCTTCTGCAATATTTGCAAGTTTTTTATCATCAATTTCCTCACTTCCTTCAATTCCTGAAATAGCTTGTTGATTTGTGCCAATTGCCTGTGCAAGTGCTTCTTGTTTCATACCTCGAAGTTCTCTGATTCGGCTTATATTTCTCCCAATATGTTTTGGTTTTGTTTCTGTGCTCATACTTCAAAGATATTTAAAATTCTTTTGCAAAATAGTGATTGGTAAAAAACAAGTTTTTTTGTATGATACTATTCCGTGTTTTTTGTAGAAAACAAATATATGATTTTTCTGGTATAATTATTTCGTTATTTTAAGTTTTAGATTCGAGATTTCCTCTGCGAGTCGAGATCTCATAGGTATGGAATTGATAGATTTTTTTAACTTGTCCATTCAGTATTTTTAATAATATTAGTCCATTTATTTGAATCGATCCCAAGCTCGCGTTCAGTTTTCCTTGCTAAACAATATTCTCCTATTGTATTAAATAAAAATATGCTATCACTGTCAAATATTCCAACTTTTCTAATTTTTAAGTCTATTTCTAATAATTTTTTAGTGTAAAAAGAATTATTAATAGTTTGGAGACCAAATGATAATGAGAATTTGCCAATTAGCCAGTTCTCATTTTCTTGTGGAAATACAATTTGCATTGGCCAAAAAGGGAATTTATCTGTTATTTTAGCTATTTTTATTTTTACTGGATTAAATTGTTCATTAATTAGATCTATTTCTATACTTGTCATTTCTACAGATTCAGAACCTCCATATTCATATGCCTCACTTAACATATTCATATATTTATTATAATTTTTTTCATAATATCTTTTTTCTATAGAATCTCCTATAATAACATCAAGTATAGAAATCCAATCTCCGCTTTCGGATAAAATATTACTTTCATTATATGAAATAACAATAATTGGAATTTTATTTTGAGAACATAAACTAAGTTTGGTTTCCATTTTGAGTTTCCGATACGGATCAGTTTTTGGATTTGATTCTGTGTAAAACTTACCTTCTTGTGAGAACCCACCAGTTAATCCATCAAACTCAATAATAAGAATAGGAATTCCTGTATCCAACTCACATATTACAAAATCAAATGAAGTTTTTAATAAGAAATCAATAGCTTTTGGATTTTTTGAAAAGTTTTTAATGACTTCATAATCAATTATATTTCTAACAGGAATCTGTGGAAAAACATCTACATATTTACTCCAAAAGGTTTTAAGGCGTTTGAATATTATTTTTTCCGATTTACTATCAAAAATTGACTTTTTCATTTTTATCTTTTAATCTAAAGCTAAAATACTCATTTTAAGAATAATATTTTTTGTTATTGAAATTCTTTCGCATCAGGGATAGAGGCGGTATCCTTTTGTGAAGTGAAACGGAACAAAAGATATAGCCGAAAGCCCGGCCCGAAGGGAGATGCCCAAAAAATGAAATTCCAAAGTCCATTCTTTGTGGAGTTACTTGCGTAGATTTTTCGTTCCTCAAGAATGACAAACATTATGGTTACTTTGCGTGGGCTTCGACTTCGCTCAGCCTGACAAAATTGAGTCTAGAATATTGTCATAAAAAATTCGTTTTAATCCGTGTTTTTGCAAAGCAAATCCGCATCATCCGTGTTCTATACTGGCGACTTGTTTTTTGGTATGGTCAACTTTGCGTGGGCTTCGACTCCGCTCAGCCTGACAACAGTTTCAAAATCTAAAATCAGCAATCTAAAATCTAAAATAAAAAAATCCCGCTTCAAAATGAAACGGGATTTTCAACAATAGATATTCTCTTTTTTTTTATTTTTAAACTGTTGCAGCAACTTCTTGTGGCAACGGAATTTGATTTTTAAGCAAATCTTCGAATGTTTCGTGTTGACGAATTAAGATTCCCTGACCGTCTTTCCATAAAACTTCGGCTGGTTTGTATCTTGAGTTGTAGTTCGATGCCATAGAGAAACAATATGCTCCGGCGTTTCTGAACGCTAAGATATCACCTTCGGTAATTTCCGAAATTCTGCGGTTGTTAGCAAAAGTATCTGTTTCGCAAATGTATCCTACAACAGAGTAAAAACGCTCTTTTCCTTTAGGGTTTGAGATGTTTTCGATATAATGTTGTGAACCGTAAAACATAGGACGAATTAAGTGGTTGAAACCACTATCGATTCCGGCAAAAACTGTCGAAGTTGTTTGTTTTACTACGTTTACTTTTGCTAAAAAGAAACCTGCTTCGCTCACCAGGAATTTTCCTGGTTCGAAAATCAACGTTAAATCTCTGCCATATTCTGTACAGAAAGCATTGAATCTTTTTGATAATTTTTTACCTAATTCTTCGATGTCTGTTTCGATATCGTCTTTTTTGTAAGGAACTTTGAATCCGCTTCCGAAATCTAAAAACTCAAGATCTTTGAAGTGTTTTGCAGTATCAAACAAGATTTCGGCAGCATACAAGAATACTTCGATATCAAGGATATCAGATCCTGTGTGCATGTGAATTCCCACGATGCTCATTTTTGTATTCTCTACAATTCGTAAGATATGCGGAATTTGGTGAACAGAGATTCCGAATTTACTATCGATATGTCCTACCGAAATATTAGCATTTCCTCCCGCCATTACGTGCGGATTGATACGAATACATACCGGAATTTGTGGATATTTTGTTCCGAATTGCTCCAGAATAGATAAGTTGTCAATATTGATTTGTACACCCATTGCGGCAACTTCTTCGATTTCTTCAAGAGAAACTCCGTTTGGTGTAAAGAAAATTTTGTCAGGATCATAGCCAGCATGAAGTCCTAATAAAACTTCCTGAATAGATACAGTATCTAAGCCAGACCCCATGTTCTTTAATAACTGAAGAATCGCAACGTTCGACAATGCCTTCATGGCGTAATTAACTCTCAAGTTTTCTACCTTAGAGAAAGCTTTAGTTAACCTATTGTACTGTGATTGGATTTTTTCGGCATCATAAACATATAATGGACTTCCAAATTGGTCTGCTAACTGCAGTAAATCTTTTGCTTGCATTTGTTTAAACTATTTTGAGCAAAGTTATTACACTTTTGACTAACAGCAAATTTTTTGTAGAAAAATAACAAATTGTAACAAATTGTTTGTTTTTAAACAAAAATCGACTTAAAATGATTTTTTATAAAACTACAATGCGTGCCTAGTAAAAAAGATTCTAAGTTGCTGAGGTTCTAAGGTACTAAGATTTTTATTTAGATGAAAAGTTTTTACCACAGATTTTTATATTTTTTTGGAGCAACACAATTGGCATTTTAAGAAACATAGTTCCCGCTTTCGGCTTTATCTCTCCGTTTCACTGCGAGGATATCGCCTCTATCGGGGCTAGATACAAACAATTGGTTTCTTTTGAAAAAAGTTGCTAAGGCGCTATCCCGATAGCTATCGGGACTAAGGGAATAAGTTTTTGCCACAGATTATAAGATTATCACAGATTTTTTATTTTTTTCTGCCACGAATTTCACGAATTCTCACAAATTTTTGTTTTCAACTTCCACAAAATACATAAAACATAGCCCGTGGTTTCAACCACGGGAAACGTTACGGATTGAACATAATCATATATTGCATTCCCGTGGTTGAAACCACGGCTATATTTGAAATAGAGAAATCAGCCAGAAAATAAAAATTTGTGAAATTTATGTAATTTGTGGCAAACAATAAAATCAATTTAATCCATATAATCTGTGGCAAAAAAACAAAACCCCTGAATATAAAATTCAAGGGTTTGTTAGTAGTTATGTTGTTTATCGGAATAAAGACTACCTGATAATTTTTGATTACGTTCTTAAGATGAAAGGCAATAAGAAAAACTTAGCACCTTAGTCCCGATAGCTATCGGGATAGCATCTCAGAACCTTAAAAATTATAAACTCGGTAAATCTCCGTTTCCTTTGGTTGGCAAGTTAGTAGAGCCCATTAAGAACAAATCTACTTCTCTTGCTGCTTCGCGACCTTCTGAAATAGCCCATACAATTAATGATTGTCCTCTTCGCATATCACCAGCGGTGAAAATATGAGGAACATTCGTTTGATAATTTTTTGCTTTATAGTTGCTTCTCATGTCAACTTCAAGACCTAATTGCTCACTTAAAGTTTTTTCAGGACCTGTAAATCCAAGAGCCAATAAAGCCAAATCGCAAGGCCAGATTTTCTCAGAGCCTTCTTTTTCGATTAATTCAGGACGCTGACCCGGAGTCATTTTCCATTGTACTTCAACTGTTTTTAATCCTACTAATTCACCTTTTTCGTTAGCTAAAAATTCCTTAGTATTAATTAACCAGTTTCTGTCGCAACCTTCTTCGTGAGATGAAGACGTTTTCAACTGCAAAGGCCAGAAAGGCCAAGGCGTAGACTCGCTTCTTCCAACCGGAGGTTTTGGTAAAATCTCAAAGTTAGTTACCGATTTTGCTCCGTGACGGTTTGATGTTCCAACGCAGTCAGAACCTGTATCTCCACCACCAATTACGATTACATCTTTTCCAGTTGCTTTTACCTGATCTGGAATTGACTCTCCGTATAAAACTTTAGTTTGTTGAGTAAGGAAATCCATTGCCTGAACAACGCCTTTGCTTTCGATTCCTTTAGTTGGCAAACTTCTTCTTTCGGTTGCTCCACCACATAATACGATAGAATCAAAAGCGTTTAGTTCTTCAACGCTAAAGTTTACTCCAACATTTACGTTAGTTTTAAAAGTGATTCCTTCAGCTTCAAGGATTAATACACGTCTGTCGATGATTCCTTTTTCTAGTTTGAAGTTTGGAATCCCGTAACGTAATAAACCTCCAATTGCATTGTCTCTTTCAAAAACAGTTACCGTGTGACCGGCTCTGTTTAATTGTTGAGCTGCTGCTAAACCTGCAGGACCTGAACCAATAACGGCTACCGTTTTTCCTGTTCTGGTTTTTGGTGCTTGTGGTTTGATCCATCCTTCTGCAAAACCTCTTTCGATGATGTTTTTCTCGATGTTTTCGATCGCAACAGGTTCTTTGATGATTCCTAATACACATGATTTCTCACATGGAGCAGGGCATAAGCGGCCTGTAAATTCAGGAAAGTTATTGGTTGACTGCAAAATATTTAATGCGCTCTGCCATTCTTCCTGATGCACCATGTCGTTGAAATCAGGAATTAAATTTCCTAACGGACAAGCACTGTGGCAAAAAGGAATACCACAATCCATACATCTTGAACCTTGTTCTTTTATTTTATCTTTTGCTAACGGAATTGTAAATTCATTATAGTTAGAAACACGTTCTGCTACTGCTAAATTACTTTCGTCGGCTCTGTTATATTCTTTAAATCCGCCTATTTTACCCATGACATTTTTAATTAAAATAAAGGTTTAAAATTCCAATCTTTTAAAATTCCAAATTCCAATTTTTTTAACCGCAAAGACCGCAAGGTTTTTGTTTTTGCTTTTTTGAGTGTTTTAAGTTCGCAAAGCTTTGAGGTTATTTTCAATCTAAAATCTGAACTCTAAAATCTAAAATTCCAAAATCATTTATCCAGCTATTAATTCTTCTATTTTTTTCTCTTCTGCAATTCGTTGCAATGCTTTTTTGTAATCAGTTGGCATTACTTTTACGAAATGGTTTTGTTCATTTTCCCAGTCTGCTAAAATTCTTTTTGCTAATGGACTGTTGGTGTACAAAGAGTGATTTTTGATTAGTTTTCTCAATTTCGTCACATCTTCTTCTTCGATAGGATCAAAAGCAACCATTTCCATGTTGCATACTGTTGCATCAAATTGTTGTTTAGGATCGTAAACATAAGCAACACCACCGCTCATACCCGCTGCGAAGTTTCTTCCTGTTTTTCCTAAAACAACCACTGTACCACCTGTCATGTATTCGCATCCGTGATCTCCAATTCCTTCAACAACAGCAGTTGCTCCGGAGTTTCTCACACAAAAACGCTCACCGGCCATTCCATTAATATAAGCCTCTCCGGTAATAGCTCCGTAAAGGGCAACGTTTCCAATAATGATGTTATCTTCAGGTTTGAAAGTTGCAGTAGGAGGTACTTTTACAATTAGTTTTCCTCCAGAAAGACCTTTTCCTAAGTAATCATTACAGTTTCCGTGAATTTTAAACGACAATCCGTTTGTTGCAAAAGCACCAAAACTTTGTCCGGCAGAACCTTCAAAATCAACTAAAATAGTGTCTTCAGGTAAACCTTGTGCGCCATATATTTTTGAGATTTCATTACTCAAAATAGCACCTACAGAACGGTCTGTATTTTTAATTTTAAATGTAACTCTTGTTTTTTCTTTTCTATAAATAGAAGGAATAGCTTCTTTAATGATGTCAAAATCCAATACATTTTCAAGTTGGTGATCTTGCGTAGTTGTATTATGATTTGGCTCTGTTTTCGCTTTTTCCGGTTTGTATAAAATTGATGATAAATCTAAACCATTTGCTTTGTAATGTTTGATTGCTTTGTTCACATTTAATTTTTGTGACTGACCCACCATTTCTTTTAAGGTTCTGAAACCTAACTGCGCCATGATTTCTCTTAATTCCTCAGCAATAAAATACATGAAGTTGATCACGTGCTCCGGAGTTCCTTTGAAATTTTTTCTCAATTCAGGATCCTGGGTTGCAATACCAACCGGGCAAGTATTCAAGTGACAAGCTCTCATCATGATACAACCAGAAGCAACAAGTGGTGCGGTTGCAAAACCAAATTCTTCAGCTCCTAACAAAGCAGCAATTGCTACGTCACGACCAGTTTTCAATTGTCCGTCACATTCAAGAACCACACGACTTCTTAAATCATTCAAGATCAAAGTCTGTTGTGCTTCAGCTAAACCAAGTTCCCAAGGAATACCTGTGTGTTGCAATGATGTCAATGGTGCAGCACCAGTTCCTCCGTCATAACCTGAAATCAGGATCACATCGGCTTTTGCTTTGGCAACACCGGCAGCGATCGTTCCAACTCCAACTTCAGAAACTAATTTTACGTTGACACGTGCTTCACGATTGGCATTTTTTAAGTCGAAAATCAACTGAGATAAATCCTCAATAGAGTAAATATCGTGGTGTGGCGGAGGCGAAATCAAACCTACATAAGGCGTAGAGTTTCTTGTTTCAGCAATCCAAGGCACTACTTTTTCTCCAGGTAACTGTCCACCTTCACCAGGTTTTGCCCCTTGAGCCATTTTAATCTGGATTTCTTTAGCGTTTGTCAAATAGTTGATCGAAACACCAAAACGTCCTGAGGCAACTTGTTTGATAGCACTGTTTCTTGAATCTCCGTTAATTTCTTTCTGGAAACGTTTAGGATCTTCTCCACCTTCTCCAGAGTTACTTTTTCCACCAATTCTGTTCATCGCAATCGCTAAATTCTCGTGTGCTTCTCTACTGATAGATCCGTAAGACATAGCACCCGTTTTGAATTTTTTTACAATTTCGGTCCAAGGTTCTACTTCATCAATAGAAATTGGATCTAAATTGTTAAATTCGAATAAACCTCTAATAGTCATTAAGTTTGAGCTTTGCTCATTGACCATATTAGAATATTCTTTATAGCTTTCAGGACTGTTTAAACGAACGGCCTGTTGTAATTTTGAAATCGTTGTTGGATTAAACATGTGTTTTTCTCCGCCACGTCTCCATCTGTAAATACCTCCAATTTCTAAAGAAAGCAAGTTGGCAATTTTAGAGTTTGGAAATGCTTTTTGGAAACGTTTTTTCACTTCTTTCTCTACTTCCATCAAACCAATTCCTTCGATTCTTGAAGGAGTAAATGGGAAATATTTATTAGTGAAAGTTTTGTTTAAACCTAAAATCTCGAAAATCTGAGCAGCTCTGTACGAATGTAAAGTCGAGATACCAATTTTGTTCATGATTTTAAGGATACCTTTTGCAATCGCTTTGTTGTAATTTACAATCGCATAATCAGCTTTTACTCCTGTAATGAACCCCTGGTTTACCTGGTCGTGAATGATCTCGTTTACCATGTAAGGGTTGATGGCACTTGCACCATATCCAAACAATAAAGCAAAATGATGCGGCTCGCGAGGTTCTGCAGATTCGATGATGATTCCGAATTTAGAACGAACCTGTAAAATGTTCAATGAGTGGTGAATGTAAGAACAAGCCAATAACATTGGTATTGGAGCCAATTCTTCACTTACACCTCTGTCTGATAAAATGATGATGTTGCATCCTTCAGAAACAGCTTTAAAAGTTGCCTGAACACATTTTTCAAGCGCTCTCTCTAAACCGTTAACTCCTTTTTCTATTTTGTATAAAGTAGAAATAGTAGCCGATTTAAAATCTGCGTGATCAATGTTTCTTATCTTATCCAAATCCTCATTCGAGATAACCGGATTTTGGATTTTTAGTTTTTTACATTGTTTAGATTCAATTTCGAAAATATTAAAATCGCCACCAATTGCTAAACTAATATCAGTAATGATTTCTTCACGAATACCATCCAAAGGCGGGTTGGTAACCTGAGCAAATAATTGTTTGAAATAGTTGTACAACAATTGTGGCTGCTCTGATAATACAGCCAACGGTGTATCGTTACCCATAGAACTAATGGCTTCAGCGCCCTGAGCTCCCATTGGGTTAATGATTGTTTTTAAATCTTCGATAGTATAACCAAATAATTTTTGTCTTGTTAAGAAATCTAGTTTCTCAACAGGAGTAGGGTTATTGGTATAAGGTATTTGAGATAATTGTAACAAGTTGGCATCGATCCATTCCTGGTAAGGACGTTTGGTTACAATTGCTTTTTTAATTTCATCATCTTCAATAATACGACCTTCGTTCATATCAACCAAGAACATTTTTCCTGGCTCTAAACGACCGTGTTGTACTACATCTTCCGGCTCAACATCCAATACACCAATTTCTGATGACATGATTACGAAACCGCTTTTTGTTAATGTATAACGAGAAGGACGCAAACCGTTACGGTCTAATAAAGCACCAATTACGTTACCATCTGTAAACGGAATCGAAGCTGGACCATCCCAAGGCTCCATGATACAAGAGTTAAATTCGTAGAATGCTCTTTTCTCAGGAGACATCGTTTGGTGTTTTTCCCAAGCTTCAGGAACCACCATCATCATCGCCTCAGGCAATGAACGACCAGTCATTAATAAAAGTTCTACCACCATATCCATAGAAGCAGAATCTGATTTTCCTTCTAAGATAATTGGGAATAGTTTTTTGATATCATTTCCAAAAACTTTGCTTTCCATCAATTCTTCACGAGCACGCATACGGCTTACGTTTCCACGTAATGTATTGATCTCACCATTATGACACATGTATCTAAACGGTTGCGCTAACTCCCATGAAGGGAAAGTATTAGTAGAGAAACGTTGGTGCACTAACGCCAAACGAGTCACTAAATCCGGATCTTTTAAGTCAACATAATAACGGCTGATGTCTTCCGGCATCAATAGACCTTTATATATTATGGTAGTTGTCGATAAACTAGAGAAATAAAACATATGACTTTCAGAGGTTTTTGATCCTCTTACGGCATGTTCAGCAATTTTTCTAGCTGCAAAAAGTTTTGCATTAAATTCGTTTTCAGTTAAATCCTGACCGTTCTTGCTAACAAAAACCTGTTTAACTGTTGGTTCTTTTTCTGCGGCAATCTGCCCTAAATTTTCTACTTCAACAGGTACATCTCTCCAACCCAGGATCTTTAAGTTCTGATCCTTAATAGTCGATTCGAAAGCGTTGATACAAAAAGAAACCTGGTTTTTGCTTTTTGGTAAAAAAACC
Source organism: Flavobacterium sp. C3NV (assembly GCF_046825355.2). NCBI lineage: Bacteria > Pseudomonadati > Bacteroidota > Flavobacteriia > Flavobacteriales > Flavobacteriaceae > Flavobacterium > Flavobacterium sp. C3NV. Next base: position 411,761 of record NZ_JBKQBJ020000002.1, on the reverse strand, counting down.
ATTCCTACTGCATACTCACGTGTTTCAGGGATTTCAAAGTCACATACTTTTTTAAAGAAAGCGTGTGGGATATCGAATAAAATTCCAGCCCCGTCTCCAGTTCTTCCATCAGAACTAACGGCACCACGATGTTCCAATTTTATTAAGATATCCAATGCTTTGTGAATAATATCGTTAGATTTAATACCATTCAAATTACAAATAAATCCTGCACCACAATTGTCGTGTTCAAATTCAGGCAAATAAAGCCCTTGTTCTTTAACTTTCATTCTTGATATTTTTTCTACAAAAATAAAGATTTCGTTAAATATAATGTAGTGGAATTGTAATTCGACTTACATTTTTATTGTAATACTAGAAAAACGCTTCTTAATTGATAATAATATTATATTAACCATTGCGAATTGATAAAATGATAACGGCTGTTAGAATATATTAAGAAAAATCGCCGTAAGGCTAGTAAATACAATGAAGTTTTTGTTAAATATCAAACGTTTTAGTGGTTTTCAGTTAATATTAACAAATTGTTTAGTTAACTATTTCTTTGCATTGAAAAAGAATAAACGTTTTATAAATATCTGACACGTTTTTTAATTGAAAAAGATTTTACTATTCAGTTGAATTTTGCTACTTTTGTCGCACTTTTATTCTGAAATAAATTCAGAACCAGACAAATTCTATATTATGAACATACACGAATATCAAGGAAAAGAAATTTTAGCAAGTTACGGAGTACGCATTCAACGCGGAATTGTGGCTAACAATGCAGTCGAAGCTGTGGCTGCTGCAAAACAATTAACTGCCGAGACTGGTACAGGATGGCACGTAATAAAAGCACAAATTCACGCAGGTGGTCGTGGAAAAGGTGGTGGAGTTAAGTTAGCAAAAAACTTGCAACAAGTGGAAGAAATTGCTGGACAAATCATCGGAATGCAATTGATTACACCTCAAACTTCTGCAGAAGGTAAAAAAGTAAACAAAATATTAGTTGCAGAAGATGTTTACTATCCTGGTGAAAGTGAAACTTCTGAATTTTATGTTTCTGTTTTATTAAATAGAGCTACTGGTCGTAACATGATTATGTATTCTACTGAAGGTGGAATGGATATTGAAGAAGTTGCTGAGCACACTCCTCATTTAATTTTTACTGAAGAAGTTGATCCTTCTGTTGGATTACAAGGTTTTCAGGCAAGAAGAATTGCTTTTAACTTAGGTCTTTCTGGAAATGCTTTCAAAGAAATGGTAAAATTCATCGATTCATTATACAATGCTTACATTGGTTCTGATGCTTCTATGTTTGAAATCAACCCGGTTTTGAAAACATCTGATAACAAAATTATGGCTGTAGATGCTAAAGTAAATATCGATGATAATGCTTTATACAGACAACCAAAATATGCTGAGATGAGAGATATCCGTGAGGAGAATCCAATCGAAGTTGAAGCTAAAGAAGTAGGTTTGAACTATGTAGATCTTGACGGTACTGTAGGATGTATGGTAAACGGAGCAGGTCTTGCAATGGCAACTATGGATTTAATTAAATATGCTGGTTTTGAGCCTGCTAACTTCTTAGACGTTGGTGGAACTGCTGATGCAAAACGTGTTGAAACTGCTTTTAGAATTATCTTAAAAGATCCTAACGTAAAAGCTATTTTAATCAATATTTTTGGTGGAATCGTTCGTTGTGACCGTGTGGCGCAAGGAGTTGTTGACGCTTACAAAAATATGGGTGATGCTATCAATGTGCCAATTATTGTTCGTTTGCAAGGAACAAATGCTGAAATTGCAAAAGAATTAATTGACAATTCAGGTATGCCAATCTTATCAGCTACTCAATTTCAAGAAGCTGCTGACCAGGTTAAAGCTGCACTTTCTTAATCAAATAAGAAATCAATTATATAGAAAATCCTTCCAGTCATTGGAAGGATTTTTTTTTGGAGTCTATTTAACCGCAAAGAACGCAAGATTTTATTTTTGTATTATGTTTACAAACGCAAAAGTTCGCAAAGCTTTATCAATAAAAAACTTAGCGAACTTTGCGTAAATCTTAGCGCTCTTTGCGGTTAAATTCTTCGCAGTTACAAAATTACTTAAGCACAGTACCCAATTCAATAATTTCAAATTCAGGATTATGCTCAACAAATTCTCGAATCATTGCCGTATGTCCGGCGCCTAATAAAACCATTATTTTATCGTCTTTACTTTCGGTTAGTTTTTGAATTAAAGCATACATATAAAGATTTCTTCTGTACCATTCTGAAACTAAAAAAGCTCCCACAAAATTATCAGTTTTGCCACCTTTGATGGCAGTTTGAAGATACCACTGAAGATTGTCGTCATTTGATGCTTTTGTATTAATATCTAAAAGAAGTTCTGTTAAAGAATACTTTGTAATTTTTGTATTGAAATCTGTTTCATAATCCTTCATAGTCTCGTCATTCCTTTTGATTAAATCAAGCTGACCAGCTTCTTTCATTCCTTTTACCAAACTGTCATACGGAAAATCAGCGCCTTTGTAATCAATTCCGTATAGCTTTTTATGGCCTAATTTTTTAGCTGATCTTAAAGCTATTTGTACGATTTCATCTGAATCATTCTTAAGTAAACTATCAGTGTTCTTGGCATAAAATTGATCTAATTTGGCTTGTTTTTGATAATTCCATTCAATGAAGATTTTATCGGGGCCAAACTTTTTAATTTTATCGGTGATTTTTTCCAGCTCTTTCTGGCTTTTGTCTGACATTACATTAAAGGTATTTACTTTAGCAACGTCAAGTCCCGGATTTTCAAAATGGAAACTTCCAAATAATAATATTTGTTTCTTTTTTGATTGAGCAGAAACAGTCGTTAATACCATTGTAAAAACGAGTAATAAAGCGATTTTTTTCATGATGATTTGTTTTAAATTCAAGGCAAATGTATCGCAGCTTTTCTCATCATATTTTAGTTTTTGATGAACATCATATTTCAAATCACAAACATTTAAAATAAGCTGTCAAAAAATTTCGTGTATCCTTTTTGATAGTTCGTCACAGAAAATAGCTATTTTATATAAACATAGTATTCATGTAATTGCATAGTTGTATTTTTGAAATAACAACAACATTATTATGAAGCTGAAAATTCCCTTTTATTATCATATTCTCCTTTTCTTAGGATTGTTTCTAACCTTTTATCTTTGGGATATTGGCGTGAGTAATCGAAAATTGGAGTCTGTTTTCAGTATGATGTATTTCTTTTTTAATGCAGGTTTTTTGCTCTCTATTTTCATTGTTTATCTTCTTAATTTTTATACATTTTGTGACTGGTTTTTAAATAAAAAAAGGATGTTATGGTACTTTTTAAGCGTTCCAGTTTCATTATTAATTTTTGCCGGAGTCCGTTATTTTTTGCAGGAAGTAGTTGTGTTTGAAATTACAGGAATTCACAATTACGGAGAGGAAACACGTAAAATAGGATATTATATTCGGGATAATTTTTTCTTCGGATTACCGTCTGTAATTTTAAGTGCTCTTAGTTATTTGTTTTGGCAATTTCAGGATGCTAATAAGCAAAACCAGGAATTGTTATTAGAAAATAAAAAGGCGCAGCTTCAAATGCTTAAATCTCAGGTTAGTCCGCATTTTTTATTTAATACGCTTAATTCGTTTTATAGTCAGTTGATTTTGAAAGACGATAAAATGGCTTCGGATATTTTAGTGTTATCTGATTTGTTGCGCTACGTGATTACAGAAACAGAGAAGGATGAAGTGTTGCTTTCTAAAGAAATTCAGTTTGTGCAAAACTACATTCATTTGCAGCAAAAACGATTTGAAGATCAGCTTTGTCTGGACTTTGAAATTGAAGGAAATTATGCAACCGAAAAAATTCTGTCATCGGCTTTAATTCATTTTATCGAAAATGTTTTTAAACACGCCAAACTCAATAATCCGGATGAAAAAGCGATTATTTCGATCCAAATAAAAGGAGACTTTTTAGAGCTATCAACCTTTAATTATAACGTAGGAGGAGAGAATTATTCCTCGACGGGAATTGGTTTTGAGAACCTGACCAAACGTTTAGAGTACACGTATAAAGATCAATTTATACTGGAGAAAACAGCAGAAAATAATACCTTTAAAACCTATTTAAAAATACCACTAAAAAAATAATTCCATGAATTTTAAATGTATCATTGTTGATGATGAACCGCCAGCAACGCGAATACTCGAAAATTATATCGAAAAAGTATCTTTTCTCGAAAAAGTTGGCGTTTTTAATGATGCATTAAAAGCATTAGAATTTCTGAATACACAAAGCGTCGATGTTATTTTTTTGGATATTCAGATGCCGCAACTCACAGGCTTGCAGATCTCCAGGATAATTTTAAAAGATATAAAAGTTATTTTTACAACAGCATATCCTGATTTTGCATTAGAAGGATTTGAGCTTAATGCGATTGATTATCTATTGAAACCAATTGCTTTCGAACGTTTTTATCAGGCTGTCTCGAAACTAAATGCTGAACCAAAAACAGAGGTTGTTACCAACAATTCATCTGAGTTTATTTTTGTGAAAACCGATGGAAAAAATAAATTCCAGAAGTTATTTTTGGAGGAAATTTTATATGTAGAAAGTCTTCAGAATTATGTTTGTATTCATACTCAAAAACAACAGTTAATTACACATTCGTCTTTAAAAAATGTGATTGAATCATTGCCCGAAAAAGACTTTATCCAAATACATAAATCCTTTATAATTGCGTTAAAACAAATAGAATCTACAGATAGTTTTTCTGTTTTTATTAATAGTAAAGAATTGCCGATAGGAGCAACGTATAAAGATGCTTTTTTTGAACGAATTGATCAGAATAAGATATAGATCTATTTTATTTTGATGATGATTTAACCGCAAAGGGCGCAAAGTTTTTTTATGTAAGGTTTAAATAAAAACGCAAAGTTCGCAAAGCTTTATCAAATATAGCTTTGCGAACTTTGCGTTTATAAAGATTCTTATAATTAAAAATCCTTGCGCCCTTTGCGGTTAAAAAGCTTATTTCTTATTCTTCCCGTTTTTGTAAACAACTTTTTCTACAACCTGTACTTTAGGAGCAGTTTTAGTATTGTTTTTCTTGAAAGGTTTTTTAGCTGCAGGTCCTGTTTTAGAAGGAGCTTTATCGCCTCTTCCTTTTTCAGCATCTTTTGCACTGGCTTTAAATTCAGGTCTTTCTTTAGTACTGTCTTTTTTAGGAATTTCAGCTTTATGTTTCGCTAAAACGTCATTTGGGTTTTTCGGGTTTTCTTTCGTTCCTCTTAAATGAATTACCAATCCGTTTAAGAAATTACGCAAAACCTGATCACCACATTCCATGTAATTTTCATGATCTTCGGCTCTAAAAAAAGCTCCCAATTCAGATTTTGAAATTCTAAAATCTACTAATTCTAAAATTTCAACTATTTGGTCGTCACGGAGCATCAAAGCCACGCGAAGTTTTTTTAGGATATCGTTGTTCGTCATCGTTTAATTTTTTACAAAGGTACGTTTTAAAAGTAATTTGATGACAATTTATTGAGATAGGGAAAGTTTTTTTGCCACAAATTTCACAAATTTCCGCAAATTCTATTGCGCTTAAATTTTAATTCGTGAAAATTTGTGAAATTAGTGTCAAACCTTTTCGTTTAAGATATTTATTAATTTGTCTAAATCTTCAGGAAGATGATTAGCCGTAACTACAATTCTGTTTAGATTATTGGCGTTTTCCTGATATTTAAAATTGGCAATAATGATTTTATTGGCTTTTAATGTTTCTATCAAATTCTCGTTTTCTAAATAAATCAGAGGATAGGTTTTGTTAAATTTAATGTGTTGACTTTTGATTAACTTTCGATCAATATAATTCAGATTCTCCAGTAATTTTTGATGTTGAGTTTTATAAAGAGCTGAAGCATCCGCTAGGGTCTGAACAAAAGCAGGATTCATTCCGGCAGCAGAAATAAAAATGTCCAGATTTTTTATTTGATTAATAAAAGCCGCATCACTTGCAATAACACCGCCGCTTAAACCGAATGCTTTTCCTAACGAAGAAATCATAATTTTTCGTTTGATAGGAAGATTGATTTCAGAGTAGATTCCACGGCCATTTTCGCCTAAAATTCCAAACGAATGCGATTCATCAATAAGAAGCGTAATTTCTTTATGATCAGGAATTGTTGCCAAAACAGACAAATCAATCGCTTTAGTCTGAAACCCTGAAACACCATCAGTTAGAATCGTAATTTTTTCTGATTGAGAATCTAACAAACGTGGGTTTATATTTCCATTAAAAAAAACAGGCAAACTATCCTTAATCTGAATTGCAGGATGCATATTCGGAAAGTGGAAAAAAGAATCTGTTTGTTTTTTTAGTTCATCTATAACGAGTTTGCCTGCAAGCATTCCGGACGAGACCGTAACGGCACTTTCTGCCTTGATGTGTTGGGCTAAAAAAGTCTCGCCATTTTCATAGGCTTTTAGTTTTATATTCGCGCTTCTGGAGCTACCGTAAGTTGTTCCCCAATTCCGAATGTTTTTAATCACCAATTCCTGAAACTCCTTATTGGTTGGTAATCCCAAATAAGCCGTTCCTCCAAAATACAAATACTGTTCCTGGTCGATTTCGATAATTCTATCCGGAAATTGATTGACATTCATAGCTTTTATAATAAAGTAACTCCGGTTCCGTTGAGATCAGAATAGTGAATAACACCATTTTTTATTTTTACTCCCGTGGCAATATCTTCTGCCAAAAGTAATGCCCCATCCATGTCTACATAATCCAATTGAGGTAACAAATGCGCAATTGCAGAGATTCCCACGGTCGATTCGGTCATACAACCCACCATTGTTTTTAAGCCCAGTTTTTTAGCTTCTTCGATCATGCGTTTTCCGGGGGTCAGTCCGCCGCATTTTACCAGTTTTACATTTACACCATGAAAATGGTTGAAACATTTGGCAACATCTTCTTCGATAATACAGCTTTCATCAGCAATTACAGGCAGGACAGAATGTTTGAAAACTTCTTTATGCGCTTCCCAATTATCAGCTTTCATTGGCTGTTCCAGAAATTCGACACCAAGTTTTTTTAGTTCAATGGCATTGTTTATCGTTTCGTCAACGCCCCAACCGCAATTGGCATCGATTCTAAAAATGGCATTCGTATGTTTTCTGAGTTCCTTTACAATGGCAATATCTTCTTTGGTTCCCAGTTTGATTTTATAAATAGGCCAGGGAAGTTCCTGCATTTTCGAAACCATTTTTTCTATCGAAGCAATCCCAATAGTATAATCTGTAAGCGGATTTTTTTCGATAGTATAATTCCATAATTCATATAGTTTTTTGCCTTTTTTGCGTGCATACAAGTCGTTATACGCCAAGTCTAAAGCGCACAAAGCAAACATATCACCTTTTAAATACGGATAGATTTTTGCCCAAAATACTTCAGGAGTTTCATTTTCGGTCGTTTCAATAATGTTTCTGATTTCTTCTAAATCCTGCATCATCATAGGAACCGTAGTTTTATAATAAGGATTTGAAGTGGCTTCTCCAAAACCCGAGAAACCATCACTTTTGAGTTCGACAATTAACGACGGCTGAAAATCAATTGATTCTCTTGATATAGTGAAAGTATGTTTTAGTTTTAGATTGTATTCTCTTAAAATTAATTCCATAATATTTTTTGATTGTTTTTTATTAATAACCTAGCCAAAGCACTGCTTTTACGAATCCATCCCGCCAGAGTTTCTCGTTATGTTCGCCGCCTTTTACAATTTTAGACTTGGTAAGATGTAAGCAATAGCAACGTTTTGTATCTAATAAACGTTCCATTTTGGTCATATCTTTTACCATATCATCACTTTCTTTATCTCCACACAAAAAATAAATTTTGGTTTTTATTTTGGGAGCTTTTTCCGTTAAAGTATAAATGTCATTCGAAAACCAAAAGGAAGGCGAAAAAACGCCTGCTTTGCCAAATGTTTCGGGATATTTTAGAATCGCATAATAGGAAACTAATCCACCAAGAGAACTTCCCATAATGATCGTGTTTTTAGCTTTTGGTTTGGTTCTGTAATGGTTGTCGATATATGGTTTTAATGTTTTTACAATAAAATCAAGATAATTATCGGCATTTCCGCCACCATATTTTTCATTTTTAAATGGTGTTAATTCGTCGATGCGTTTTTTATTTCCATGCTCGATTCCCACTACAATTACCCGGGCTTTCAGGCTATCCAGTTTTTCATCGACATTCCATTCTCCGGAATAAGCGGTTTTAGAATCGAATAAATTTTGGGCATCGTGCATATAAATCACGCTGTATTTTTTGGCTGTAGCCGAATAATTTTCAGGAAGGTAAATCCAGATTTTTTTAGTGGTTTTTAGTTGAGGCGCTTGGATCGTAAAAGTAGATACGTTTTTTGAAGCGGTACTTTCTTGTGCGCTTGTGACAGAGGTTATCCAAAGCATTATAAAAAAGAAGAATCCTCTAATCATGAGTTCTTTGCATTTTAGATTTAAAAACAATATTTTAGCTAAAAATAATAAATTGATGAATACCGAAACAGAAAAGAGAAGTTTACTTTTAGAAATGATTGCTTTTTCTACTGTTGATGGGCATTTGCACAAAAGAGAGTATGATTTTTTGTGGCTTGTGGCTCAGGAATTAAGCATTGATTTAGCTGTTTTTCATGACTTATTTCATCAGGAAAATCCCCATTCGATTATAAAATCAGAGTTTCAGCGCATTCAGCAATTCTACAGACTGGCTTTGATCATGTATTGCGACGGTATTTTGCACGAAAAAGAAGCCAAAGCCATTCAGCAAATCGCTATTGAAATGGGCTTAAACCCCAATGCAACCAAACGTGTTTTGGATTTAATGAAAAACGCACCAAACGCTATTATTGATCCTAATGTTTTATTGAAAGTTTTTCAGGAACAACACAATTAAGCCAATTGTTCCTGTAGTTTTTTGATATCGTCACGCAACTTAGCCGCTTGTAAAAAGTCCAGTTCTTTTGCTGCTTTCTCCATAGATTTACGTTTCTCGCGAATCATTTTTTCTAATTCTGTTTTTGATAAATAAGCCGTTTCCGGTTCTGCAGCAACAGATAATGTATGACCCAGTTCATATTCTACCAAAGGATTTTTGGTAAAAGCACTCTCAATTTTTTTGTTTAAAGCCTGTGGCGTAATGCCGTGCTCTGTATTATAATTGATCTGTTTGGTTCTTCGGTATTCTGTTTCATCGATGGTTCGTTGCATACTTGCTGTAACTTTATCGGCATACAAAATGGCTTTTCCGTTCAGGTTTCTTGCCGCACGACCAATAGTTTGCGTTAGAGATCTGTGATTACGAAGAAAACCTTCTTTATCAGCATCAAGAATTGCAACCAGCGAAACCTCTGGTAAATCAAGACCTTCACGAAGTAAGTTTACTCCAATCAAAACATCAAAAATACCTTTTCGTAAATCCTGCATAATTTCGATACGCTCCAGCGTATCCACTTCAGAATGTATATAACGACAACGGATGTTTACTTTTGTTAAATATTTTGCCAGCTCTTCCGCCATTCTTTTAGTCAGTGTGGTCACTAAAACTCTTTCGTCTAATTCGCAACGCACCTGAATTTCTTCGATTAAATCATCAATTTGATTCAAACTTGGTCTTACTTCAATAACTGGATCTAATAATCCCGTTGGGCGAATAATTTGTTCTACATAAACACCATCTGTTTTTTGTAATTCGTAATCTGCCGGTGTTGCAGATACATAAATCACCTGATTTTGTATGGCTTCAAACTCTTCAAATTTCAAAGGTCTGTTGTCCATTGCGGCAGGTAAACGAAAACCGTATTCCACCAGATTCTCTTTACGGCTTCTGTCGCCTCCGTACATGGCGTGAACCTGAGAAACGGTTACGTGACTTTCGTCTACAATCATCAAATAATCACTTGGGAAATAATCTAATAAACAGAACGGTCTTGTTCCGGCTTGTCTTCCGTCAAGGTATCTTGAATAATTTTCGATTCCGGAGCAATACCCTAATTCGCGAATCATTTCTAAGTCGAAATTGGTACGTTCTTCTAAACGTTTTGCTTCTAAGTGTTTTCCTATTTCTTTAAAATAATCGACTTGTTTTACCAAATCCTGCTGAATTTCCCAAATGGCACCTTGCAGTACATCCGGAGAAGTCACAAACATATTAGCGGGATAAATAGTAAGTCTTTTAAATTTTTCGATCACTTGTGAAGTCTTCACATCAAAGGATTCTATTTCTTCGATTTCGTCACCAAAAAAGTGAATTCTGTATGCATCGTCGGCATAACTTGGATATACTTCGACCGTATCACCTTTAATCCTGAAAGTTCCCGGATTAAAATCGGCTTCGGTTCTGGCGTATAAACTTTGAACCAGACTATGAAGTAATTTCGTTCTCGAAATAACCTGATCTCTGGTTATTTCAATTACATTTTTTTTAAATTCAACCGGATTCCCAATACCATATAAACACGAAACAGAAGCGACAACCAAAACATCCCGACGTCCTGAAAGCAGCGAAGAAGTGGTGCTTAAACGCATCTTTTCGAGCTCTTCGTTAATAGATAAATCTTTCTCGATAAAAACTCCTGTTACAGGCATAAAAGCTTCAGGTTGGTAATAATCGTAGTAAGAAACAAAATATTCGACCGCATTATTCGGAAAAAACTGTTTGAACTCAGAATATAATTGTGCTGCCAAAGTTTTATTGTGAGCCAAAACCAAAGTAGGTCTTTGCACTTCCTGAATAACATTCGCCACCGTAAATGTTTTTCCGGATCCGGTAACGCCTAATAATGTCTGGTACTTTTCGCCATCGATTACGCCTTGCGAAAGTTTTTCGATTGCTTGTGGCTGATCACCTTTTGGACTATACTCTGAGGATACTTGGAAATTCATTTTTGAAGGATGAAAAATTAGTTTTGTAAAGATACAAAGTTTGAATTCTATATAAAAGGGTTGTCAAGAATTACACGAATTGTCCGAATTTTTGTTATTGTTGATTTTGTTTCACGCAGATTTTGCAGATTTGAGAAGATTTATTTTAATTATAATCTGTACAGATCCGCTTAAATCTTTTTAAATCTGCGTGAAAAACTCTTAATTTAATGATATTGATTAGAATACACTTTATCAAATTATTCTAAAAACTTAATCATCGCATCATTTACAATTTTTGACTGATCGATCGATAAAAAATGTCCTGCGTCTTTTATAATTTGCGTTTTGCTTTTGATTAAATATTTATCTGCTCTTTCCAGACTTTCTTCGGAATTAATGACATCATGATCGCCAATTAAAACCAAAACCGGATTGGTAATCGACTTTAGTTCCTCATCAGAAAACGGATGCATTTTGAGCATACTTGAATTTGATTTTGCATATTTATTGGCCAGATAAAATTGGCGTTTATAAACGGGGCTAATTTTTTCAGGATGAGTAGAAAATGTATTTAATGTTTTTCCGAATTTCTTTTCACTTGGGAATAATTTAAGCATTAAAGCAGAAGTTGTTTTACCCACTTTATCGATAAATTTAAAGGTTTGTGCCGGACTTAACAATACTATTTTATCAATCTTATTTCCTTTTTGAGTGGTTAATAAAGTAGCAATCCAGCCACCGCGGGAAGCAGCGACGATATCGAATTTCTTTAATTTATAATGATCGAAAATTTCGTTATATAAAATCACGATTTCTTCTGATGAAAGTGATTTTGAAGTAAGAGTTGATTTTCCGGGCTCCATCATAAAATCGATCGCGTATATGCGATGATTTTTGGCTAACGGTTTTATGTTGGGGTACCACATTGTTGAGCTCGCGTCCATTCCGTGAAGCAAAACAAGATCTTTTCCGTTTTTGGGGCCAGCCATAATAACGTGCGCTGTTCCGTATGAAGTTTTTATATTTTCTTCGGAATAGGGAATATCCCAAAGTTTTAAGGCTTTGTCGTAAGAACTGATATAAGCTTGTTTTTCGCTTTTGGTTTTGAAAATGTAATCGTCAAATTTTGCATTTTTTGTTGAAGAACAACCGGTAATTACAAGTAATATCAGTATTCTAAAGTATATTTTTGGCATAGTAATAAAATTCAATTTACTATTAAAGGTACGGAAATTGCGTATCGAAAAAGTATCAGAATTTTAATTTAAAGTATTATAATTATAATGTTTTAGGATTTCGACTTGTATGTCTGATTCTTAAAATTTGAATTTCTGTTGGAGAGATTTTATAAGATATTCTATAACTGTAAATTTCGTAAGCACGATAGTTACCGTTATTGAATTCTTTCATTTCATCTAATTCGTATATTTCCCAGTTAGTTCTTAGTATGGTAACGGAATTGTAAATGGCATCAATGACTTTATTTGAAAGTTCACTATTTTTTGACTGTTTTAATAGATAAAAGTAAATTTTTTCAAGTTGATTTTCGGCAGTTTTAGACCAAATTATTTCTTTTTCCATTGCTCAATCTTGTTTTTAATCTCATCATGAGAATAAAAATTTCCATTCCTAATATCCTCTTCAGCTACTTTCAGTTCATCATTGTATTGCTCTGAATAATTTTTAGGTATAGTTTTTCTACTATCTAAAATTGTTTTTAAAGCAGATAAAAATGAATCATCTTCAATTTTTGTAATTTCAGATATTAAAAGATTTTGAAGTTCAAGAGTGTTCATGATACTATAATTTACTCAAAGTTACAAAACAAAATTAAAAGAAACGCATTTAAGATTCTTGAATTTTCCACGCTTTTTGCTGGCTTTCACTTAAAAAAGTCCAGGCTACAATACGGCTTGTTTTTTGGCCTTGAGCCATATCAATAGTTTTGATTGAAGATGCGTTTACTTTATTAAGGGTTTTGTAAATGCTCGAAAGATTTTCTCTTTTTGAAACCAAAGTAGTGAACCACAGGGTTTGCATGGCAAATTTTGCACTTTCGTAAATCATTTGGGTTACAAAACCAATTTCTCCACCATCGCACCATAATTCGGCATTGTGGCCTCCGAAGTTTAAAACCGGATTTGTTTTTTTTCTTTCTTTGGTTAAATTGGAAACTTTACGAACGGTGCTTTGATTTGCATCTTCGGCAGAAGAATGAAAAGGCGGATTACAAATCGTGAAGGTAAAACGATCTTCGGGTGTGATGATATTTTTGAAAATAAAACGGGATTCGGTTTGTTGCTGTAAACTTATAGCGTCAATCAATTTTGGATTTGCTTCGATGATTTTACTGCAATTTTCGATTGCTTTTTCGTCGATATCAGTTCCCACGAAACTCCAGTCGTAAATCGCATTTCCTAAAATAGGGTAGATGCAATTGGCTCCTGTTCCTATGTCTAAACCTAAAACTGAAGATCCTTGCGGAATGATTCCGTTGTTGGTTTCAGCCAGTAAATCAGCTAAATAATGAATATAGTCGGTTCTTCCCGGAATAGGCGGGCAAAGATAATTTTTAGGAATATCCCAGTTTTGTATGTCGTAATAAGTTTGAAGTAGTGCTTTGTTAAGCGCTTTTACAGCCAATGGATTACTGAAATCGATTGTTTCAATTCCGTGGATGTTGATCGCAACGTATGCTTTTAGTTCTGGACAATTCGCGATAAGAAGTTCGAAATCATAACGGGAACGGTGAAGATTTCGAGGATGTAAATTGTTTTTTTCGGAATTGTCTATTTCTTTCATTTTTCTGAATTTCCGTGCAAAGATAGTCATTCCTTTCTTAGTGTCTGTGTGTTTAAAATTCCAATTTTTGAAATTCCAAATTCCAATTAGGAAAACCCAAATTCTAAATCTGAATTTGAACACATAGAAACATAGATTTTCTGTTGTTATTTTTTAGGATACAAAAAAAGCTCGCTTTCTCACATAGCTTGCTATTGTGATTTAAAGTTAGAGTGAAACGACTTTTTTATAGATTTTAAACTATGTTTCTATGTGTTTAAATGAAATTTTTGAGCCTTTTATTCGAATGAAATGATTAATCCATACATTCCATTAACAATAAATCACCATCGGTATGGGTGATGCTGACCAAACCATCCTGAAGAACAGCATTGCTGCTGCCGGTTCGATAACCAATTGTTAAGGTGTCGTTTTTTAGTGGATATAATAAATTGGTAGAATTAATTCCGTTTACAACCCCAATTGGGATCAATGAAATAGGTGTTTTTGCCGTATACCACTTCTCGAATTTATTGGGTAACAAGAATATTTTTGAATGGTCGTCGAGAATGACAATTTTAAGCAAATTGCGGTAACGAACGATATTAGTGAGGTTTGTAATAGTGTGATCGGCACGTTTTCCGGTGGCCCAAACTACGTTTACGGCAGGAATTTTTCTGGCGATCAGGTAATCAAAAGCTTTTTCTAAATCGGTTTTATCCTGATCGGGAGTATGTACGATTTCGATAGGATATTGGGAGGTTTTGTAAATTTCAGGATCAAAACCACGATCGAAATCTCCTAAAAGCACATCGACTTTTATGCCTAAATCAATCACTCTTTCTATGGCAGAATCCAGCACGATAACCAGTGGCGACCATTCGAGCAATTGTCCTAATAATTCAGGATTGCATGCTGCTCCGTTGGCAATAATTAAAGCGGGTTCCTGGTCGTCGCGTACGATATGGTGTGAAGACATTTAGTTTTTGATTTGAAATGTGCTGCAAATGTACGAAAGGAAAGGATTTTAGAGGTTAGATTTTAGATTTTAGATTTTTTTGTCGTTGTGATGTTTTGTTTTACCATTAAGATATTAAGAAAGTTAAGTTTCCTGCTTAATGTAACTTAATGCCTTAATGGTTAATTTTTTTTGCCACAGATTATTAATATTAAAAGGATTTTAACTGGTTTGTGTTTAAGATATTCAAACTTAACTTTCTTAATGTCTTAATGGTGAAAATCTATTTTGCAGCTTTAAAAGCGATAGCATCAACTTCGATTAGCATTCCGTCGATGGCTAATTTAGGAACGGGAATTAAGGTGCTGGCAGGGAAGGGTTTGTTTTTCCAGACTTTACGGATTTCTTCATTCCATATTTTTAATTTTTCGGGTGAATGATCTACGATGAGAATGGTGATTTTCATGACGTTCTCGGGTTTTAGAGTATAGCTGTCTAAAACGGTTACAATGTTTTTTAAGGCAACCTGAGTTTGTTCTCTAAAGTCATTGCTTAAGGTATGTTCTTTTCCTAAACCTCCGCTTTGCCCGGAAATATAAACGAATTCTCCGGGCGTTGAAACCGACGATGCATGACTAAAACCGTATGGAGTTGGGTCGAATAACGGTTCCGGATTTTTGAAAGCTTGTGCTTTTGCGGTAAAGGCACAAAGGGAAAATAGTGTAAACAGTAAATGTTTCATGTTTTCGAAATTTTGAATTAATTGTTTGCAAAGTTTGCTTAATTCTAGTTCCTAAACCTTTACATATGTTGAGGGGGTTTTTAGTTTAGAGTCTCAGTCTCAGTTTACAGTCTCAGTATTCAGTCTCAGTATTCAGTCTCAGTATTCAGTCTCAGTGTTTAGCGCAAACTGTAAACTGCGACTGAATACTGAATACTGTAAACTAAAGCAACCTTCGGTGGTAATTGATTTGCCCTAAATGATAGGCCAGATGTGTAGAGAGATGAACCAAAAAGAAACCTGTTGTCATTTCTTTTTCGAATACAATTTGCGGATAAATGGCTTCAAGATCTTCTTCTGTTAAAGTATCAAAAGCATTATTTACGACTATAATAGTGTCTTCTATTTTGGTTATTAGCTCTGATTTTGGAATGTCTTTTAAGGAAAATTCTAAAGGACGATTTCTAACATAAGCTGTTTTGCCAATTTCTGCTCCAATATAAGTATTAATGTTCCCGATAAGATGTAAACATAGATTTCCTGCCGAATTGGAAATGTTCTTGTCAATTACCCAAATCTGATTTTCGTTTTGATAGGATTCGATTTCAACTTTTAATTTGTTGAGATCACGGTTGAAAAGGGATTTTAGCGTTTCAATTAGCATAATGTTTTTTTTTTTTTACAGATTTTAAAGATTCATCTGATTTTTTTTTAATTAAAAATTCTAGGGAAATTCAAATTTTAGTCAATGTTGCGTAATTGTTTAGAATGAGCAGATAATCTTTTTAATCAGTGAAATCTGTGGCAAAAATTAAGCTTTATTAATTATCGGAATCCAGATTTCTTCTTCAGAATCGGGATCTTCTTTCTTATACTGATCTCCCATTACGGCAAAATGAGGCCTTTCGTCTACTGTATATGCTGAGTTTGGCAGCCACTCTACAAAAATAGAATGATAGGTTTTGTGTCCTTCGCTTTGCGGGCCTTTATGTACAAAAACAGCGTATAATCCGGTTGGGATTATTAGGGTTTCCATCTCTGAAGGAATTGTTTCAAAATCAGAAACTTCGACCGCTGCCCATTTTTGAAAGCTGTTGTTGGGATCGAAATTATCAAAATGGCCGTTAGGAAAAACTTCAAGCGAATATAAATTCGAATCAACTGAGTTTTTGATTTCTTTTCGTTTTGGCATGAAGGAACTCCATAATTGAAACGTTTTATTTTCGATAAACGACATATCAATGTGTTTACCAATTAGTTTTTTCTCGGATAAAATTTCAATTCTGGCTTCCATAATTCTGATTATTGTATTTTGAATTTTTTTGTGTCAATTTCACTAAGCGAAAAATAACCTAACGGATAATTGGCTTTATCGGTGGTATTGATGATGTTTCCTTTTACAGTAGCAGGTGGTGTCTGAAAAGGTCCGCCAACATTACTTCCTGCAATACTTACCAAAATACTCATGTAGTTATAGTATTGTTTCGAAATTCCGTAATGTGTTATTTCGATTTCATTGCCAATTTCTAAATCGTCGTCATCTGATTTACTGAAATATTCATTTCCTTGAAAAAACTTATCTTCGGAAACATAGTAAGTTGAGGTCACTTTGTTTGAATATACATATTTGTACAAATAAAAATTATCTGCATCGGCAGGATCGTTATAAAAAGCCCTGACTTCAATTTCGTCGCCTGTAATACCTCCTGCATTATTTTGTTCGATTCGGGTAATTGGCGCTACTGATTTCATTGTTTCAGCAGCAGTATAAGTATTACCATTACTAATTACGGTCAAGGTGTAATTTTCGTCGATTACTGGAATAAAGTTTGTGCATACATATCGTCCGGTTTTATTGACTTCCACAAAGTTAAATTGTTCGTTTTTGCTGTTTTTTATAAAAATGGTTGCACCGGAAACTGTTGGAATTACGTTTTCGAAATAGCCGGTTGTGGTAGACAATTTTACAGTTTGCTGTTTTCCTAGCGTTCCTTTTTGCCAGTTTATAGCTGCTTCGATTACTAATTTTGGCGGCGCAGTATCGAGATCAACATCAACAACTTCCTCGCAACTTGCGAAGAAAATTGAAATAAAAAGTGCCATTAATAAGGTTGCTTTTTTCATGATATATCTTTTGTTTTCTTTTTGCAGAAAATTATTTTTAAAATTTAAAATTATAACTCACAGCAGGAACAATCCCAAAAATAGAGGTTTGTACAGCTTCATTTGCTCCGGTATCAACATTTTGGCGAAAGTTGATAGAGGCTGCATTATGACGATTGTACAGATTATAAATGCTAAAAACCCATTCGCCTTTCCAGTTTCTGTCTTTGTTTTTTCTTGGTGTCAAAGTTGCCGAAACATCTAAATGGTGATACGCCGGTAAACGATTTTCATTTCTTTCTCCGTAACTAGGAATCGTGATTCCTAAATATTCATACTGACCGTTTGGATACGAAACCGGTTGACCGGATTGCAAAGCAAAGTTAGCGCCAAATGACCATTTCTCGTTTAATGTATAAGCCGATGTAACTGCTAAATTGTGTGTTTTGTCGTAAGCAGAATTGTACCATTGCCCATTATTGATTCCGGTTTCCTCAGGAGTTCTTCCCGGAGTTTGTTGTTGTGATTTTGATAACGTATAGGAGATCCAGCCGTTTAGTTTGCCTTCGTTTTTCTTAACCATAAATTCTACACCATAAGAGCGCATTCTTCCGTTAAGGATGACTTGCTCGATGGCATCATTGGCAATCAAATCGGCACCGTCGATATAATCCAATCTGTTTTGAATTTTCTTGTAATACGTTTCAATTTCTAAAGAATAGGCACCGTCATTAATATTTCTAAAATAACCCAACGCAACCTGATCTGCAATTTGTGGTTTGATATAATTGTCGCTTGGCATCCAGACATCAAGCGGAGTAGGTGATGAGGTATTGGAAATCAATTGAAGATACTGCGCCATTCTGTTATAACTTGCCTTTATCGATTCATCATCGTTTAATTGATAAGAAGCCGAGAATCGCGGTTCTAAATTGTTATAACTCTGGATTTTCTTGTTTTTACCAAAATACTGAGTTGATGTTGGTGTTGCTTTTTCATAAATCTGCATATCATTATTGAAAATAACAGGTTCGTTATTATCGTAATAATTGATTGTCGAAGCTCCTAAACGATAAAATAAACTGTAGCGTAATCCGTAAGAAATTGTAATTTTTTTCGAAAGCTGATTTTCTGCTTCAATATAAACAGAGGGTTCAAAAGCGTATTTTTTATCCAACTGATCCGGATTAATTCCTGATGTATCATTACTTGGTTTGATCGTTCCGGGGTTGAATTCATAATAAATTCCGTTTAAACCATAATTTAGTTTGAATTTATCAGAGATGTAATTCTTGAAATCGTATTTGATATTGTAATTCTTAATTCCCGAATCCCATTTGAAACCTACAAAATCCAAATCAAGGCCATAATAGTAATCACTATAAATCAAAGATAAATTCGCAAACAATTTATCCGAATACAAATGATTCCAGCGTAAGTTTAAAGTGGCGTTTCCGTACGTATTGGTAAAACTTTTATTCAGGCTAAAAACGTCACGGCCAAAATAACCGGATAAATACAGACTGTTATTGTCGTTTAGTTTATAACTTAATTTTGTGTTTAAATCATAAAAATAAGCCGAGTTGTCTTTTTGATCTTCTGATAGTTTTAAAAATAAATGAGCATATGAAGCTCTTCCGCCAATTAAAAAAGATCCTTTGTCTTTTACAATCGGGCCTTCTGCCAGGATTCTACTCGAAATTAGCCCGATTCCTCCATTTACATGAAATTCCTTGCTGTTTCCGTCCTTTTGATAAATATCCAGAACAGATGAAGCTCTTCCTCCATATCGTGCAGGAATTCCGCCTTTGTATAATTTTAAATCTTTTATAGCATCTGGATTAAAAACAGAGAAAAAACCAAATACGTGAGAAGAGTTAAAGATTGTCGCTTCATCTAATAAAATTAAATTCTGATCAGCACCGCCACCCCGAACATTAAATCCTGAAGCGCCTTCGCCGGCATTTGTAACACCCGGTAGTAATAAAATTGATTTAAGAACATCGACTTCGCCCATTACTACGGGCATTTTTTTTATGGTGGCAATAGAAAGTTTATTGGCGCTCATTTCGGGCGATTTAATGTTGATTTTGCCTCTGTTGTCTTTTATTACAACTTCCTGAAGTTCTTCGCCACTTTCATGAACTGCAAAATTGTTTTTAGTATTGTGATTTAAGGTAATTGTTTTTTGAATGGTTTGATAACCAACGTAACTAATCTCGATTTCATGTTCGCCCTTGGGAACAGTTAACGAATAGAAACCGTATTCATTGGTAGTAGTTCCGATTTTTAAAGCGGGAATATAAACATTTACGCCAATCAGGGTTTCATTGTTTTTAAAGTCAGTAATGGTTCCGCTTAAAGTAAATTTTTCCTGAGAAAATGAAGTTAAAGTCGTTATAAGGAGGATAAAAATAAGGCCAATTTTTTTTGTAATCATTGTCTTGTATTTGAATCACATAGTTAATAATTCTTACTAAATATTATTGCAGAACTTTTGTTAAACATTAGTTAAGAATATTTTCTTTTTGTTACAGGTTTTCAACGCTTTAATTGTTCCTAATTTAAAAATTTTTAAAGTGCTTTTTCTTCTTTAATGCTGAATAGAAACTGAAAATATTGAGCTGTTTCTTCATTTAATTCCAAAAAAAAAGACAACTGTTTAAAGTTGTCTTTTTCATATTTATGTAGAGATGCACTGTTGTATATCTCATTTGTATTCGATTATTTTATTTCAGCAATAATTGCGTTGAAAGTTGCGCTAGGACGCATTGCCTTGCTCACTAACTCAGGAGTTGGCTGATAATAACCACCAAGAGTTTGAGGTTTTCCTTGTGCACCAATTAATTCAGCATCGATTTTAGTTTCGTTAGCTTCAAATTGAGCAGCAATAGGAGTAAAGATCGCTTTTAATTCAGCATCTTTATTTTGAGCTGCTAATGCTTGTGCCCAGTAATAAGCAAGGTAAAAATGAGAACCGCGGTTATCAATCTGACCCACTTTACGTGCAGGAGATTTGTCGTTTGCTAAGAATTTGTCGTTAGCTTCGTCAAGAGTTTCAGATAAAACAATTGCTTTAGAGTTGTGTAAAGTTTGTCCTAAATGCTCTAAAGACGCTCCAAGAGCTAAAAACTCTCCTAATGAATCCCAACGTAAATATCCTTCTTCAGTAAATTGTTCAACGTGTTTAGGAGCAGAACCTCCTGCGCCAGTTTCGAACAATCCACCACCATTCATTAACGGAACGATAGATAACATTTTAGCTGAAGTTCCTAATTCTAAAATTGGGAATAAGTCAGTTAAATAATCACGTAAAACGTTTCCTGTTACAGAGATCGTATCTAAACCTTTGATGATTCTGTCTAAAGTAAATTCAGTAGCAGCAATTGGATTTAAAATACGAATATCAAGATTTGTTGTATTGTGGTCTTTTAAATATTTTTGAACTTTTGCAATCAATTCTCTGTCATGCGCTCTGTTTTCGTCTAACCAGAAAACAGCAGGAGTATCAGATAAACGCGCTCTGTTTACAGCCAGTTTAACCCAGTCCTGAATAGGAGCGTCTTTTGCCTGACACATTCTGAAAATGTCATTAGCTTCGACGTCTTGCTCCATTAAAACTGTTCCTTTGTTGTCTACAACGCGAACAACTCCGTCTCCTTTTATTTGGAAAGTTTTATCGTGAGATCCGTATTCTTCTGCTTTTTGAGCCATTAAACCTACGTTAGGAACACTTCCCATTGTTTTAGGATCAAAAGCACCATGTTTTTTACAGAAATCGATAGTCGCAGTATAAATTCCAGAATAAGCACGATCCGGAATAACAGCAAGAGTATCTTGTTGTTTACCATCTTTATTGTACATCTGTCCAGAAGTACGAATCATTGCCGGCATAGAAGCATCAACAATAACATCAGACGGAACGTGTAAGTTTGTAATTCCTTTATCAGAATTTACCATTGCAAGAGCTGGTCCGTTTTCGATTGCTTTTGTAATATCAGCTTCTACTTCGGCTTGTTCAGGTCTTCCTGCAATTTTTGCGTAGATATCACCTAAACCGTTTCTTGTATCAATGTTTAATTCAGCAAATAAAGTTGCATATTTTTTGAAAAGATCAGCAAAATATACTTCGACGATAGCGCCAAAGATAATTGGATCTGAAACTTTCATCATGGTAGCTTTTAAGTGCACAGAAAGTAAAACACCTTCTTTTTTGGCATCAGCAATTGCATCAGCAACAAAGCTTTTTAAAGCTTTTAAGTGCAATACAGAACTATCTATTATTTCACCAGCTTTAAGAGGAGTACTTGCTTTAAGAACAGTTGTTGTCCCGTCTTTTGCTACGAATTCGATTTTTACATCATTAGCTTCAGCAACAGTAAGTGATTTTTCACTTCCGTAAAAGTCACCGTTTGGCATAGAAGCTACTTTAGTTTTTGAATCAGCAGACCATGCACCCATCGAGTGTGGATTTGCTTTTGCAAAGTTCTTAACTGCTCTTGGCGCTCTACGATCAGAGTTACCTTCACGTAAAACAGGGTTTACAGCAGAACCTAAAACTTTAGCATATTTTGCTTTAGTTTCTTTTTCAGCATCGTTTTGAGGATCTTCCGGAAAATCAGGGATTTTATAACCGTGAGATTGTAATTCAGCAATAGCCGCTTTTAATTGAGGTACTGATGCAGAAATGTTTGGTAATTTGATGATGTTAGCTTCAGGTTGTGTCGCTAATTGACCCAATTCTGCCAATGCATCTCCAGTTTTTTGAGCATCTGTTAAAACTTCAGGAAAATTTGATAAAATTCTACCTGCCAAAGAGATGTCTCTAGTTTCAATTGCAATACCAGCAGTAGCAGTAAATGCCTGAACAATAGGTAAAAAAGAATAAGTCGCTAATAATGGCGCCTCATCAGTTAAGGTGTAATAGATTTTTGAATTCTGTGTCATTTTTTTTTTTTTTTTATAATCGTATTGCCAGGATGCAGCAATGTAAAAGGTATAGTCGGCTCAGAATGAGCGGAGCAAATATAATAAAAACAGTCCGAAAACGGTGTAGTTTTGCTGAGAAATGCCGAAATTATCAGATTGTTATTTCGAGGTCTTTAAATTATCAAATCGATGATTTTGGTATTAAAAAATTACAGTTTTGATGAATCATAAGTAAAAGCATAACATTTCGAAAAAGGAAAAGACTAAAGTTGTAAAAAAACATCTTAACCTTTGATGATTTTGTATGAAAAGTCGTATTTTTGATTCAAAAGCAACAAACGTATCACAAATGTAAGATACATTGTTTAATATGTTTTTTACTTGTTGTTTTGTTCCGTCGGAACATTTCATTGGTAGTCCAATAAATATGATATTTTTTTACGTTCCGTAGGAACGTTTGATTTTGTAAAATAATATTGATAAAAACAGATACAGATTGCCTGGAAAATTTCTCAAACGTCCCAATGGAACGATGTTTCTCGCGATGCATTTTTTTTCTACCGATGAGATGTTCCGATGGAACACAATCTAAAATACCTTAACTTAATGGCATTGATTTCGCACAATCTCAGAAAACTAAAAGCTTTTATGAAAATGATTGACATAGCCCCGATAGAAGTGGAAATCCTTTTGAATAGTTGGATTAGCTCCTGAAAAAGATTAGGCAGTATCAAAAAAAATCGGAGGTTATTCAATTCAGGATATTTTAAAAATAAAGCACAAAAAAAAACTCGTTTCAAATAAATGAAACGAGCTTTTTTATAACAAATAGATAAATGATTATCTTCTTTTATCTCTAATCTTAGCTTTTTTACCAGTAAGTTCTCTGAAGTAGAAAATTCTAGCTCTACGAACAGCTCCTTTTTTGTTGATTTCAATTTTCTGTAAAGCTGGTAAGTTTACTGGGAAGATACGCTCAACTCCAATAGCTCCAGACATTTTACGGATAGTAAAAGTTTCTGTGTTACCAGAACCTCTTCTTTGAATAACAACTCCTTTAAAAAACTGAGTTCTTGTTTTTTCACCCTCTTTAATTTCGTAGTAAACTGTGATAGTATCTCCAGCTCCGAAAACAGGGAAATCTTTTTTAGCAACTAATTCGGTTTGAACGAATTTCATTAAATCTGCCATGATATCTTGTAATTATGGTTTTTTATATAGAGCAACATTCACGGATCTCGCCAGAGGTTAGTCTAATTCGGGTGCAAATGTAGTTAAATAAATTCAAATTCCAAATTTTTAAAATTCCAAATTCCAACAAAAAAAAACAAAATTCCAATAAAAAAAGCAAAATTCCAAAAACAGGAAATTCCAAATTCCAATTTATTAACTAACTGATCAATTGGGGTTTGGAATTTGGAATTTAAAAATTTTGGAATTTGTAATTTTAAAAGATTGAAATTTATTCTAGAAGATCCGGTCTTCTGTTCTTAGTATGTTCATACGCCATATCCTCACGCCATTTATCAATTTTGGCAAAATGACCGCTGGTTAAAACCTCAGGAACTTTCCATCCTTTATAATCTGCAGGTCTTGTATATATAGGTCCTGAAAGTAAATTATCCTGAAAACTATCTGTTAATGCGGATGTTTCGTCACTTAAAACACCAGGAATTAATCGAATTAAAGCATCAGATAAAACCAGGGCTCCTAATTCTCCTCCAGATAAAACGTAATCTCCAATCGAAATTTCTTTGGTAATAAAATGATCGCGTACACGTTGATCTACGCCTTTATAATGTCCGCATAAAATGATAATGTTTTCGTACATCGACATTGTATTAGCCATTTTTTGGTTCAGCGTTTCACCGTCGGGAGACATATATATGATTTCGTCATATTCACGTTCGCTTTTTAAATGTGTTATACAAGCATCAATTGGCTGAACTGTCATGACCATTCCGGCGCCTCCTCCAAAAGGATAATCATCGACACTTTTTTGTTTGTTCGTAGTATAGTCACGCAAATTATGAAAGTGTACTTCGACCAAACCTTTGTCTATGGCACGTTTCATAATCGAAGCCTCAAACGGACTTCTTAATAATTCAGGCAAAATCGTTATAATGTCAATTCGCATTTTTTCTCTTAAAATAGTTCTAGGCGACAAAGATACAAAGTTAATTTTTGGAATTTTAGAGATAAGGAAAATGAGAATTCTTAATAAGTAATTAAAATAATGATCATTAATTGAGAATATAATAATTTAGGACTTAACAATTTGTTAAACAATTAAATATGTATGAATTATGTAACTTGTAAGTGTTTTTATGTAATTTTATAATGCCCCTTTTCGTCTAATATTATACTGTAAATCATTTACTTAAAAATAATTATTATGATAAGAAAAATACTTCTGTTACTTGCAATTTTCATTTTACAGTCCTGTTCGTCTTCAAAAAATGCCGGTGAACAATGGGTCGGTCAGACTAAAAAAAATCTAATAAAGAGTTGGGGAACGCCAATACGCAGCATTGATAATGCTGAACAAGGTGAAATTCTTATTTATGGAGAACAAATTTATGCGAACGTAAATAATGACGAAGGTTCAAGAATAGCGGGTCCAAATTACTGGAACTATACTTATATATATGTAAATAAGGAAGGAAAAATTTATTCGTATAAAAAGGATAAACAGCAGCACACGCCTCAGGAACTGGCTGTAAACTAATTATTTACAAATTTATTTATCTTAGAGATTGCAGTTTTGTTATTGCAATCTCTATTTTTTTTTATATATTTAAATCATTGTAAGTTGATTTATAGTGATTTAAAAAGAAGTTATGAAAAAAGTGATCATTCTTATTGTAGTCATTCTGGTTATTTCCTGCAATAATCAAAACCAATCAAAACCTATGGATGTTTCAGAAAACGAGAAATTAGTAAAACAATATTTTGAGTATTTTAATAATCATGACTGGAAAAAGATGGCAGAAATGTATACTGAAACAGCTGATTTTAAAGATCCTTCTTTAGGGCAGGGAATTGTAAAGCAAACACGCCAACAAATACAAAATAAATACGCAGAATTGAATAAAATATTTCCTGATCTACAGGATAAAGTAGTTCAAATTTATCCTTCGGGAGAAAAACATATCATTGTAGAATTTGTTTCGACAGGAACGGCGCCGGATAATTCAAAATTCGAGTTGCCTATTTGTACAATATTTACAATTGAAAACGGATTAATTACCAAAGATTTTACTTATTTCGATAATTTTGAGGAAGGTGAGGAGTAGATTAAAATTGTAATGTTGTATAGTTCCTACAGGCAATGTCATTAAGTTAAGCTTTTTTAACGCAATCTTGTCCGGCTGAGCGAAGTCGAAGCCCATAAGTAACTCGACAAAGAAAATTTTACCGTAAAGTCACCAAGAATTACGCAAAGTACGCTAAGTTTTGTGAATTACGCTTTGCTCTAAGATCGCAAAGGGATTGTGTTTAAGGTATAATTTATTTTGAGTGGCAGGAAGGTTATGGAGCTTTTTCATATAGCAAATCACAATTAAATGCTGTAATTAATTATATAGAGAATCAGGAAGTACAGCATAAAAAGAAAACTTTTAGAGAAGAATATATTGACTTTCTTGAAAAATTTGAGGTAGATTTTGATGAAAAGTTTATTTTTAAGGAATTAATCTAAAATTGGTTTTTTAAAAATAGTCTAAAAAGCAAATGAAAAAAATAATCCTCTTCCTTCTGATAATATTCTGTTCCTGTAACAAAGAAAAAGTAAAAGAAACCCGAAAACAGACTTTAAATGATACTTCAAAAGAAATTCCTGAGGAAGCGTCATATTTTAAACAAATCAAAAATAATGACGTTAAATTGGGTGAACCTGGTTATGGAGATTGGTTGTATACCCGTAAAGAGAAAGGACAAACTTTTGAGCAATATTTCAAGTCTAAACATATTGTTCCAACAAACGATGCAAATATTATTTACATTCGGCCTATCGGGAATTTTACTGCTTTGCAAAAGAAACAAATTCAGCTTCTCAATGAATATTTAGAAATTTACTTTCAATTAAAAACCAAAACTTTAGATCCAATTTCGAATGATGTAGTGCCAAATTCTGCCAGAAGGATGAATTATGGCCATGAACAGTTATTGGCCGGTTATCTTTTGAATGATGTTTTAAAAGAAGAAAAACCTTTAAACAGGATTGCTTTAATGGGACTTTCAGAACTTGATTTGTACCCTAAACCAGAATGGAATTATGTTTTTGGTCTGGCTTCGTATCGCGATAAAGTTGGCGTAAGTTCAATTTACAGATTGCAGGATGGCGAATTAACTTCTGAAAATTTTGATTTGTGTTTATCTCGATTACTTAAAATAAGCTCGCATGAAATAGGGCATATGTTTGGTCTACATCATTGTATCAATGCAAATTGTGTCATGAATGGTACCAATAGTATGGAGGAAACCGACAGGCATTCGATCAGGTTATGTTCTGTTTGTCAAAGAAAACTGAATTCCTGTATAGCATATGATAATGAAAAGAGATTAACTGATTTAGAAAAATACTTTAAAAAGAATAACTTAAAAGACGAATTTGATTTAATGAAAAAAGATCTTGAAGTTATTCGATAAATAGAAATGAAAAAAATAAAAATATTTGCCATAACAGGCAGCACGCGAAAGAATTCAAGCAATTACAAAATTTTGAAATATATTTCAGAAGAAATTAAAGATTCATTTGAGGTTGAAATATTCGAAAATATAGATAAACTTCCTCATTTCAATCCGGATTTAGACACTGAAAATCTGCCTGAAGAGGTTGTTTCTTTTAGAAATAAAATAGAAAAAGCTGATGGAGTTATCATTTGTACTCCGGAATATGTTTTCAGTTTGCCGGGAAGTTTGAAAAATGCATTAGAATGGTGTGTTTCTACTACTATTTTTTCAGGTAAAAAGACAGGTTTAATTACCGCTTCGGCTTCTGGAGAAATGGGACACGAGCAACTGATTTTAATAATGAAAACGCTGGAAGCTAACCTAAAAGAGGATACTCAATTATTAATAGCTGGTATTCGGGGAAAAATTAATGAAAAGGGAGAAATTACAAATGTAGAAACCAGTGATAAGCTGCAAAATTTTATCATTCATTACGAAAATCAATTTTCAGTATCTTAACAATCAATTAATTGATTAGTTTTACTTTTCATCTTTTTAAACAAAAATGATCACAAGAAGAAACTTTATAATAAACACAAGCCTGGCTACAGCAACAGTTTTGGCTTTACCATCATTAGCTTTTACTATGGATAAAAAAGAAATAGGTTTGCAGTTATACACCTTGCGTGACGAACTTCCAAAAGATGTAAAATCAACTTTAGAGAAAGTCGCAAAAGCGGGATATAAAACAGTCGAAACGTATGGTTTTTCTATAAAAGATCAGTTTTGGGGATTGACTCCAATTGAGTTTAAAAAAATCTTAGATACAAATAATTTAAAAGCTCCAAGCGGACATTATAATTTAGGAAGCTTTTTATATGATGGAAATTTGGAAGAAGTTAAAGCTGCGATTGAAGCTGCTCGGATTTTAAAAAACGAATATTTAACCGTTCCCTGGGTTGATGAACCTTATAGAAATGATTTTCATAAGATTGCTGCTCGTTTAAACGAAGCCGGAAAAATGTGCGCAGCTGCAGGTTTAAAACTGGCGTATCACAATCATGATTTTGAGTTTCAAAAACAGGATGAAATTACGGGATATGAAATTTTATTGAAGGAAACAGATCATGATTTAGTTTCTTTTGAATTGGATTTATATTGGGTCATTCGCTCAGGAAATGATCCAATTAAATTATTCAAAGAAAATCCGGGACGTTTTAAATTGTGGCATGTAAAAGATATGGATAAAGTAAATCCGTCTTTGAATACAGAAATAGGTTCAGGATCTATTGATTTTAAAACTATTTTTAAAGAGGCAAAACAATCCGGAATGAAACATTTTTTTGTAGAACAAGAGAATAATTATAATCCAAATGCTTTTGAAGCGATTAAAACGAGCTGTGATTTTATTTTAAAAGAATTGATTTAGGTTGAAATAATTTAAAAATGTATTTTTGTAGGAATAAAAGTAGAAAGACATGCAAAGTTTCGGAACAAGTAAAGAATTTATAAAAGGAGATGACATAGAGTGGGAAGTAGTAGGCGAAGGTATCAAACGCAAAATCCTGGCGTATGATGACAGAGTAATGCTGGTAAATGTTCATTTCGAAAAAGGCGGAGTTGGTACTTTACACGAACATTATCATACTCAGGTTACTTATGTTTCCAGCGGAAAATTTGATGTAACAATCAATGGAGTTACGCAAACCTTAAAAGAAGGCGATAGTTTTTATATTCCGCCTCATGCAATTCATGGTGTAGTTTGTTTAGAAAGCGGACTTTTAACAGATGTTTTTAGCCCAATTCGTGAAGATTTTATGCAGTCATAAGGTTTTAGGAATCAATATTTTCACGGGAATAATCTTCTGGTTTCTTTCAGGATTTGAAAAATTTATAGATTTTTTAAAGTTGTGATAAAGATTAGATTGGTATTTTTGCAAAATGAATTTATCCAAAACGAATGTCTTATTTATGGCAGCTTGCACTGGACTTATAGTTGCAAATCTGTATTACTGCCAACCCTTAATTGTATTAATTGCCAACGAATTTAAAATTCCTGAAGCCAGCGCGGGAACAATAACGTATCTAACTCAGGCCGGTTACGCTATCGGATTGTTTTTTATGGTTCCGTTGGGTGATAAACTGGAACGAAAAAAGCAAATCCTGATTACTACTTTTGCCTCGGTAATTGCTTTAATTCTTGCTGCAACGGCAAAAAGTTTCTTTCTGTTGCAAGTAGCTTCTTTGTTAATCGGAATCACTTCGATCGTACCACAACTTATTTTGCCTTTGGCTGCGTCATTAAGTGCGCCTGAACAACGAGGTAAAGTTGTAGGAACCATCATGAGCGGATTACTTGTAGGGATATTATTATCAAGAACTTTAAGCGGATTTATTGGTCAGGTTTTGGGCTGGAGATCGATGTTTTATATCGCATCCGGAATTTGTCTTTTGATCTTTTTTGTAATTCAGAATAAATTCCCGGTCAACAAACCTCAGTTTCAGGGAACTTACGGCCAGCTTATTAAATCTCTTTTTACACTTATAAAAACAGAGCCTGTTTTGCGTGAAGCCACGATGATTAATGTGTTTAGCTTTGCTCAGTTTGGGGCATTCTGGACTACAATGGTTTTATTGCTTTCAGGAGAACCTTTTGGTTTTAATAGTGCTACAATTGGTTTGTTCGGAATTGTAGGTGCTTCAGGAGCTTTAGCGGCGCCTTTAGTGGGGAAAATGGGAGATAAAGGAGGTTCGAGAGTGGCTGTTGGTTACGGTTGTTTATTGATTTTAATTAGCTTTTTGGTATTTTATTTTTCAATAGAAAGTGTGATCGGAATCGCAATTGGAATCGTTTTTATCGACATAGGAATTCAGGGAGTTCATATCTCAAACCAAACCAGAGTATATTCATTGCTTCCCGAAGCCAGAAACAGATTAAACACTGTATTTATGTCCTTTAGCTTTTTAGGAACAGCAGCCGGATCAGCTTACGGATTATTATTATGGAAATTGGGCGGATGGCATGCCGTAACTATTGGGTGTGTTGGTTTATCAGCTTTAGCATTTACAGTTTACGGTCTTACTTATAAATCAAAGTCTAAAAAATAGAAAGCACAAATTGATATAAAATTAATTTGTAAATTTGCATTTAAATTAAAAATAACAACATGGAAAACGGAATATACGCTAAATTCAACACTAGTAAAGGTTCGATTTTAGTAAAACTAACTCACGACTTAACACCGGGAACTGTAGGGAATTTTGTAGCTCTTGCAGAAGGAAATATGGAAAATAAAGTAAAACCTCAAGGACAAAAGTTCTATGACGGATTAACTTTTCACAGAGTAATTCCTGATTTCATGATTCAGGGTGGATGCCCAAAAGGAACTGGAACTGGTGATCCTGGATATAAATTTGATGATGAATTTCACCCAAGTTTAAAACACGATCGCCCGGGAGTTTTGGCAATGGCAAATTCAGGACCTGCAAGTAATGGTTCTCAGTTTTATATCACTCACGTACCAACTTCTTGGTTAGACGGAAAACACACTGTTTTTGGTCACGTAATCGAAGGTCAGGATATCGTTGATGCTGTAGCTCAAGGTGATGCTTTAGAAAGTGTTGAGATCATTAGAGTTGGAGAAGAAGCTGAAAAATTTAATGCTATTGAAGCTTTTGTAGGTTTAAAAGGTGCTCGTCTAAAAAGAGATGCAGCTTTAAAAGCAGAATCTGAAGCAAAAATGGAGCAATTGGCTGCTGGTTTTGATAAAACAGAAAGTGGTTTACGTTATAAAATGATTAATAAAGGTGAAGGTAAAAAAGCTGAAGCGGGTAAAACTGTTGCAGTTCATTACGAAGGATCTTTAGAAAACGGAAAAGTTTTTGATTCATCTTACCCACGTAAAAAACCAATCGAATTTAGATTAGGTCAGGGACAAGTTATCGAAGGATGGGACGAAGGTATTGCTTTATTACAAGTAGGTGACAAAGCTCGTTTCGTAATCCCGTCTGATTTAGCTTACGGTGCTGCAGGTGCAGGAGGAGTTATCCCGCCACACGCAACTTTGATTTTTGACGTTGAATTAATGGAAGTAAAATAAGAAAACGAAATACAATTTAGTATTGTTTTAAATAATTATCCCATAGGCTCCGGCGTATGGGATTTTTTTATATTTACTCAAAAATATAGAAAAACAATGAAATCAAAAATTTTAATCCTTGCTGCTGTAGTGTTGCTTTTAGTTTCATGCGGAACTCAAAAAACGGCTT
Source organism: Flavobacterium sp. C3NV (assembly GCF_046825355.2). Lineage (NCBI taxonomy): Bacteria > Pseudomonadati > Bacteroidota > Flavobacteriia > Flavobacteriales > Flavobacteriaceae > Flavobacterium > Flavobacterium sp. C3NV. Next base: position 380,391 of record NZ_JBKQBJ020000002.1, on the reverse strand, counting down.
CGGTTGCAACAACAGAACCTGTGCCGGTATTCGATACGACAAAAACCGTAGCATTGGCTCCAGAGTTAGAAGCAGGTAAAAACTTGTATGAAAACAGTTGTGCGAGATGTCATAAATTGTATGACGCAAAGAAATTTACTCAGGAAGAGTGGAAACCAATTTTAACAAGGATGCAGAAAAAAGCGAAGTTAGATGATACTCAGATGGCTTCAATTTCAAATTATTTCACTTCTCAATTGTAAGAAGTCTTTAATCTTAGATTCATAAAACTATTCAGTAAATTATTTATTGGATAGTTTTTTTTATTTAAAATAGAAAATAAAAAAACACCTTCACGAGTGAGGTGTTTAAAAAAATTAAGAGTTTTCTTCAGCTATATTATTAACTGCAACTATTTTTAGTGTTTTTATTCCGGCAGGTAGTTCCCAATCGACTTCATCATTTTCTTTAAATCCAATAATAGCAACACTTAAAGGTGCGAGTATCGAAATTTTGCTTTGTTTTAAATCTGCATATGAAGGCAAAACGATCTGAATTTTCATTTGTTTCTTTGCTTTTACATCTTCGATCGTGACATAAGAATTGATTCTTATAATCGAGTTGTCCAGTTCGCTTTCTTTACTAATTACCGCTCGGTCTAATTCTTGCGAAAGCTGATTCGCTTCTTTAGCATTTGTTGAGTTTTTACTTTTTGATATCAATTCTCTTAAAAAATGATAATCTGTTTTACAGAAAGTGGGTGTTGGTTTCATAACTATGTTTTATTTTATTATTATTAATTTATTTTGAATGTCAACGTTTTGTTTAATTTCTTTTTACAGGCTGATAAATGCATAATTTCTATTTCAAAATGCGTAATGCAAATCGAAATTTTGAAATAATGTATGTTTTGGAAATTTTTGATTGAAAGAACCAAAAAATTATTTGAGAGAGTATTTACTCTTTCAAATAAAATAAATGATTAAATCGTGGTATAAATCCTCCGCCTGAAAGAAGAAATTTGAAATAGACGGAGGCCTAATTAATAAAGGCCTTACTATGACTAATAAATACAGCAGTAAGCGGCTTTCTCGTAAGAGAAAACAACAATGTTAAGGCCGTAGATATATTTATAGTGCTCACAATGAGAATAATTAATTTGATCTGCAAAGATAGGTAAACTTTTTGAAATAGCTATAATTGTTTATTTCCATTTGATATTACACCCAATACTTGGCTTTTGTGGCTCTTTTAAACTTCTGTTGTAAATGAGAGCATCAATAGCGCTTCGAAGGTCCGTTCCGCTTAAAGGGATTCCGTTTCCGGGCCTTGAATCATCCAGCTGGCCACGGTAAAACAATTTGTCCTGATCATCAAATAAATAGAAATCAGGAGTGCATGCAGCATCAAAAGCTTTGGCAACTTCCTGGCTTTCATCATATAAATAAGGGAAATCTATTTTGTTCTGAAAAGCAAACTCAGTCATTAATTCCGGCGAATCCTGAGGGTATTTTTCGACATCATTACTGGAAATGGCAACAACACCAAGTCCCTGAACGCGATAATCATTGGCAATCATCACGATTTCGTTAATAACATGAAGTACAAACGGACAATGATTGCAAATAAAAACGACTAACGTTCCTTTTGAGCCTTTTAAATCTTCAAATGAATATGTATTATTAGAATTAGTGTCTTTTAGTTTAAAGCCCGGAGCAATTGTTCCAAGAGGTAACATATTCGAAGGAGTGCGTGCCATTTTTATACAAAATTAGTTATTCAAAAATAACCTTAATATTCTGTAAAAGAAAGAAGACAAGAACAAAAAAATATCCAAAGAAGATTTTAAAAAAGTTCTTTGGATATTCCTTACTAATAGTATTGATTTATGAATTCAAAAAGTTCAGTAAATCATTATTTAATTTGTCTTTATCTGTATAGAATAATCCGTGTGGTGCGCCTTCATAAACAATATAAGTATTTTCTCTAATGGCTTTGGCTGCTTTTTTTGATGTAAGTTCGATAGGAACAATTTTGTCATCATCGCCGTGAATAATTAAAGTAGGAACTTTTATGAAATCCAATTCTTCTCTAAAATCAGTATATGAAAAAGATTCAGCACATTTTAGAGTTGCACGAGGAGAAGCAAAAGAACACAATGTTCTGTAATATTCTAATAATGGCGTGCTTAAAGGTTTATTGATAATATTGATTCCGAAAAAAGTTTTGCCAAAATTATCTACAAATCCAATTCTGTCTTCTTTGATGGCATTTGCTGTAGTTTCGCTTTTTTCTTTTGGATGCCCATCAGGATTATCACTTGTTTGTAATAAAAACGGAACTACCGAAGAGATTAAAGCTGCTTTTGTAACTCCTTTTCCGCCGTAACGGCTAAAATAACGAACCACTTCACCGCCGCCCATTGAGAAACCCACGAGAGTTGCGTTTTCTAATTTAAGCTGCTCAATAATTTCTTTCAAATCATCAGTCAAAGTATCATAATCATAACCATCGTAAGGTTGAGACGATTTACCAAAACCCCTACGATCATAAGCAATAACCCTGTAATTGTTTTGCACTAAAAAATCGATCTGGTATTCCCACATTTCATTAGAAAGAGGCCAGCCGTGAATTAAAATTACTGGTTTTCCTTTTCCATAATCCTTTACATATAAGTTAACGTTTTTTGCAGTTTTTATATATTTATCTGTATTTAGTTCCTGAATATCAAAATCAAAATCTTTTAAAGAGTGGTCAGCATTTAAGAGGGTGTTTTCCATTTCTGTATATTTTTTTAGAGTTAGCATAATAATTTGATTCGTAAATTTAGATGCTAGAGTAAAAAAACAGGTTATAGAATTAGTACTAATAGTTACAAAATTAATAGGTTTGTAATTCAACAATACCCAAAAATAAAAATGGATTTAACGTGGAACGAATTTGAAAGAACCGATATGCGTGTCGGAACCATTATAGAAGTAAATGATTTTCCTGAAGCAAGAAAACCCGCCTATCAGCTCACAATCGATTTTGGTGCTGAAATTGGCATCCGAAAATCATCGGCACAAATTACCAAACGCTATCAAAAAGAAGATTTAGTAAACAGACAAATTGTAGCAGTTGTAAACTTCCCAAGAAAACAAATAGGCAAATTTATGAGTGAGTGCCTGGTTCTTGGCGCTGTAGGCGAGGAAGGAGACGTTATTTTATTAGCTCCCGATTTTAAAATAGAAAACGGTCTTAGGATTGGGTAGATTAGTTTTCAGTCTCGGTCTCAGTTTTCAGTCTGAACCGGAAAAGTTCGCAAAGTTTTATACAAAGCTTTGCGAACTTTTGCGTTTTTATAAAATGCTTTACGATAAAAAACCTTGCGAACTTTGCGGTTAATTTCTGCTCAAAACTGAGACTGAAAACTAAATTTTCTTTATCAATTGCTGTAATATCAATTGTCCTTCTTCCCAGTATTTTAAATCAGAATCAGAGTTGATGTGTCCTTTTTGTCCAACGTTTACAAATTCACTTCCCCATTGCGTTGCGAAATATTGTTTTCTTTCGAAAGAAGCGTAGGGATCATTTTCACTTGCTACAAGAATAGAAGGAAAAGGTAATTTATAAATAGGCATTGGCGAAAAATTACGAATAATGTCAGGAGTGTGCTGAGGTGAATCAACATCGGCAGGCGCTACTAATAAAGCACCAACAATGTTTTTATTTGAATTTGAGGCAGCCCAATGCAATACTAATGAAACAGCTAAGCTATGTGCTACAAGAATCGTTGGTTTTTCGAGTTTAGAAACTTCTTCATTCAATCTTTCGAGCCATTCTTCGCGAATGGGTTCGTCCCAATTGTCTTGTACTAAACGTATTGAGTTTTCAAATTTTTTATGCCAAAAGGTCTGCCAGTGTTTTTCGCCGGAATTTCCTAGTCCGGGTAATATTAATAATTGTGGTTCCATTGCCGTGGATTTATTTAGTGATTATTTTTTCTTTTCTTTTATAATTCGGTTGACTTCGTTTACAAGTAAAGGAAAAGCAGGTTCCGTCATTCCGTGTCCGTAACCGTCGAGCTCGTAAAGTTTGGTTTGTTTATGCCCAACGAGTTTCATCATTCTTGCCATATAAGCGTTTTCTTCGTATCGGCCTAACATTTCTAATTCGCGATCTCCGGTAATAAGTAAAAGTGGAGGAGCATCAGCACGAACAAAGAATAAAGGTGCATAAGCATCTATCGTTGGAGTAGTTTCCGGAATTCCGTTTTCTCTTCTAATTTCAAAATGAGTAATGCATTGACCGCTAAACGGAATTAATCCTGCAATTTTATTAGCATCGATTCCTTCTTTCTTTAAATATTCTTTGTTTAAACCAATCATCGAAGCCAGATAACCACCTGCAGAATGTCCTGAAACAAAAATTAAAGAAGTATCTCCACCATAATTGGCAATATTATTAAATGCCCAGGCAACCGCCGCTGCCGCATCATCAATGGCTTTTGCCGCTTTTGCTTTTGGTGATAATCTATAATTTACACCAATAATAGCAAAGCCTTTATTTTTTAAAGCTTCAGGAAGTTCTTTGCTTCCGCCGGTTAATCCTCCTCCGTGAAACCAGACAATTGTTGCGAAATTTTTAGTGTTTTTAGGATAATAAATATCCAAAACACACCTTTCATTAATATAACTGTCAGATTTATTGGTTGCTGCGTTGTAATATTGAATGTTTGATTTGGTTTCGTATTCTAATTTCTGTGAGAAAGAAGTCGTATAGATAAAGAAGAAAGTAAGTAAAAGCGTTAATTTTTTCATTTTAAAAATATTGAATTGTTGTTGTTGAGTTTTTAGTCAGTTTGAAAGTCTAAAATCTAAAAATCTAAAGTCTAAAATAATAAATTAATATATAAAAAAAGTCCAAAATGCAGAACATATTGGACTTGTACTTTTTGAAAAGTTATTTTCGACTAAATATCGTCAAAATCAATATCGGTAAAACTGGTTCTTTGTCCCTCAGGTTTATCAGAACCATATTCTTTCTTAAAATCTTTTTGGTGTCTCTCAGAAATTACTTCTTCGCCTTTGTGGTTCAAGACATATGAAGTCATTTCTTCTAGTATTTCGGCGAAAGCACTAAAATCCTCTTTGTACAAGTAGATTTTGTGTTTTTTAAAATGAAAAGAACCGTCTTCTTCGGTAAATTTTTTGCTTTCGGTAATAGTGATATAATAATCATCAGCTTTAGTAGCTCTCACATCAAAGAAATAAGTTCTTCTTCCTGCTCGTAATACTTTAGAAAAAATCTCTTCTTTTTCTAACATGTCATTTTCTCTCATAATACGTTCTATCATTTTTGGAATTAATAGTACTCAAAAATCATAAAAAATTATCTATTACGCAACATTTAAAGTAATTCTTTTTCCGAAAGTTGTTTTAAATATAACGATGCATAATATCCTTCCTGATTTATTAATTGATTATGAGAGCCTTGTTGAATGATCCTTCCGTCTTCTAAAATGATTATCTTATCTGCATTCTTTGCTGAGGATACTCTATGGCTTACAATTATTGTAGTTTTATCTTTACAGATTTCGAATAAATTATTCAAAATTGTTTCTTCTGTTTCGGTGTCTACGGCCGATAAACAATCATCAAAAAGCAATATGGCAGGATTTTTTATAATCGCACGTGCTATAGATACACGCTGCTTTTGTCCGCCCGAAAGTGTGATACCTCTTTCTCCTAAAATAGTATCGTATTGTTTGTTGAAAGCAGCAATATTATCGTGAACTACAGCATTTTTGGCAGCTTCGATTACTTCTTCGTCTGTAGCGTTTTGATTACCAAATTTTATATTGTTTTTAATGGTGTCCGAGAATAGAAAAGCATCTTGAGGCACAATTCCGATATTATTTCTCAGGTCATTTAAGTTCAAAGTACTGATTTCATTCTCATCAATTGTAATTTTTCCTTCCGTAACATCATACAAACGGGAAATCAAGGATAAAATAGTCGATTTTCCGGAACCTGTTTTTCCTAAAATAGCCAGTGTTTCTCCTTTTTTTACTGTGAATGTTACATTTTTCAACGCTTCGATATTCGTGTCTTCATACTTATAACTTACATTTTCAAAAGCAATAGAACCTTGAATGTCTGATGAATTTTCGTTTTTGTTTTTAATTTCCGGTTCCAATTTCAAAAACTCATTCAAGCGTTTCTGAGAAGCTTCTGCTTCCTGAACCATCGATGAAACCCATCCTAAAGAAGCAACGGGCCAGGTCAACATATTTACGTATAAAATAAACTCAGCGATTGTACCAATGTTAGGGATCGTTCCGTTGATGTACATAACACCTCCAAAATAAATCACCACCAAATTACTGATCCCGATTAAGGCAATCATTAAAGGGCCAAATAGCGATTGCACTTTGGCTAAATCCAGACTCTTCTTTTTGCTTTCATCGGCAAGAGCCACCATATTATTCTGGTGTTGGTTTTCTAGCGAATTTGCTTTGATAACTCTGATTCCCGAAAAAATTTCCTGAGAGAAACTTGAAACTTTCGATAAATATTGCTGAAAAGTAGTGCTTCGTTTATTGATTTCAGAACTTAATTTAAAAATGCAATACGAAAGAATCGGCAATGGTAAAATAGTATATAAGGTCAATAATGGCGAAACATTATACATATATATAATAACGATGGCAAAACGTATAAAGGTATTGATGGTATACATTACGGCCGGACCAACATACATACGCACTTTTGAAACATCTTCGCTAATACGATTCATTAAATCTCCCGTACGATTTTGTTTGTAAAAATTTTGCGAAAGATTCTCGTATTGTCTGAAAACCTCATTTTTTAAATCAAACTCGATATGGCGCGACATTACGATTAAAGTCTGGCGCATTAAAAAAGTCAGGAAACCCGCAACAATTGTAGTGGCTATGATTAGCAGTACGTTATGGATTAAGCCATCGCGATAAGAATCAATAATTACTTGCGATGTCTGATCAGCTTCTGGCAGTTTATCAAACTTTTCGATAGCATTCAAAGACTTACTAATAAGCTTAGGAGTGAATAAAGAGAATATTTGTGCGATTATAGTGATTAAAATTCCTAAAGAGAAACTATATTTATATTTTATGAAATATTTGTTTAAATAGCTTAATTCTTTCATTTTTTTATGATATTCAATGTTGATTTGTGTTGATTTTGTAAATTTTTATGAATTAAAATTAACGGAAAGTACAATTTAATCAAAACAAAACGATTGTTATATTGTTATTTTAAAGATAAAAAATTAGCACAAGTGTATTTTTTATATAAATTTGAGAAGTCTTTTTGACAAATTCATAATTTTAACTAATAAAATACTAGCGCTATGGATGCAACTTTCGCAACTGGAAAGGAACTTCAAAAAATGGATCCTGTTTTTGGTCAACTATCTTTTGATGATCACGAACAAATTGTTTTTTGCAATGACAAAGATACGGGTTTAAAAGCAATTATTGGTATTCATAATTCAGTTATGGGGCCAGCTTTAGGAGGGACCAGAATGTGGAACTATAATACCGAATGGGAAGCATTAAACGATGTTTTGCGTCTTTCAAGAGGTATGACATATAAATCTGCCATCACAGGATTGAACATTGGTGGAGGTAAAGCAGTAATTATTGGGGATGCTAAAACGCAAAAAACGCCAGAATTAATGCGCAAGTTTGGAGAGTTTGTACACTCTTTGGGCGGAAGATATATTACAGCAGAAGATGTTGGAATGGAAACTAAAGATATGGACACTGTAAGAGATGTAACGCCTTATGTTACAGGGATATCTGAAGAAAGAGGTGGTTCAGGAAATCCGTCTCCAATAACAGCTTATGGTGTTTATTTAGGAATGAAAGCTGCTGCTAAAAGTCAGTTTGGTACTGATGTTTTAGATGGTAAAAAAGTTTTGGTTCAGGGAATTGGTCACGTTGGTGAAGCTTTAGTAGAGTATTTGACTAAAGAAGGAGCAATCGTTACTATTGCTGATATCAACGAAGAAAAATTATACGAAGTAGCTCAAAAATATAACGCAACAATATTTACAGGAGAAGATTTATATGCTGCTGATGTTGATATTTATGCGCCATGTGCAATGGGAGCAACTATTAATAATGATACCGTAAATAAAATCAAAGCTAAAGTTATTGCTGGTGCTGCCAACAATCAGTTAGCTGATGAAAATATTCACGGAGCAAGATTACAGGAAAGAGGTATTTTATATGCACCTGATTTCCTAATCAACGCTGGTGGAATCATCAATGTTTATGCTGAATTAGAGCACTACGGTAAAGCCGAAATCATGACAAAAACCGAAAATATCTATAACACTACTTTAGAAATTATCGATTATGCTGTGAAAAACGGAATGACAACTCATAAAGCTGCACTTACAATTGCTCAAAATCGTATCGATTTGAGAAAAATTGAAAACGCTGCTAAAAAGTAATATTTTAGTATACAGTCTCAGTCTCAGTTTTCAGTTTATCTGGAAACTGAGACTTTTTTTTATAGGTAAAAACTGCGAATGAAAACTGCGACTTTTCAGGAAGTTTCTACAATACTGAAAACTGTGACTGAAGACTGAGACTTTTTTATGAGGTTCCTAAATCACTGAAAACTGAGACTGAAAACTGCGACTTTCTTACGCATTTTGAATAATAGTGAAAACTGCGACTTAAAACTGTGACTTTTTTACGAAATAATTTTAATATCAGGTCTTAAATACTTATTTTTGCAGACTAATTTTTAAATGTTCTTACAAGGTGGTAAATAGAAGACACATACGCGTTAAAGTAATGCAATCCATTTATGCAATGCATCAAAGCGGTTCTGATAATCTGGAAAAAGAAGAGAAGTTTCTTTTTTACAGTATCGATAATATTCAGGATTTATATCTTATAATGCTTTCTTCATTGATTGAAATTTGCAAAAAAGAATCTGTTTTTTTACATCTTTCAAGCAAAAAACATCTTGCAACTGCTGCAGAACGTAATCCGAACGAAAAGTTCATCAATAACAAAATTTTCCAACTTCTTGCCGAAAGCAACTCTTTGAGTATTGCTTTAGAAAATCGTAAAATCAACAACTGGTCGTTGAATGATGATTATATTATTTTACTTTTAAATGATATTAAATCAAGTGATTTGTATGCAAAATACATGAGCACGACAACCAATACTTTTGAGGAAGACAGACAATTTGTAATCGATTTATTTGCTGATGTAATTGTTCCTAACGAAAAATTATATGAGTATTTAGAAGATGATAAATTAACCTGGGTTGATGATATTCCGGTTGTAAATACACATATCGTTAAACAATTAAAAGCAATTAAAACTCAGGATCCTGACGATTTTAGAGTGCCAAAATTGTATAAAGATGTTGAAGATAAAGATTTTGCTAAAGATTTGTTTAGAAGAACAGTTTTAAACGAATCTATTCTTGCAAAAGAATACGACGATAAAACACCAAACTGGGACAGTGAAAGAATCGCTGAAATAGATACTATTATTTTGAAAATGGCAATTTGTGAGTTTTTAAAATTTCCTTCGATTCCAGTAAAAGTAACTCTTAACGAATATTTAGAAATTGCAAAAGAGTATTCTACACCAAAAAGTAGTATTTTTATCAACGGAATTTTAGATAATCTTGTTAAAGAGCTTACTGCTAATAAAAAGATGGTTAAAGTTGGACGTGGTTTGATGTAAAATGAATTAAATTTCAATTTTTCACTCTCAGCGAAGACGACGAGCCAAAAAAACATAAATATTAATAACAAAAATAAAAACTGAATACTATGCAAGATTTAATGAAATTTGCTCCTTATTTACTAATGTTTGTAGTGTTGTATTTCTTCATGATCAGACCACAACAAAAAAGAGCAAAAAACGAAAAAGAATTTGAAAGCAGCCTGAAAGTAGGTGATAAAATAATTACAAAAAGTGGTTTTCACGGTAAAATTGTTGAACTTGCTGAAACAAGCGCAGTGATTGAAACAATGTCTGGAAAATTAAAAATTGAGCGTTCAGCTATTTCTATGGAAATGAGTGCTGCTTTGAAAAAAGCTTAATACTTTTTTTAGAGATTCCAATAAAAAATCCCAAATTCCAATTTTACGATTGGAGTTTGGGATTTTTTTATTGTCATCCTGAGCGAAGTCGAAGGATCACACTAGAAGCTCGACAACGTTCGTCGACAATATTTGCGGAGTTCCTTGTGTGATCCTTCCTCCGTCAGGAGGACAAGATTGCGAAGTAAACTTTGACAAAGGTTTATATTTACAATTGGAATTTGGAATTTTAAATATTGGAATTTTAAATATTGGAATTTAAATCATCTGTATTTATCATTCAACCCAATATTTCCTAATATCATAGGAATCACTTTCTCGATTCTCGAAAGCTTAGTTTTCTCTTGTTTAGCACTTTCGATATATTCTAAAAATTCATGCTGTTTGTAAGGGCTGAATTTTTGAAATGCTTCTGCTAAAGATGGATTCGAATCCATTTCTTTTTGGAGCAACTCAGAAACAATAGTTTCTTTTTTTGAAGGTTTTATAATTTTTCCCTGCTTTTCGTTTTCTATCGCTTCTAAGATATATGCTAAAACTTCTTTTTCATTGACTTCTTCTTTTGAAGTAAATCGCCATTGACGTAAAGATTTTGTCTTGTCTTCCTGAGCGTTGATGAGTTTCTTTTTCTCATCTTTTAGAAAAACGCCATTAAAAAACCAGATCGTAAAATACTCTTTAAAACCTCCAATTCCGACAACATTTTTTTTATTGAAAACATAAACCGGGCCGCCCCATTTTATGGTTTCAACCAGTTCGGTTTTGTCAATAATTGATTTCAGGAAAAGTAATTCTTCTTCCCATTGATTGACTTTGTCCCAAACATGCTTTTTATCGGAAGTGGGTTCCAAATTTATCTTTTTCTTTTAGGTTTTTCGGTTACATCAAAAGCGCCTGGAATTGCAGTTAATTCGGCAATTTTTACAATTACATCAGTTGCTTTCTGGATGCTTTCGGCAGGAACATATTCGTATTTTCCGTGAAAGTTATGACCACCCGCAAATATATTCGGGCAAGGTAATCCCATAAACGATAATTGCGATCCATCAGTTCCGCCACGAATAGGTTTAATGATCGGTTTGATACCCAATTCTCTCATTGCTTTTTCGGCAATGTCAACAATATGTTTTACTGGCAATACTTTTTCTTTCATATTGTAATACTGATCTTTTACTTCGGCAGTTACAATATCTTCACCAAATTGTTTAGCGAATTTTTTATTGATTTTCTTGGCAATTTTTCCAATCAGATCTTTTCGTTTTTCGAATTTCAACTTGTTGTGGTCACGAATAATCAATTCTAAAACCGTTTCTTCGATGCTTCCGGTTATGTGGTGAACGTGAAAAAATCCTTCGTAACCTTTGGTTTCCTGAGGAGTTTCTCCTTTAGGAAGTTCGTTGATGAAATCATTTGCAATCAACATCGAATTGATCATTTTTCCTTTGGCATAACCCGGGTGAACGCTTTTTCCTTTGAAAGTAATTTTGGCTCCAGCCGCATTAAAATTTTCATATTCTAATTCACCAATCTGGCTTCCGTCCATTGTGTAAGCCCATTGTGCGCCAAATTTCTCTACATCAAAATGGTGAGCACCACGACCAATTTCTTCATCAGGCGTAAAACCAATTCTGATTTTTCCGTGTTTAATTTCAGGATGCTGAATTAAGTATTCCATTGCCGAAACAATCTCGGTAATTCCGGCTTTATCATCGGCACCTAACAAAGTAGTTCCGTCAGTAGTGATGATCGTTTGTCCTTTATATTGTAATAAATCTTTAAAGTAATTTGGAGATAAAACAATGTTTTTTTCAGCGTTTAAGACGATATCTTTTCCATCGTAATTCTCTATAATTTGAGGTTTTACGTTAGCTCCGCTAAAATCAGGAGAAGTATCAAAATGCGAAACAAAACCAATCGTGGGTACTTCATGCTCTACATTACTGGGCAAAGTTGCCATGATATAAGCTTTGTCATCTATGGTAACATCTGCAAGACCAATTGTTTTTAGTTCTTCGACTAATTTATTGGCAAGATTCCATTGTTTTTCTGTACTTGGAGTGGTATTTGAATTTGGGTCTGACTCAGTATCAATAGTTACGTAACTGATAAAACGATCTATAATATGTTGCATTTGTTTAATTTTTAGCAAATATAAGCAAATAATCAGGCGTTGTGAAGCTCTAAATTATGAAAAATGAAAAAACGAGTTGAAAAATGTTTGACACGAATTTCACGAATTAGCACTAATTTTAACTGTTTGTTTAAAACTTAAAAATCCAATTTCACGAATCTTATTGGTGAAATTGGATTTATATTTAAATTAGTTCGTAAAAATTCGTCAAATTACTTCGCTTGTTCCCTTCGGTCGGGTAGTGGCGACTTTTTTTTAAAAATTATTGCACACATCTAAAACCAATATGGTTTGCTGGTGATTTATAATCACCTTTTCCTCTGGTGCCTACCATATAACGGGTGCAATATTGATCGGTACATAAAAAGGATCCTCCACGCTGAACTTTTTTAGGTAAATTTGGTTCTCCCGGATCGTATGATGATTCTGGCCCTTGAGGATTTTTGGCTACTTTGCCACTTTGTTTTAAAACATCATAATAATCTGCGGTATACCAGTCGTTCGTCCATTCCCATACATTTCCTCCAATGTCATAAAGGCCATAAGGATTTGGTTCAAATTGAGCTGTAGGAGCAATGCCAATATAACCATCTTCTCCTGTATCACCTTTTTCTATAGGAAACTGTCCTTGGTATATATTAGCCTGAAATTTTCCTTTTGGTTTTAAAGTATTTCCCCAAGAATATAGTTGTCCTGATTTTCCGCCGCGTGCAGCAAATTCCCATTCGGCTTCACTTGGTAATCTTTTACCTGCCCATTTTGCATAAGCGGCAGCATCATCGTACGAAATTTGAACCACAGGATAATTACCTCTCCCTTTTATAGAACTTCCGGCACCTTCAGGATGTCTCCAGTCTGCTCCCTGAACATAAGACCACCATTGCATATAATTACCCAGATTTACCTTAGCAGGTGTAGGAGTAAACACGGCAGATCCGGCCACTAAATTTTCTAATGGTGCATCAGGATATTCTTCGTGAGTAGGTTTTATCTCGGCTAAAGTTACATAGCCTGTAGCTTTTACAAAAGCTTCAAATTGATCGTTGGTTACTTCGGTTTGATCCATATAGAAACCGTCTACATATACCTGATGTATGGGAGCGGCATCTTTTGTAACGCCTTTTATACTGCATAAACTTTCGTCTTCGACATTGCTGCCCATAGAGAATTCTCCGCCGGGAATCCAGACCATACCTTTTGGAGCTTTATTTAAGGGAGGTTTGTTTTTATTTTCGATGGTGGGTTTAAATAAAGATGCATCAGAAGTATTTGGAGTTTCTGCACAATCCATTGCAGCCAATTTTTGTTTTGGAACAATAATTTTAGTGTAGCCATAAGCAATTGAAATGATTGAGATGGTAAGAATTGCTAAAATCCAATAAGTTTTGTTTTTCATTATAGTTGATTTTGTGGTGGTCTGTATAATAGGGTATAAAGTTAAAAAAATAACCTAAATCATAGTTGTCCTATGGAGTTAATTACTATTCTTTTTCAACATCAACAACTTCATATTTATTTTTACCGTCAACCTGAACGGGTTGATAATAAGTTTCGCCAAATTTCACATATTTTACATCTCCTATAGTGACTTCTTCACCTCCTTCAGGTAAATTATCGACAACGGTTCCTGCTGTTGGAGGAACTACTTTATAACTGCTTCCATCTTTTTCATAATACGTTCCGCCATAATAGTAATTATTGACGGTTCCTGTATTGACTGTTTCGGCTCCACTTGGTATATTATTTACAGTTCCTCCTACAGGCGCGGGAACAGCGGTATAACCTCCACTGGTTGGAGTATACCAAACACCTTGGTCATAATGATATTGAGTACTTTCGACACTTACAACAATTGCTGTAACGGCCAAAGTTGCTGCAAAAAATCCCCACGGATGCCAAACCGGGCCCCAATAAAAAGGAGTGTAAGGGTGAAAATAGTATGGATGATAAGCACGATATCGATAACCACCATATACGTACGGCGGACGTGCATAAGGTCGTACACCAGGTCTGACTACTGTGTTGCGATTGTTGCGAACATGTACACTGTTATTGACATTGATATTTACATTATTTCTATTTCTGTTTACAGTGTTACCGCTAATATTGGTATTTCTGTTTCTATTATTAGTAACAGTATTGCCGCTAATTTTAGAATTTGAGTTAGCAGGTCTGGTAACTTTAGTTCCTGAACCGTTTGCTCCCGGTCTGTTTGTTCTGGCAGGTCTGTTTACGGCAGGTCTGGATTGAGTAGCCGGTCTTGCGGGTCTAGCCTGAGCTGCTCCGCCACCTCTGTGCGCTCCTCCTCCGCCATGACGTTGTGCGATACTATCAATTGAAATCAAAAAAAAGAATCCCACTAAGCATAGAGCTGCTGTATTTCCAAGTGAATTTTTTATGTTTTTCATTTTCAGTGTTTTATATTAGTTAAAGTTATTAAAAAAAATAATCGCTATACGAAAATTAGGATAAAATTTTTTAGGCAATATTATGATTTACTGCCTTTTATGAGGTTATAAAAGCTGCTGTTTTAGTATAATCTACAATGATATATCCCATTGAATTCTAAAGCGCCATCCTTGTTCAAGAGGCAGGCTTTTATCCTGAAAACTAAAATAGCTAACCTCAGATGTAAGTTTATTTTTGTGTCCTTTAAAAAACCAATTAAAAGCGATTGTCGTTTCGTCCTGTAAGTTTTGTCTCATCGAATTGTCAGGTCTGTAGGCAGCGTGCCTTCCTGCCATTTCTAAGTGTTGCGGCCACCAATCAAAAACATTATGAAAAAAATATCCTGCCTGCACATAATATCCTTTTAATGTCGTTGTATCATCATTGTTTAATTTGTCTATGATTTTTTTGGTATGCCATTCGCTTTGCCAGGAAAAACCACGGTACATAAATGCAGTTTCAAGATTCCATTGATTGACACGATATTGGCCTGGAAGCCCGTTTTCGTAACCATCTAAAGAACCACCTCCTGATTGCGAAAATCGCGTATACGGACTGCGATTTGTTAATCCTGAAAAGGCAATAATAGGAGTTGGTTTTTCATGAAACTCTAAATCACTGCCTTCAAAATCAAGGAATCTTCCCAGAAAATTCCATTGTGCGCGACCAAAATACATGAGATTATTATCGTCATTGGCAGTATTTCCGCGTCCTGTTCCTGTTAGAGCTGCAGCCCAGTAATTAAAATCAGCAATGCCGCGTCCTTTTAAATGTCCGTATACTTCAACTCCCATTTGTCTGTCTACAGTAAAATCCCGATTGATAAAAGAGCGATCTACAGTTTGCTGTTCGCCACTACTTATAAATCGTTCACGGGTATATTCAACTTTCCATTGACCAACTTTAAAACTCATCCATTTCCATTTTTCGATCATGATTCTAAAATCCAGTAAATTAGACTGGCTCAGTTCATATTCCCAATAATATTTTAACCAGGGTTCAAAAGCATGTCCGCCTACTTTTAATCGGGCACGATTAATTTTGAAAGTCGTTTGTTTGTCCTGACTATAATCATCATAAGTCAGTGGATCCTGATCGTTTGGAGTAGAAAATCGAAACTGTAAACGGCTTTGTAACTGAAAAAGAAATTTATTGTCTTTGGTACGCAATTCGATTCCTTTGTCTCCATGTCTAAAAGTAATAATCTTGGTTGTATCTTTTTCTAACTGTGCCTCAACAGAGATACTTAAAAAAAATATTAGAAGTGAAAGTAAGCCTTTTTGTAGATGTATTATTTTATTTGAATGGTACATAGGCTTGATTGGGTTACATAATTTGATACTGATTATTATTACTTATTTACCTCCAAAGTTTTTTGCAATTCCTAAACCAATTCCCCAGCTGTCATAAGCATTCCATTTAAGATCATAACTGAATGTTCCAAAGATTTCCCAGTTTTTTGGAAGTTCATAACCGTATTCTGCACCAACGCGGGTCAGAAAATAGTTTTCTTCTTTGGCAAATTCACCTCCAAATCCTAAAAGAAAGCTCCAGGATTCGCTTGGTTTGTAAATTCCCATAAGTGCCGGAGCAATAGGATAACTTCTTTCTACGGTTTCATTATCGTCATCGTTTGCATATACTTTTTCGACTTTAAATTTTTCAATTACAAAATCGGTATGAAGACCTATAGCCCAGTTTTTATGAAACTGAAAAGTATAATCAACTCCCCATGCCGGAAGGCTTAAAACCTCACGATTTTCTTCGTCATCTCTTCCCTCAAAAACATGAACATGATTAATTGAAATCCCAATTTGATGATGGGGTTTAAAAACTTCTTTTTCCTCACTTTCCTGAGCTACAGATTTATTAGTAAGAATGCTAACCAGACTAAAGAGAAGTGCAAAAAGAAAAGATTTTTTAAAATAACTACTAATTCCGTATAGCATTTTGGTGTTTATTAAATCCGACTTTAGTTTAGAAGTTTAAAATTAAAGAATAAAAAGTCTGGTAACCTGACTTAAAGACTTTAAGATGTTTCATTTTATAATTTGCAACATTAAAAGATGGATTTTCTACTTAATACCATTTTCTTTTTAAGTTAGGATAGCTTTAAAAGATAAAAATGAAAGCCTTTTATGATTTTATTATCTGGAATTTGAGGGTTTAATTAATTCGAAAAATGACTTAAAAACATATACTAATTTGTTTCTGTAAAAAAAGAGCCACTTTCAAGTATTATAATTAAATTTGCAATCGAAAAAAACACACAACACTATTATGTATAAATTGATAATTCGCCCGATACTTTTTTGGTTTGATCCCGAGGAAGTGCATTACTTTACTTTTTCATTTGTTAAATTCATTTCGAAAATTCCTGGAGTTTCATCAATTATAAAATCAATATACGAAGTAAAAGATACACGTTTAGAGCGTGAAGTTTTCGGAATTAAATTCAAAAATCCGGTAGGACTTGCCGCAGGATTCGACAAAGATGCCAAGCTATACAAGGAATTTTCAGATTTTGGTTTTGGTTTTATCGAAATAGGAACCGTAACGCCGGTAGGTCAGGAAGGAAATCCGAAGAAACGTTTGTTCAGGTTAAAAGCTGATCAGGCGATTATTAACCGAATGGGTTTTAATAATGGTGGAGTTCTTGAAGCCGTAGAACGTTTGAAAAAGAATTCAGGAGTTTTGATTGGCGGAAACATTGGTAAAAATAAAGTTACTCCAAACGAAAATGCCGTAGACGATTATATCATTTGTTTTGATGCACTGTTTGATCATGTTGATTATTTTGTTGTGAATGTGAGTTCTCCAAACACTCCAAATTTAAGAGCCTTACAAGACAAAGAACCTTTAACAGCTTTATTACAAACATTGCAAAACAGAAATGTAGAAAAGCAAAAAACAAGTACTCAAAAAATAAAGCCAATACTTTTAAAAATTGCCCCGGATCTTACAGATGAGCAATTATTAGATATTATTGATATTGTAAAAACGACTCAAATTGCGGGTGTAATTGCAACAAACACTACAATTTCAAGAGAAGGTTTACAATCTGAAAATCAAGCGGAAATGGGAGGATTGTCTGGGAAACCATTAACCAAACGTTCTACAGAAGTAATTCGTTTTCTATCTGAAAAAAGCAATAAAGCATTCCCAATTATTGGAGTAGGCGGGATACATTCTGCAGATGATGCCATCGAAAAACTAAATGCCGGAGCAAGTTTGGTACAATTGTATACCGGATTTATTTACGAAGGTCCGGCTTTGGTAAAAGCAATTAATAAAAAAGTTCTAGAGCAATTGTAAAAGCAGCGCCTGAACAATTAATCCTGTAATAATAGAAATTCCAAAACTCATCAAAGTACCAATCATAACGTACTCGGTGAGTTTTCTGTCTTTAGCCTCTTTTAGATCTCCAAACCTAAAAATAGATTTAGCAGCCAATAAAAATCCAATCGCTTCAAAATGCCCTGTTAAGATGAAACAGAATACAAATAGTCTTTCCAGTATTCCAATATAATTCCCTGCCGTAGCAAGCGAATTATCGTTGTGACTATTCTGGCTTTCCGGCGTCCAGATCGAAATAATGGTTTTAATAAAAATAGAAGTAGGTTTGGTAATCAATAAAACACCGGTGATTAAAATCCAAAACTGATTATTGAACCATTGAAACTGTATTGGTTCGCCTTTGTAAAGTAATACAACTCCAATTAAAATTAAAACATGCGCAATTTGGTCCAGTACAAACCAGGTACGTTTTGTTTTTTTCTTCTGAAAATTGAGTTTGATCAAATCGATAATGCCATGCGTAACAGCAATTAAAACAGCATAAGGTATAAACTGAATTTCCCTAACCAAAATTGCAGCCAGGATTCCGTGTAAAAGAATATGAAGATATAAATAAATGCTTTTATGTTTTTTAGCTTCTTTATCGGCTACCCATGAGTTGGGCTGCCATATAAAATCGCCTAATAAATGTGCTAAAAGTAGTTTTATAAATAAAATCATGGCGTTGTAAGTTGCTTTATTTGGGTTCTAAAATAACGATCTAATTGCAATACCAAATCAAATTGGGCACGTTTTTGTCTACGGCTCACCGCAGCTTGATTGATGCCTAATTTTTGCCCTAATTCTTCTTGCGATAAAGTAGGGTTTTCTATTGCAGCGGCTACAAATTCAGCCTGTTGTGCCAGCCAGTTGTCCATAAAGGTCAAAGCAAGCTGAAGCATCAAATTTAGCTTTTCATCAAAAACAGCATCACCGGTTCTTATGGCTAAAGTTACCTTTTGTTTTTTTAAAGTTTCAAAAAGTTCTCCCGAATGTATAAAAGCACCACCATTACTTTCGGATATTTTCTCTGCTTCATGCGTTTTATCACCAAAACCTATACTCATTCGGGCATCTAATTTTAAGGCTCTTAAATGCGCTTTTATTAAAATTGCAGACCATAGCGCTTCTTCGGGATTTTTGATTTCGATCTGGAACTCATCGCCTCTGTAAACTTCCCATTGACTTGGCGTTTCTCCAAACGGAGAAAGGATTTTTTTCAAATCCTCTACCCAATGTTTAGACGTTTGTTGTCTTGAACCAATAATATCTCCGGTAATTACGCTTGTCATAATTCAAATATAATTAAAAATAAATTAAATTATATATTACAAATATACGTAATAAAATTTATTATTACATTTTTAGGTAATATTTGTATTAATTGCATATTTAAGTAATAATATCAAAAAATGAACAGCTTATATGATTTAAAGACATCCAGTATATTTAAATGAACTTATATAACTTATATGGTAAAAAAAACACAAAGCTGAGTTTAGCTTTTATTTATTTAAAAAAGAAACTAACTTAGCCTTCACTAAAGAATAAGCTTTGAATAAAGAAATCAAGATTATCGAATGTCCACGTGATGCTATGCAAGGCATCAAAACTTTTATACCCACTAAAAACAAGGTTTCTTATATACAAGCTTTGCTTAGGGTAGGGTTTGATACGATAGATTTTGGCAGTTTTGTATCTCCAAAAGCGATTCCGCAAATGCAGGATACTGCTGAGGTTTTGGCGCAACTTGATTTATCGCAAACTACAAGCAAATTACTCGCTATAATTGCGAATACGCAAGGTGCAGCAGCAGCGGCAGAACATGAACCAATTCAATATTTAGGGTTCCCTTTTTCGATATCCGAGAATTTTCAGATGCGAAATACTCATAAAACCATTGCTGAATCTTTAGTAACGCTAGAAGAAATTCTTGAAATTGCCGATAAAAAAAACAAAGAAGTCGTAACCTATCTTTCAATGGGTTTTGGGAATCCGTACGGAGATCCCTGGAATGTTGAAATCGTTGGTGAATGGACAGAAAAGCTTGCAGGAATGGGTGTGAAGATCTTATCACTTTCAGACACCGTTGGCAGTTCTACGCCCGAAGTTATTACGCATCTTTTTTCGAATCTAATTCCTAAGTATCCTAAAATAGAGTTTGGGGCGCATTTACATACCACACCTAATACCTGGTTCGAAAAAATCGATGCAGCATCAAAAGCAGGCTGTACCCGTTTTGATGGCGCTATTCAGGGATTTGGCGGATGCCCAATGGCAACAGATAAACTGACAGGAAATATGCCTACAGAAAAACTAATTTCTTATTTTACATCCAATAAAAAATCTACAGGTTTAAACTCTTTAAGCTTTGAAAGTGCTTATAACGAAGCTTCGAAATTATTTGGTAAATTTCATTAAGAAATTTACTATATTTACTTATAGCAGATAATAAGTAATAACAGAATAACGTTGTGTGTTATTTAGAAACATAACCTACCCATGAAAGCAACTTTTGTAAAGAGCATCTCTAAGATATTATTTTTATCATCCTTGTTTCTTTCATGCTCAAGCGATCTCGATTTCGATCAGACCAAAGACCTGAAATTACAACCTGTTTTTGTGGCCAATCTGGCTTATTTTAATGTACCTGCAACCCAACTTGTAAATGACGGAAGTTTAGCTGTTTATCCTGATGTAACTGAATTTGATGCTTTCAAAGAAAAATTCTTCAGGGATAATCTGGTCAAAACAGAACTTGACTTTGAAATTGAAAACACCATAATTAGAGCCTTTAGAATTGATCTTTTGCTTCTCGATGCTAATGATGAGGTATTAGAAACAGATTCATATAACGTTCCTGCATTTTCAGGAACTTCAAATATTATTAAATTCCCAACAGAAGTATTTGAAGGCCCGAGATTAGATCTCCTTAAAAGAACTACTAAATTAGGTTTCCTCGTAACAATGGCACCCGGACCTCCATTAGATCAAAATAGTGTAGGTAATTTAAAATTCAAATCAGGTGCAACCGTTTATATGGTAATAGAATGAGAAAATTATACCTGATTTTAATCGTCGCTTTTCAACTTTCCTGTTTTGCCCAAAACAAAGAAGTGTTGTATAATTTTACCTCCATTCCGCAATCATCACTCGTAAATCCCGGAGCCGATGTTTCGTATAAATTCTATTTTGGTATTCCGGTTTTGTCTGGAGTATCAGCCAATTTAGGTTCCAGTAGTTTCTCTGCTTATGATTTATTTGCCAATAACGGAGTCGATTTTAATGATAAAGTGCGAAACATCATCAATAATTCTTCCAGTAAAGATAAAACCCATGTCAATCAGCAGCTCGAATTATTTTCGGGAGGATTCAGAGTAGGAGGAAGAGATAGTCAGTCTTATATTTCGTTTGGTGCCTATCAGGAATTCGATTTCTTAATGTATGTTCCTAAAGATCTTGCCATTTTAGCCTTAGACGGAAATCGGGATCATATCGGTAAAGCATTCAATCTGGCCGATTTAAATGTACGTGCCGAAGTACTTTCCGTATTTCATGTAGGCTTTCACAAAAAGCTAAGTGAGAAATTGGTTTTAGGAGGCCGCGCAAAATTGTATTCAAGTGGAGCCAATGCGACTTCGACCAAAAATTCCGGATTTATTTATACGGGTCAAAGTGCCGTAACGCCAAATGTATACGAACAGATAATAGCCTCAAATTTAGAACTAAAAACCTCAGGTATTGCTACTTTTACCAAAGACGAATACGAAGGAAGCATTCCTAAAGATATTGCTCATAATACCTTTTTTAACGGAAGTTTAGGCTTTGGTATCGATGCCGGATTGACCTATTATTTCAAAGATAATCTTCAGTTTACAGCCAGTATTGTCGATCTTGGTTTTATCAATCATACAAAAGATCTTGAAACGAGAAGTTATAAAGGAACTTATAATTATCAGGGAGCAAATCCTAGTTTTGATCCTATAAACGAGCCAGGAGATATTTTCGATGATTTCGAGAATGCCATACCGCGTGAAACATCTTATAATAAGTACACTACCTGGCGACCAACCAAATTTTATTCGTCGATTCAGTATTCATTTGGGGAATCACGTTCTAACGACGATTGTAATTGCAAAGGAAAAGTAACCACCAGTTATGCCGATGCAGTAGGAGGGCAATTGTTTATCATGTCAATGCCAGTCGAACCTTTCGTGGCACTAACCGCTTTTTATAAACGCAATATTTTCGAGAACCTGGATGTCAAAGCCACTTATACCTTCGATCCTTATTCGAATAAAAATATTGGTTTAGGAATTTCAGGAACATTGGGAAAACTCAATATGTACCTTCTCGTCGATAATGTTCTGGAATATAAAGATGTCTCGAAGGCCAATAGTATTGCATTTCAATTCGGATTTAATTTTGTTTTCCAGAATCCCGAAGACTGATTTTTTTACCATATAAGTTATATGAGTTCATTTATATAGTGCTGTCGAAAGAAGTCAATTTTCAGTTCGAGCGTCTCGAGGCTTCGCGTAATATCATTAAGTTAAAGAAAAATCCAATAGAACAATTGTTAAGTACAATATATCTTATCACTTGTTTTGTTCCGTCGGAACATTTCATTGGTAGCCCAATAAATAAGACGTTTTTTCACGTTCCGTAGGAACGTTTGATTTTATAAATAATAGTTGGTAAAACAAAAAAAGATTACATATACAATTTCTCAAACGTCCCAATGGGACGATGTTTCTCACGATTCATTTTTTTTCTACCGGTGAGGTGTTCCGATGGAACACAATCTAAAACATTTTAACTTAATGATATTGGGCTTTGGAGAGAACCTTAAATCTTATAATTTCTTATATAACTAATATGGTGAATGTTTTTAGAAGCTATTCCTGCTGTCCATTACAAGCACTCGGGCAAAACAACTTTTTTTCAAGGCCTTAAAAGAGCTTCCGCTGGTCGCTTTTTAAGACCAGAAAAAAATGTTATTTCGATCCTCGTGGCTTTCCATTTCCATCAGGGCTAAGACTCTCGTATTTGTAAGACCTTTCGTGTAAAGTTAAATTTATGAATAAGTTAGTAATCAAGTTTCCAATTTATTCACTATATTTGCACGCAATTCAACTAGAAATTGCAACATGATAGCACACAACTCCAAGATTATCGGCGAAGGTTTAACTTACGACGATGTATTATTAGTACCTAACTACTCGAATGTGCTTCCTCGCGAAGTGAGTATCAAATCAAAATTTTCACGAAATATAACGCTAAATGTTCCAATAGTATCAGCTGCTATGGATACTGTGACCGAAAGTTCTATGGCAATCGCTATGGCACAAGAGGGCGGAATAGGTGTTTTGCATAAAAACATGACAATCGAGCAACAAGCTGCGAAAGTTAGAAGAGTAAAACGTGCTGAGTCAGGAATGATTATCGATCCGGTAACTTTGCCAACAAATTCTACCATTGCAGATGCAAAAAATGCCATGAAAGAATACGGAATTGGCGGAATCCCAATCGTTGACGAAAACAAAATCCTTAAAGGAATCGTTACCAACCGTGATTTACGTTTCGAAAAAAACGGAGCAAGACCAATCGCTGAGGTAATGACCAGTACCAACTTAGTTACTGTAGCCGAAGGAACTTCACTAGAACAAGCCGAAGTAGTTTTACAAGGACATAAAATCGAAAAATTACCAGTAGTAAACGCTAACTATGAATTAGTTGGTTTAATTACTTTTAGAGATATT
Source organism: Flavobacterium sp. C3NV (assembly GCF_046825355.2). Classification (NCBI taxonomy): domain Bacteria; kingdom Pseudomonadati; phylum Bacteroidota; class Flavobacteriia; order Flavobacteriales; family Flavobacteriaceae; genus Flavobacterium; species Flavobacterium sp. C3NV. Next base: position 356,628 of record NZ_JBKQBJ020000002.1, on the reverse strand, counting down.
ACAAAACTGACTCAAAAACCAATCGCTAACAAAGATGTTTTTGGTCGTTTAAGAGTTGCTGCTGCCATTGGTGTTACTGGTGATGCTGTTCAAAGAGCAGAAGCTTTAGTTGCTGCCGGAGTAGATGCTATCATTATTGATACTGCTCACGGACATACTGAAGGTGTAGTAAATACATTGAAAGAAATAAAATCAAAATTCCCAAATATCGACGTAATTGTAGGAAACATTGCAACTCCCGAAGCAGCTAAATATTTAGTAGCAAACGGAGCAGACGGTGTAAAAGTAGGGATCGGACCTGGTTCTATTTGTACTACACGTATTGTTGCAGGTGTTGGTTTTCCTCAATTTTCAGCAGTTCTTGAAGTAGCTGCGGCTATCAAAGGAACCGGAGTTCCGGTTATCGCAGATGGTGGAATTCGTTATACAGGTGATATCCCTAAAGCAATCGCTGCCGGTGCCGACTGTGTAATGTTAGGATCTTTATTAGCAGGAACAAAAGAATCTCCTGGAGAAACCATTATTTTCGAAGGAAGAAAATTCAAATCGTACCGCGGAATGGGTTCTGTTGAAGCGATGCAAACCGGTTCTAAAGACCGTTATTTCCAAGATGTTGAAGACGATGTTAAGAAATTAGTTCCTGAAGGAATTGTTGGTAGAGTTCCTTATAAAGGAGAATTAAACGAAAGTATGCTTCAGTTTGTTGGAGGACTTCGTGCAGGAATGGGATACTGTGGTTCAAAAGATATTCCGACTTTACAAGAAACTGGACGTTTTGTTAGAATCACGTCAAGCGGAATTACTGAAAGTCATCCACATAATGTAACTATTACTAAAGAAGCTCCAAATTATTCAAGATAATTTTTAGTTTTCATTATAAAACAAAAGGCGTAAGAGTTTGATTCTTACGCCTTTTTTTGTTTTTTACTTAATAGATTTGGCGCAATCTTGTCATATAACAAATCACGCACAAATTATCGACTTTCAGATTAAATGAACTTAAATCACTTATATGGTAAAAAAACATTAAACCCCACCGCGGCTATTCAAAATTTTCTCAGTCGTAACATCAGAATGTAATAATTCTTCCATTTGATAGGTGGTGCGTTGCGCTTCGAGAGCATAGCCAAACATTTTTTTCTCATAATCATCAATTGCATCCTGAAGAGATGAGAATTCTCCATTAGTCAAATTTTCAGTTAGTTGATAGGCATCCATTAAACCCATATTTACACCTTCGCCAGCAAATGGTGGCATTAAATGTGCCGCATCACCTACAAGTGTAATATTTGAATGTTTTTTCCAGGATTCTTCTAAGGAGAACAAACGTAATGGCAATCCCCAAAAATCTGTAGAAGCGTTAAAGAATTTTTTATAATCTTCATTCCAGTTCTCGAATTTTTTATTCAGAAAAGCAATTACGGAAGCATTGTCTTCAAAGTCAATTCCGTTATTTAAAACCCAATTTTCATCTGCTTTAAAAGAAACTCCAAAATGTATAGAACCATCGCGTAAAGTGTGGGTATAAAACATTTTTTTCTCTCCCATTGCCATCACATTTCCGTCACCGTATTTAGGTTTGAATTCAGGATAATCGCGATCCGGATTTTCAATTTCGCCCTGAATAATATAAGTTCCGGAAAGTTGCGGTTCTTTATCCGTTACAAATTTTCGGGCATTCGATCTTCCGCCATTGGCAACGATTACAAAATCAGCAGTTGTTTTAGTACCGTTTTTAAATTCTAAATGATATTGTTCGTCAATTTTATTGATTTCAGTCAATTGACTGTCCCAAACTACAGTGTTTTCCTGTAGATTTTCCAGCATGATTTTTCTCAAATCATTTCTGTCGATTTCAGGTCTTGAATAAGCATTCTCTTCAGTAGGCATTTCTTCCGAAGTAATATTCCCGTGCATATCCGCCATTTTTTCTCCTGTTGGCCTCGCATAGCGATAAAACTCCTCCATTAAGTCTGCTTTTATGATCGCCTTTTGTCCTGAGTCAGAGTGGATGTCAAGAGTTCCGCCCGAAGTTCTCGCCTGAGCATTTAGATCTCTTTCATAAACCGTTACATCAGCACCGTTAATTTGTAAAATTCTCGCTGTTGTCAATCCAACAGGTCCACCGCCAATAATGGCAATTTTTTTGTTTTTTATAAGTGAAGTATTCATTTGATTTTTTATTTAATTGATATTGTATTAATTGAATTTTTTTAGTTTGAATTTTATACCGTTATTGAGATTAAAATTGATATTAATTTTTGAAATTGACATTGCCATTGAATTTGATTTTTTAATCAGGGAGTCAAAGCTTTTATAACCAAATTAAAAGCTTCATTCCTAATTTCCTCAGTAAATACAAAAGCTTTCCCCGACATTGATTTACCTTCTCTGTGAAGTTCTAAAAGAGAATAAAGCGATCCATAAGCAATGCTCCAAAAAACCTCGAAAGTAATGGGAAGAAGTTCTTTATTTTCAATGGCCTTTGTGATAAATTTTGACATTTGTTCCTTAAAGTCTGTAGTGATTTCTGCTAAAATAGCATCGCCATAAGTAGAATGTTTTAGAAGTTCAAGACAAGTAGTCTGCAAAGAAAAGTTGATAGCAAACTTAGAACGGTTGTCCCATTGTTGACGTAAACCATCTACAAAAGACATTTCAGGCGAAAATCCGACTAGCATTTCTTCAAAGAAATTTTTACCAATTTCAATTCCAATTTTTCTGATAAGATCTTCCTTATCGGAATAATAAATATAAAGTGTCGCCACAGAAACTCCGCATTCTTTCGCCAGCCGATTCATTCCAAAACCTTCTACGCCTTGTGAAACCAGCATTTCGATCGCTTTTTGTTTTACAATTTCTTCTTTATTTATATCTCTCGTTCTCATAATTTTAATTCATTATGGTACAAAGGTATTAATAATAAATGAACGTTCGTTTATTTAAGGTAAAAAAGTTTCAAAGGTTCAAAGGTTCAAAGGTTTGCTAGAGATGCGCAGCAGTGCGTCTATTGAGGTTTTAATTCAATAGCCTCCAGCTTTAGCTGGAGGATGAAAGAAGGTAAGAGAAATAGGCTTTAGCCGAATTTAATTGATGATAATAATATGTAAAAAAAACTTTGTGTCTTCGTGCCTTCGTGGCATAAAAAAAAAGCATAAAAAAACTGCTACCATAATTCGTCAAAATTACGATAGCAGCTTTTCCTTGGATAACATATTCTTATGGAGTAGCGGTTGGTTCTGCTTCTCTAACTTTTTGATTTTCTAAAATCTTTTGGATAAAAGGTTTTGTCTGAGTTTCTATTTCAGCTTCAGAAATATCCAATGCTTTTGGATCTTTTACTAATGCAAACCATGGTTTTGGTTCTCCAAAAGGATAACTTCCAAAAACAATTACCGGAGTTCCTTTTACTTTTACATTTTCCTTGTCTTTCAAAATCCATTCATCTGCAAATTTGTAAAGGAATTTAGCATCAGTTTCTTGTAGTCGTAAACAGGAATGCGATGCAGGATAACCAGGCAATGCATATTCGTGAAAACCAACACCTAATTTATTTTCGATATTAAAATTCCATTTTAAATCCCACTCGTCATTAAACGTACTGGTTGTTTTTTCGGCTTTCCAATTGGTAAAAAATAATCCGGTTGGAGTAGGGTCTTTTTTTCTTCCCATATTGGTTGGGCCCGTATATACTAATTCTCCATTTTCGTAAGCAGCAAATGCCTGAGCCGGATAAGAGAAAATAATCACTTTTGAAACTTCTTCTAGAGCAGTTACATGTAAAGGAAACGGAAGATAATACACAATATCTCCTGTGAAATCTGCAGGCAGTACTACTGAATCCATTTGTGCAAAGTTGGCTTTGTCAGTTCTGTTTAAAGCATATGCAATATGAAGTTTAGTACTGTCGGAACCATTTGTTTTTAACCATTCTTTCGTTTTTTCAAAATGATAAGAAGTGGTTTTTGGTTTTGTATGCTCAATTGTTTTTTTAGGTTTTGCTTTTTCCTTAGTTTCGGTTGATTCACTTTTTTTACATGAACCTAATAAGACTAAGATTAATACAAGTAAGATATTGGATGTGTAATATAACTTTTTCATAAACTGGTTTTTTATTTATGTAAAGTTATTTTAATCATCCCGAAAAGCACTTACACAATTTTTTGAATTGTTTGTTTGATTTTCATTTTACTGTATTAATTCCAATGCAGACATTTCATCTAATAAGATTTTAAACAGTTCCAGTAGTGAATTTAAGGTTTCAAGATTATCTATTTCTCCATCTCTATAATAAGATAATTCGAATTCATTTTCAGGAAGTTTTTGTTCCCATATTCCTTTCTGATCACAAATCTGGATATTTACTTCTTTTTGTAATGCAATGCGATTTCTTAGTTCTTTATTGCGAAGTAAGGTCTTTATCTTAAACTCATTATTACTTTTAATTGTAAAAGCTTTGTCAAAATCAGGGTAGCCAATTTCTATATCTTGCACTCCAAATATTTTTTCAATTTTTCGAATAAATCCTTCGTTGTAAATTTCAAATTTAAAATGATCTTTTAAAGTAATAGGAGCAATAACTCGCGTCATTTGAGTACTATATTTTCCAGACCAAAGCCTATAATTATCAAAGACAATTTTCCATTTTTTATATTCAATTTCTGTTGAATCTGATTGCCAGGAATAACCTTCTTTAAAAGTGCCTTTAGTTTGTTTTGCAAATTCTTGCCATGTATTCATTTTACTTTTTCTCAATTAATTTCAAAACATATTCCATCTGAGCATCTCTATTCTTTATAAAATCATCAAAAGTTTGACTCACTTTATAATCAGGAATTACACCTCTTCCAAACATCTGATTGGGTTTCTTAGGAACATCCTGTTCTAAATTTACGATAGAAAATTGTGTTTTTATCTTTGTGTTAGGTAATTCGTATTCGATAGGAGTGTGGCCATTATGACCGTAATAACCGCCCATAGTTTCTTCGCCAATGACAATTGCGCTGGTTTTTCCTGCAACTAATGATGCAAAAAGCGATCCTGCCGAAGCTACTCTTGGACTTATTAATAAGTAAATCTGACCTTTAAAGGTATTTTTATCCGGTTGTAATAAACGATTGAATTTTGGATCCTGAGGGTATATTTTACCTTTTAAAATGGGATATTCCTCTTTTAACTCAGCTTCAAAATCATTCTTTTCTTCCAGCTTTTTTTCAATCTCAGTTTCTTCGTAAACAAAATAGGGAAGAAACGGAATGTTCTGAAAATTAATATAAGCGTTTTTATTTTCGCGATACGGTTTTTGTGTTAAGTATGAAAAAGTTACCAAATCGTTAGGATCTGACCCTCCGCCATTATTTCTAACATCTACAATTAAATTTTTTATTTCAGGATGTACAGCAAGCATTTGAAAACAGCTGTCGACATATTTTTTATAAATGATATGTTCTTTGTCTTCTGCATTTCCTCCAATTAAAAAAGTATGAACAGCAAGCAAGGCGGTATTTTGAGAAATAATCTTAAATGAATATTTATCTTTGATATTGCTGTAAAACAAGCTGTCAGAAGGAAAAGAATGGCGCTTTTTAAAGTTCTCTTTTCTTTCTTCATTAGAAATACCGGCAATAGTTTTGGAAAGTTTTTTAGTTTGGTTTGGAAGTGAGTATTCAACTATAAAATTTTCTTTTGGTCCATATTCCATTTCAAAATATCTTGAAAAAGCAGCGTTAATTCCAATTGATTTTCCGGATATATTAAAGCCGTCGGTGGTGTAATATTTGTAAAAGGAGCGTATTATTTTATTTATTTTAATTCCGTCAATACTATGAATTTGTGAGCCTAACGGAATCTCATCATTTTTTAAATTGATGATTGTTTTGTTCGCGATCAATTTTACAGGAAAAGGAAAAAAAACTTTTTCTGATGTATATCTGTTTTTAAATGCATCAGGAAGAGTTGTATTATTGTGCACACTGCCTTCGAAGTCGGTGATTTTTAAAATAATTTTGTAGAAGTCCAGTAATTCCCCCGGATTTTTTAATTGCAGAAATGCCCAATTGTATATGCTGTCAATTTGTTTTTTAGTTCGGTACTTATAAATACCTGAATTTGCTTTTTCTCTGATTTCTCTAAAAGTAGTAAGATCTTGTTTGAGTTTTTCTAAAGTGAATTTATCATTTTGAGAGAATACTATAAATGGAAAAATCAGAAAAAAAGCTATTTTAAATTTGAGCATTGGTTTGGTTTTGTTTAGAACCTAAAAATACTCAAAAAATTAAATCAAATTTTTAATTTTAGCATGTTGTAATAACATAATCGTTTTAGCATCAGTAATCTCACCAGATTCAATCATGTTGTAAGCTTCATCAAAAGTATATTCCAGCACTTCAATATTTTCCTGTTCGGCGTCTAATCCTCCGCCATCATTTACTTTCATCGTTTCATCATATTCTCCCACAAAAAGATATAAAATCTCGGTAACAGATCCTGGTGACATATACGTTTCAATAACTTTCTGAACTTTATTTAAACGGTAACCTGTTTCTTCTTCAGTTTCACGAATTACGGCTTGTTCAGCATTATCCTGATCAAGAAGTCCGGCGCAAACCTCAATCATCATTCCGGTTTTATTTCCGTTAAGATAAGTGGGCAAACGAAACTGACGGGTTAAGATCACTGTTTTTTTAGATGAATTGTACAATAAAATAGCAGCTCCATTTCCGCGATCATAAACTTCACGAATATGCGATTCTACTTTACCATCTTTCTTTTGGTAATCAAAAGTTACTTTGTTTAGTATGTACCAATTGTCTGATAGTAGCTTAGTTTCGGTAACTTTAATTTCTGGATTTTTCATAATAAGAAATCTTTTGTATAAAAAAAACGCTCTGATTATCAGAGCGTTTAGATGTATTATTTTGTTATTGTTTGCTTTCTGTCAGGTCCAACAGATACAATCTTAATTGGCACTCCAACTTCTTCTTCAATAAACTCAATATATTCTTTTAGCTCAATTGGTAATTGATCGTAAGTCGTCAATCCTGTTAAGTCAGCTTTCCATCCTTTAAATTCTTTATAAACAGGAGTTACGTTTTCCGGCTCGATGTTGTAAGGAAAGTGAGAAATGTTTTGTCCTTTATAGTTGTATTCTGTACAAACTTTCAAAGTTTCGAATCCTGAAAGAACGTCACCTTTCATCATCATTAACTGAGTAACACCGTTTACCTGAACAGCATATTTTAAAGCTACAAGGTCTAGCCATCCGCAACGTCTTTGTCTTCCTGTAACAGATCCAAATTCGTTACCTACTTTTGCCATAGTAGCACCAACTTCGTCAAAAAGTTCCGTTGGGAAAGGTCCGCTACCAACACGTGTAACGTAAGCTTTAAAAATTCCGTAAACTTCTTTGATTTTGTTAGGAGCAATTCCTAAACCAGTACAAGCTCCGGCAGCAGTAGTATTTGATGAAGTTACGAACGGATAAGTTCCAAAATCAACATCTAATAAAGAACCCTGAGCTCCTTCGCATAAAATAGATTTACCTGCTTTTTGAGCCTGGTATATATATTCTTCACTGTCGATAAAATCTAATTTTTTTAATTCTTCGATAGCTTCAAAAAACTCTTTTTCAAGTTCGGCTAAGTTGTATTGAATCGCTACGTCATAAAAAGCAATCATTGCTTCATGTTTGTCAGCCAATGCTCTGTAACGCTCTTTAAAGTCTTCTAATTCGATATCTCCAACACGCAATCCGTTTCTTCCGGTTTTGTCCATATAAGTTGGTCCTATTCCTTTAAGAGTAGAACCAATTTTAGCTTTTCCTTTAGATGCTTCAGAAGCTGCATCAAGCAAACGGTGCGTTGGTAAAATTAAATGTGCTTTTCTTGAAATGATCAATTTATTTTTGATGTCAAGGTTAAATTTCTCTAAACCTTCGATTTCTTTTTGAAAAACTACCGGATCTATTACAACACCATTACCAATGATGTTTATTGAATTTTTATGAAAAATTCCAGAAGGAATGGTTCTAAGTACATGTTTAATTCCGTCAAACTCTAATGTATGTCCTGCATTTGGTCCTCCTTGAAAACGTGCAATAATATCATAATTAGAGGTAAGAACGTCAACAATTTTCCCTTTACCTTCATCTCCCCATTGTAATCCTAGTAATAAATCTACGGTCATTCTGTTTTAATTTGCGTTGAGGCAATTTGAGTTGCCCTACTGATTAATGTAGTTAATTTTCTTTTTTTTTTATTTTTTTAAATAATGCGTTTCCGGACTATTGTTTTTGCTTTTTGTTTCCGTAGAAATACAATGAATGATTCGTAATTTCGATATCAAATATTTCTTCGATCGTTTTTTTGATGGTTTGAATTCTTGGATCGCAAAATTCGATTACCTCACCAGAATCAGTCATGATAATATGATCATGCTGTTTATCAAAATATGATTTTTCGTAGTAAGCCTGATTTTGCCCAAATTGATGTTTTCTAACCAATGCGCAGTCTAACAATAACTCGATCGTGTTGTATAATGTAGCTCTACTCACACGATAGTTCTTGTTTTTCATTTTGATATATAAGTTTTCTATGTCAAAATGCTCTTCGCTGTCGTAAATTTCCTGAAGTATAGCATAACGCTCAGGAGTTTTGCGATGCCCTTTTTGCTCAAGATACATTGTAAATACATTTTTTACAATTTCTTGATTCTTAGTGTTGTCAGTTGAAATGAGTGTCATATCCGGCAAAGATAAATTTTTATTTTTAATGAATAAAAGTTTCGGGTTTAAAGTTTAGTTATAAAACCCTTATAGATAGGTTAAAAAGTTTAGGTTCTGTATTCTCTGGTCACTTTATCAACCCCATCAATTTTTTTAATCGCATTAATCATTTTCTTCAAAATGGTATTGTTCTGAACAATTACAGCAATCTGACCATGAAAAATTCCCGCATCTGTACTTAACGAAATGCTCTGGATATTCACGCTCATATTGTTCGAAATTACCCTTGTTAACTGATTTGTAAGTCCTAAAACATCCATTCCGGTAATGTTGATAATAGCTTTGAATTCTTCTTGCGATGAATCAATCCATTTCGCACTCATAATTCTGTAAGCATAGTTTGACTGCATACCAATGGCGTTCGGACAGTCTTTTTTATGAACTTTTATACCTTCGTTTATCGTTACAAATCCAAAAACATCATCTCCCGGAATTGGGTTACAACATGGCGAAAGTTTATAATCGAGTTTATCATGCTCGGTTCCAAAAACCAGCATATCATAATTACTGCTGATGACTTGTTTATGAATATCATCGGCAGCGGTTGTATCTTTATTTCTTTTAATTTTATTTTTAAAGAAATTGATAAACGTATTGCTTTTTTGAGCGGCGTAATCTTTTAATTGCTGATTTTCTATTGCCCCAATTCCAACTCTGTAAAATAAATCTAAACTTGTTTTTAGTTTGAAAAAGTTGACTAATTCATTAATAACCTGTTCGTTGATCGTTATTTTTAAATGTCTTAGTTTTCGGGTAAGTAATTCTTTTCCTTCTTCAGCAATTTTTTTAGTGTTCTCGTTAAGAACGTTTTTTATTTTCGTTTTGGCTCTTGAAGTGGTTACATATTCTAACCAGTTTACCGTTGGTTTTTGGTTGGCAGAAGTAATCACTTCGACCTGATCGCCACTTTTTAGCTCGTGATTTAAGGGAACCAAACGTCCGTTTACACGCGTTCCTCTGGTTTTTATTCCAATTTCGGAGTGAATACTAAACGCAAAATCAAGCGAAGTAGCACCTTTTGGTAATGATTTGATTTCTCCTTTTGGCGTAAAGACAAAGATTTCTTTCGAATATAAATTCATTTTAAAATCTTCAACAAAATCAACCGCGTTCGTTTCCTGATTTTCCAGTGCTTCGCGAAGCAAATTCAGCCAAACATCCAGACCGCTTTCTTCCGTAGCGCCGTTTTTATATTTGTAATGCGCTGCATAACCTTTCTCAGCGATTTCATCCATACGCTCGCTTCGAACCTGCACTTCGACCCAACGGCCTTTTGGTCCCATTACGGTAATGTGCAAAGCTTCGTATCCGGTTGATTTAGGAGATGAAATCCAGTCACGTAAACGACTCGGACTTGGTCTGTAATGATCTGTTACAATCGAATAAATTTTCCAGGCCACGAATTTCTCATCGTGCTGATCTGATTTATAAACAATTCTAAGAGCAAATTTGTCATACACTTCATCAAAACTCACATTTTGAGCGCGCATTTTACGACGGATCGAATAAATAGATTTCGGACGTCCTTTTATGACATAATCGATGCCTTCATTGTCCAGAGATTTTTTCAGAACATCCGAAATATCTTTGATATAAGCATCCTGTTCTTCTTTTGTCTCTCTTATTTTGCTTACAATATCATTGTAAACAGCCGGTTCTGTATATTTTAAACCTAAATCTTCCAATTTAGTTTTTATGTTATAAAGTCCTAAACGATGGGCGAGAGGGGCATAAATATAAAGCGTTTCCGAAGCAATTTTAGTTTGCTTGTATTCTGCCATGGAATCCATGGTTTGCATATTATGTAAGCGATCGGCGAGTTTTATCAAAATTACACGAACGTCATCGTTCAGTGTAAGGATCATTTTTCTGAAATTTTCTGCCTGCATCGACGCATTCAGATCTTTTTGAACTAACGAAATTTTGGTTAAACCTTCAACAAGTTGCGCCACTTTTGGGTTAAATAAACGCTCAATATCCTCGACTGTCATAGGGGTATCTTCGACAACATCGTGCAATAAAGCCGCCGCAATAGAGGTCGCTCCTAAACCAATTTCAGAAGCCACAATTTTCGCAACTGCAATAGGATGAAAGATATACGCTTCGCCAGATTTACGTCTTTGTTCTTTATGTGCATCTACTGCGACATCAAATGCTTTTCGGATTAATTTTTTGTCGGTTGGACTTAAAGTCTGATAACTGATTCGAAGTAATTCTTTATACTCTTGGGCAATTGCTTTATTTTCTTTCTCAATATCTATTTCTATCATAACGGCATAGTTCAAGTACTAAAAATAAGAATAAGTTTGAATATACGCAAGGGAATGAAGGGTTGATTTTAGATTTTAGATTTCTGATTTTAGAGGGTAGATTTTGGCTTGTCAAATCGAGCAGAGTCGAGATTCTTTTGTAGTAAAAAGGACTTCGACTCCGCTCAGTCTGACATTAGCCAAAAACTTAAAAAATGAGATTTGTTAGAGATGGCTTGGTCAAAATTAGTGAGTGCATTTTTTGTTATCCCGAGGGTTAATTTTTTTCAAAAAAAGCAATATAAATGACGTCATTGTTAGCGAAGTCGAAGAAGATACAAGAAATTCTATAATCTTTGCCATTAAACGCAGATGACACGGATTTAAACGGATTTTATTTTAATTCCAAGAAACGTCATTGGTAGGAACGAGGGATCTCCACAAGAAACTAACACAAAGTATATTTAGATTGCGGAGCTACTAACGGAGATCCCTCGTTCGGGATTGACAAGATTGAGGTGATAACTGAGATTGAAAACTGCGACTGAAAACTGAAAACTAAAAACTACTCTTTCGAAAAATCCAAATCCTGAAAATCATAACTAAAATCAGTTAGTTCAGAGATTGGGAGCATTTTTAAGTTGATGACTTTTCCGGTTTCATCGTATTTGAAAAGCAAATGCGCATCGGCATGAAAAAAGGCGTTGTTCCATTTTACGACATAATTTCCATCTTTATAAAAGAAAACTTCACCAACAAGTTGTGGCGAACGTTTTGATGCAAAATAGGCCTTTCCTTTTTTCTCTGTTATGGTAACTTCTCCAAACCAATTGTCTTTGTAAGTTCCTGTAATTTTAGAGAAATCAATTTTTAGTTTGTCTTTTTTATTTTTTGCAACGGCTGCCCAAACTTCGTCAGTCACTTTATCTGCCGATGCTTCGCTGGCTTTCACACGGTTGCTGTAAGTGGTCACGTAATCTTCGGGTTTAATGCCCAGATAACTGTCTTTTATGGTGTTTGTTATGGCAGTAAATGCCGCTCCGGATTGTTGATTGGTCAGGACAATAATTCCTAAACCTATCTCCGGAATCAAAGTAGTTTGTGTCACATTTCCTTCTAATCCGCCGGTATGCGAAACTTGTTTGTATCCTTTTACATCACTCAAAAACCAACCTAAACCATATCCTGAAAAATGAGTATTGTAAGGTAGTTTTGTTTTTGCAGGAATAATGGTTTGCAATTGCCACATTTCGTCGTGTTCTTTCTCTGAAAATAATTGCTTATTGTCTCCGTATTTCCCGTTGTTGATTTGTAAAATCGCCCATTTGCTCAAATCATTTACGCTTGAATAAATTCCGGCAGCTCCATCAAAAAGCTGATTTTCATAACGTTTTATCGTTTTTAGTTTTCCGTCAACAGGAACATGCGGCGTAATAACGTTTGTAGTGTCTTTTAAACGTTTTACAGATGCTACACTATTGTTCATTTCCAGAGGTTTCATAATGCGTTCCTCAACAAAATCTGCCCAGGTTTTTCCGCTTACAACATGTACAATTTCTCCTGCGATAATGTACATCAAATTGTCGTAATCGTATTTGGTTCTAAAACTCGAAACTGGTTTTAAGTATCTTAAATTATGAACGATATCCTGTGCTTTAAAATCGCTTCCGTCAGGCCAGATCATCAAATCTCCTGCTCCAAGTCCGAGTCCGCTTCTATGCGTTAACAAATCACGAATTGTAAATTCGCGCGTTACAAAATCGTCGTACATTTTAAAATCCGGAAGATATTTCAGGACTTTATCATCCCATTTTATTTTGCCTTCATCAACCAACATGGCAAGTGCTGCGGTTGTAAATGCTTTACTGTTTGAGGCAATCCCAAAAAGGGTATTGGCATCTACTTTTTGTTGTGTAACGACCGATTTTACTCCATATCCTTTTGCCAAGACTACTTTTCCGTCTTTTACAATCGCAACCGCAATTCCGGGAACATCAAAAGCTTTTATAGTACGATTGACTAATTCATCTACTTCCTGATTCGTAATTTGAGCCGAAACTGAAAAAGAAAATAATAAGGCTAAAAGTGATAATTTATAACTCATAATTTTGAATATGTAATTAATTAAATCCTCTTTGGCGTTTGGCTTCAAAAATTAAAATAGCCGCCGCAACAGAGACATTCATGCTGTCGATTTCGCCCTGCATCGGAATAATAATATTCTGAGTTGCAGCATCACGCCAATCCTGCGTTAGTCCCGTGGCTTCTGTACCCACAACCAAAGCCGTTGGAGTAGTAAAATCCTGTGTATGATAAGAGGTTGAATTTTGTAGTGTAGCGCAGTAAAAATCGATCTTTTTTTCTTTCAAAAAAGCGATAATTTCAGCAGTGGTTCCTGTGGCAATCTGGTTGGTAAACAAACACCCAACGCTCGAGCGAACAATGTTTGGGTTGTACAAATCGCTTTTAGGATTGGCGATCAAAACCGCATCCAGATTTGCAGCATCGGCAGTACGTAAAAGTGCGCCAATATTTCCTGGTTTTTCTGGTGCTTCGGCAACAATTATCAACGGATTATCAGATAATTTTAAATCAGATAATGACATCGATTTGGTTTTGGCTATAGCCAAAATTCCTTCGGTGGTATCGCGATAGGCTAATTTCTGATAAACTTCTTTATTGATTTCGATTAATGAAACTGGCGTATTGACCAATTTATTAATCTGACTTTCAGTTACCAATTCCGGTAAAAACAAAACAGTTTCTATTTCGTAACCGCCTTTTATGGCAAGTGAAATTTCGCGTAATCCTTCAATCAAAAATGTTCCGGTTTGTTTTCGGGCTTTTGCCTTTTCTTGTAGTAAAACGAGCGATTTTATAAACGGATTTTGTATTGAAGTGATTTGTTTCATTTTTTTTAAAGGTACTTAGGTTCTGAGGCGCTAAGGTACTGAGATTTTTTTTAAAAGTTGCAAAGGTTGGGAGGTGCAAAGGTTCAGAGTTTTAAAGCGAAATAAAAAAAGTTAGCCACAGATTAAAGGATTAAAATGATTCCTATAGTTTTTTTAATCATTTTAATCCTTTAATCTGTGGCTAATAAATAGTGTTAATTCGTATAATTGCTTTGCCTGCTCGCTGTCGTTCAGGTCACGAATTTTTACCAATCTTTTTTTGCTTTGCGAAAAAATGGCATAAAAAAATAACCACAGATTAAAGGATTAAAATGATTCCTGTAGTTTTTTAAATCATTTTAATCCTTTAATCTGTGGCTAATAAATTAGTATAAATTCGTGAAATTCTTGGCAAAAAAATTATTCTTCTTTAGAATTGTTTTCTTCTAATAATGCAATTTCTTCTTCTTGTGGTTTTGATACCACCTGATCTTTTTTGCCAAAAAGAAATTTCTTAAGGCCTGCAAATGCTGCAATAATCCCGATCACGATGATTTTTCCAAATTTAGCCAAAATAGCAAAAAAGCCCACTTTTGCTAAAACTTTTCCGGCAACTAAACCACCAATTGTCCAGGCGGCAACGGTATCTGTGTCGGCATCAAAATCAAGATATTTATGTCCCTGATTAAATTCTACACTTTTTAAAATTCCCGGAATACTTGCTTTTACTTCGGCAAGTTCGTCCATTCCTGCAACGGCCGAAATATTGTACATTCCTTTTCTTCCTAAAACTCTTAAATCATAGTTTAAGGTATTGGCTTCATCTGTACCGAATTTTAATTCTTTGGCCCAATGCAATACTTTTAAATTATTGTCGTAATATGGTTTTGATGCCCATCCTACTAATTGCACTTCTGGATAACCGCCTTTTTTACGCTCTTCATTTTCTGCCTGAACATCTTCTTTCATGGTTTTCAGCAAATCGTCATAATCGATATCTCCGGCATCATCATCTTTTACAAAACCATCTCCCTGATAGCTAATTACGAACATCCAACTGTTGCTGTGTGTTACACCTTTGCCGTCAGGAACAAGCGATCCTAAAACACTTTTATCTTCAGGATTTCCCCATAAGTTGCTTAAAACATCCTGAGTTTGCGCTGCATTAAGAAACTTAAATCCTTTAGGGACATTAAGAGTTCCTTCTCCTGCTGATAAAGTGATTTTTCCAGATTCATATTTAAAAGATTTTTCGACCTTATCATAATACGCTGCAAGTGTATCGTTTGTTTGTGCTAATAATTTTGGACTGAATACAGTCATTAAAAAAAGAAATACTAAAGTTTTTTTCATTTTGGTCAATTGGTTTTGGTTGGTTGTTATATTTGGTTTAATTTATTATTCCTGAAATATTTCTTTAATTTCATCGGCCACAGGATGCGAAGTTGTAAAAGTGTATCCCATAACTTTGGCGATGGTTTGTGCGGTTTGTTTTTGATACAATTGCGATTGGGTTTTAACTTCGCCTTTTGGTGCAATTTCTGGTCCCATTGCAGCAAACCAAATTTCTGATGCTCCTGCAACGTCAGATCCGTGATCTGTCCATTCTTTCTTCTTTTTATCACCACGGCCATGATCGACAGTGATCAGTAAAGTAGTTTTGTTTTTGTACTGAGGATCATTTTGTACAAATTCCCAGATTTCCTTAATCCATTTATCTACCTGATTGGCAGCATCAAGATACGATCTGTATTGTCCTGAATGCGCCCACTCATCAGTTTCGCCATAAGCAATATAAAGTACTTTTGGTTTCTTTGTTTTAAGTTCGTCCATAGCCTGATAATGGGTAAAAACATCCAGACATTCATCTTCATGAAAAGGCTTATAAGAGTTATCACGCATGGCATTGAGCAGTTTCTGGGTTTCGGTTGGATTATTTCCTCCAATGCTGTCAAAGGCAGAAATTACAGGAAAGCCACTTCTTTTTTCGTTTAAGATTCGATCAAAGGCATTCCATGCACCAAAAGCTTTCACTTTACCGTTTAGATTAGGCTGTTGGTTTAAAAACTCCAGCACATTTACATTCGGATTGTCTTTATAATGATTAGAATTCACCGCATTGTCTGCGTTTCCGGTCATCATTTCGCTATATCCGGGATAGCTAATCCAGTATTTATTGGTAACATCTACTTTATTACCCAAATCACGATTGCCATAAATTTGCCCTTTCGAAGCAATTTCAGACCATAAAAAAGGCATTATTTTTTGGCGGGCTTCTGCAATATCAGCACTTCCGTATTTTTTGTAAATGTACTTTCTGTCTCCCTGATTGAATTTTTTATTGTCGGCAATTTCTTTGTCCATTCCCTTAAAAACTTCCTGCCATCTAAAACCATCTGTGGTTATGATGATGATGTTTTCTGTTTTTTGTGCGTAGGATAAAAGGCTTGTGAAAAATAATGTGAGTACAATTAATTTTTTCATTGTATGAGTTTCAAAGTTGAGACAAAAGGGTTTGAAATTTATTACTGAAATATTTTTTTATTCTATTTCATTAAACGAATTTACTTTGTAAAGTAATCGAAGTTTAATTGGGTCTTTTTTTGAATTTGGGTATTTCTCGCTGTTAACTCTTTGTTCAAAAATTTTCATTATATCTAAATCTAAATCATCTTTAACAGCGTAAATTATTTCGTTTTTTTTCTTTTTTAGTTCAAATTCGACCATTAGCTTACCTGATTTTAATGAGTTTTTAAATAATTCATTAAATATTTCATCTGTCTTTTTTATAAGTAATTCTATGTCTTCAAAAGAAATGTTTGCAGCTAATTCTTCGTCAGAATTTAAAAGCATAATCTTTTCTAGAGATGTTTCTTTTTTTCCTTTATATACAGAATCAATTTCTTTTCCGTTTTGATATTGTTTATAGGCAACTTGGCTTGTATTATTTTGATCAGGAGCTTTATCTAACCATAATAATTTTAAATCTTTTTTTAATAAATTTAAAATATAATTATTTCCCTTACTTTCTACAATCAACAATGGTTCTTCGATATCAAATGATATTACAGACCAGTAATATTTTAACTCGTTTTCGTTGGCTTTTCTAATAATATAATCCTGAGAAATTTCATTTCTAAATTCATCCCATATTATTTTAGATCCCGCAATATCCTGACTCATTTTGCCATCTAATATTGTATCATCTACATGAAATTGAATTGCTTTGCCTTCTACTTTTTGTATTTTCTGATTGTCTTTAAATTTTCTCCATAATTCAGGGCCAATTACTAGATTGTTCTGTAGTATTTTATAATCACTATTGGCAGATAAATTATTTTCTATTAGTTTTTTTGCTTTTTCAATTAATTTAGCGTCAGCGTATTTATATACTACACCTTTTGGAATAGTTATATTTTCTGTCTTTTGTGCATTAGATAAAAAACTATTAAAAATAAATAGTATTAGAATTAATTTTTTCATTTTTTTGAATTACAAAGGTTGAAAGAAACAAATATTTTTTGACTATTTTAAATTTATGGTAACAACTTGATGTTTTAATAATATTTATTAAAAGGACAATAACCAAGCAAATCTCAATTCTTTTTATTTCAAAAAAATAATTAAAAGTGCTTATTCTTTACATCTTCTCAAACTTCTACAAAATTCCTCTCGCTTTAATCTCTAAATATTTATTAATCGTATCCAAAGTCAGATTTTCAGGTTGTGTTAAAACCGAATGTATTCCGTATTTTTTCAGCTCGTTTGCGATTAATCGTTTTTCGAACATGAATTTTTCAGCAATTACTTTATCATAAACTTCCTGAATAGTGTCGGTTTTTTTATTGATGATCGAATTCAGTTCTGTATTGCTAAAAAAGACAACAACTAATAGATGACTTTTTGCAATTCCTTTTAAATAAGGTAACTGGCGATTTAAACCGTCCATGGTTTCAAAGTTCGTATACAAAATAATCAAACTTCTCTGATTGATGTTTTTCTTGATGTCGACATACAAACGGCTGTAATCACTTTCGAAAAAATCAGTTTTGATGTTGTATAAAGTTTCGAGGATTTTCTGCATTTGCGAAGCTCTTTTCTCAGCAAATACTCTGTTTTCTACTTTTTTAGAAAAGGCAAAAATTCCGGCTTTATCCTGTTTTTTTAGAATTACATTGGCTAAAACCAAAGTCGAATTAATAGCATAATCCAATAAACTCAATCCGTCAAAAGGCATTTGCATGACACGGCCTTTATCGATCGCCATATAAACCGATTGTGATTTTTCGTCCTGAAACTGGTTCACCATCAACGAATTTTTCTTTGCCGTGGCTTTCCAGTTTAGCGTTCTTAAATCGTCGCCCTGAACATATTCCTTGATTTGTTCAAATTCCATTGTATGACCAATTCGGCGTATTTTCTTGATTCCGTATTGATACAAATTATTCGAAAAAGCCAGTAAATCATATTTTCTTAACTGAATGTAAGAGGGATATGTAGGCACCATTTTATCTTTATCGAAAGAAAATCTTCTGGAAACCAATTGTAAAGGAGAAGAAACATAGATGTTTAAATATCCAAAGAAATATTCGCCGCGTTCTGTTGGACGCAGATCGTAACCAAATTCTTTTTGTTCCGAAGCTTTAATTGTTTTTACAATTTTGAAGTCACGCACCTGAAACTGAAACGGAATTTCGTCTATAATCTTAACGGAAATCTTAAAAGTATAACGGTTTTTGATACTGACAGTTACAGGATTTAAATCACCGTTCGAAAGTTTTTCAGGTGTTATTCTTTCTGCTTCGATTCCTGTTTTGGTGATGTATAAAATCAAAATATCAAGCCCTAAAAAAGTGACTAAAACCAAAACCACAAACCAAACAGCATTGTATAAGTTTGGAAAAATAAAAGCACAAACAAATAATCCAATAATGCCCAAAAGCATATAAAAGAAGAAGTTATTGAGGTAAAGGCTTTTTATGAATTTCAATTTTTATAAAATTAGGGTTAAAGATCTTTGTACTATATTTTAGTAAAGCTTTGATAATTAAAACCATCTAAAACGGCAATTTTCCAGATTCCATTTTCTTTTACAGCAGTTACTTTATATTTGGGAGTTTCTTTCCATTCTGTCCAGGTCCAGTAAAAAGTAGCTTTGTTATTCTGAATCTTTAAGTCGTTTATTTTTAATGTTTTCCAGTACGATTCAGGATAGTCTTGACACTCACACCACGGATTACTATCAGAGCCGTATGGAGGTAATTCTCCAACAAAATATTCGATCTTATTGGTTTTAAGATTCTCGCCAATTTTCAATGCAATTTTGTTATAATTGTCAATAAATTGTTGGGCAAAAAAATTAGAGTTTTTAAGTTCTGCCAATATTTTATTGTGTGTTTTTGTATTTAGTGCAACATATTTATCTCCTTTTTTATTTTCGACAACATCAAAATCAACTTTTGTTTTCTTGGTTTCGATCCATTCATAGGTTTTCCTGATCAATGTTTCGAGTTGCTGTTTATCAGTAGCAAAATAAATTGATGTATTTGTACGCTTCGCATGTTTCGTATCCATTGGTGTAAAACTCAACAACGAAATACAAATAAAAGACAGAAAAAATATTGTAGAAAATTTCATTAAAAAGGTTTATTATTAGCATAACGACTGAAAAACTGAAAACTGCCACTGCGACTGAAAACTATCTCGGAATTTCAACAGTTTCTATAATTTGCCTGATAATTTCAGAGCTTGTAATACCTTCCATTTCTCGTTCAGGCGCTACAATTACACGATGTTGTAAAACCGGAATTGTGGCTTCTTTAATATCCTCTGGAGTTACAAAATCGCGTCCGCGAATGGCGGCGAAACCTTTTGCAGCGTTTAAAATCGCGATCGAAGCACGAGGCGAAGCTCCCAGATATAAAAAGGCATTTTCACGGGTGTTTACTACAATTCTTGCAATATATTCCAGTAGGTTTTGTTCTACTCTTATTTGTTTTACTAAAGCCTGATATTCTTTTATTTCAGCAGCAGAAAGTATTGTTTTTATAGCTTCCAGTTTTCCGTGATCCTGCAATAAATGTTCTCTTTGGATAATTAGAATCTCTTCGTTTAATTTTGGGTAATCAATGGTAATTTTAAACAAGAAACGGTCTAATTGTGCTTCCGGCAAACGATAGGTTCCTTCCTGCTCAATTGGATTTTGAGTTGCAATAACCAAAAACGGCGTTTCAAGTTGGTAAGCAGATCCGTCAATGGTAATCTGGCGTTCTTCCATAACTTCAAAAAGTGCTGCTTGTGTTTTGGCAGGCGCACGGTTGATCTCATCAATTAAAATTAAATTAGAGAAAATAGGCCCTTTTTTAAACTCAAATTCAGAAGTTTTTAAATTGAAGATCGAAGTTCCTAAAATATCAGACGGCATTAAATCCGGCGTAAACTGAATTCGGCTAAAGCCAATATTCAACGTTTTCGATAATAATTTGGCTGTGATGGTTTTAGCAACTCCCGGAACACCTTCGAGTAAAACGTGACCGTTTGATAAAATTGCCACCAAAAGTTGATCGATCATTTTGTGCTGCCCTACAATTACGGTTTCCAGTTCTTTTTTGATACTGTTTACGTGATCTAAAAGCGGCGTTAGATTTATTCTGGTTTCAAAATTCACATTTTCGTTTGTGATTTCATTTTCTGTTGTATTGATATCGTCCATGTTGGTCTGTTTTCTGGTTGTTTTTTTTGCCACAGATTAAAGGATTAAAATGATTTTTATTAAAATTTATTAATTTTTTCTAATCTGTGTAATTCTTTAATCTGTGGTAAATATTTTTATTTAATTCTCTATTAATTATGTTTTTTTGCCACAGATTAGAATGATTCTCACAGATTTAAATATCATTTTAATCTTTTAATCTGTGGCAAATATTTTTTTTTATCTAATGTATAATCTTTTCTATTGCATTATTAATTCTAATTAAATCTTCTTCAAGACTTCCGTGATAACTATTTCGATGTTCGTTGATCAAAAATACAAGTTCCTGAATATCTGTTTCACTTTTTCCTGTTTTATGATGCAGTTTTTGAATAAAAGTATCGTCCAGTTTTGTGGTATCGATTAAATATTCGGTTCGCATTTTTTCTAAAAAGTATATAATCTTTTTATCAATGATATTGCGGTGATCGCCTTCCTGATAATATAAATTTCCTATGGTTTTGGTAAAATCAACAGTTGAATTGGCCAACGGTTTAAGGATAGGTACCACGCGTTGTTTGCGTTTAGCATTAAAAATAATAAAAATCAACATCCCGAATAAAAAGAAATACCAAGCCCATTTTAGTCCCGGCTGAGACATAATATAACGCAAGGGCGATTGAGAAATATTTTCATTATGCTGACCTTTAGTATACCAGAAAATATCGCCTTTTGGCAAATAAGACAAAACACTTTCGGCATATTGATAATGATCTGCTTTTAATAAATTAAAATTGGTAAAAGCAACGGGCTGGGTGTGCAAATAAAAGTACCCTTGTCTGTAAGGAACTTTTATATAATTGATATGTTTTTTTTGACTTGATTTGGTGCCATGGTATCCCAGAACAGTGGTGTTTAACGTGTCAATTTTAGAAAAATAATCTTGTATTTGATGGTCAAAAGTATATCTTTTAGTCTTTTTATTCGCCAGCCATAACTGAGTTTTATTGGCGTTCAAATAATCTGAATTGATTTCCAGTTTCAGCGTGTCTAATAAATATTTAGGAAAAGTCTTCATGCTTAAAAAAGCATTGTTTCCGTGCGAAACAAAATAAAAAATCTCCTTAATCGATTGTTCATCAATTGTATTCGATTCTGATATATTGATGAAAGTACCTTTTATTTTGTAGTTTTCTACCAGCGTATCTTCATCATATTTTGAATCTAAAAATTCATATGGCGTTACATTTGGGATTCTTTCTACTTTATGATTCTTAAAAAAGCCATTAATTTCCTTGTCCAAAACATATAATCCGTAAGGAATTTTGTCATTGACAGCATATGTTGGCCTCCAATCAATAGGTTTTGGCTGGTCACGATCTATTAGTAGAATCACGGCTAAAATAAAAACCAGAACAGCAATGTAAATTTTGATGCTTTTATCCATTACTAAAGGTTTTTATGGCGTTCTTAAATCGGTTTTCGGCTTTTATAAACGAGGTTTCATCAATAGTAAATTCGCCATACCAAATATAATTATACAAGTACGACAAATAGGTAAATTCTTCTTTATGTGCAGGTCGCTGCAGTTCGTATAAATAATCAGAATTGGTTTTTTCGATATCCCATTCGATATAATGATTTTGTGCCATTACTTTTAGCAGCCACAAATAATAATAACGAATCGCAATTCTTTTTTCTCCTGTCAAAAGACTTTCTTTTATTAATTTTTCGAAATCCAGAAGGTGAATATTCTTTTCGATATCAGAATAATAAACATTTCTTTTATTCGAGTTTTTACCAAAAATCCATTGACCTTCTTTATTGATTACTGCTTTTGCTATTAAGTAGATTACAAAAACAATAATTAAAACCGCTATTACCCTTAAAAAGATAGCGACAAAATCGAGAGAGGCTTTGGTATCTGACTCGCTAAAAATGCTACGGTAAATACGGGCAAGCCATTCAATAAAGCTTTGCCATAAACCTTTTTCAGGAGCTTTTTGTTCGTATACGAAATCAGAATCAGTATACTTTTTTTTGAAATTTTTAGAGAAGGTTTTGGCTTCTACAGTACTGGTATCAATTCGAATATCTTTCTCGGTATATTTTACGGTACTTATTTTTGGAGGTTCGGCTGTAGCCAAAGAATCCTGGGCATGCGAAATACCGGAAAAAAAGAGAAAAGATAAAAAGAGGAGAAGTTTATTCATTATTGCTTCCAATTGATTCAATTTCAGTTGCCGAAATTCTATCGTCTGCTCCCAAACTATAATAGATAATTCCCTGATTGATTACCAAAACGTTACTAAAAATATTACTCAATGCCATAATTAAAACAAATGCTACAGTAATCAGGATTAAAAAAACTGGCGAAGGTTCAAAAGGCATCTTCTCGAAATCAGGATTGGCAATTGCAAAGAAAAGAAACGCAAATATTCCGACAAAATAAAAAAACATAGTGATGGATGCCTGTATCATCTGAACCATAATCATGACGATAAGACTGGCTCCTATTGCAGACCAGAAATCTTCTTTTAGCAAAAGATGTGCATGATTTAATGATTCAAAAAAGCTTTTATCCTCTGTTAAATAGGTATAAAAACTCAAATTTACCCAGGTAAATAAAGTAGGTATCGCCACTATTAATAATGGTATGCCTACTAAGACAAAGCAGAGAAAAAATAAAGCGATTATAACGATAAATAAAACAGGAAATATAATGAATACAACGCCCAGGCCGAACTTAATTATTTTCCAAAGGCTTTTTCTAAAGGCGGCTAATATATCCTGTGTGGTAAAATCGTTAGTGTTTTTTTCGGCTATTAATTTTAAATATAAAATTGGATAGGAGGAATTAAAAAGGGATAAAAATATAACTATAACTACAAAAAGTATCGCAAATCCTGCAAGAAGGGGATAGCTTTCAAAGTAATTGAAGAGGTCATCCGGAGTAGTTTTTTCTAAAGTATTACCGGCCAGAGACTTAAAATTAGTTTCTAAAAATAAATACATTAATGCACCCATAATGAGCAGCATACCAACATTTATGGCGAAAAAAATCTTAAAAAAGTGTTTTCCGAAATTTTTGAAAAAGGTAAACGAATCTACGATATAGTCGCCGAGTTGTCGTTTTTTGTAAAGTTCAAACATTATAATGAAGTTATTTTTTTGTGAACAATGAAAGGATAAACCAAATAATAAAATGAGATGATCCCTAATGTAAGTAAGATGATAAAACTACTGAGCCAGTTGGGCATATCGATAGAATACCGCGTTATAAAACCTTCGAGAAATCCTGCACTTATGGTAAAAGGAAAGGTACTCAGGAATATTTTGAAACTGTTTTTGAAACCTATTTTAAGCGAATTTAATCGCGAAAAAGTTTTAGGAAAAAGGATCGAAGCTCCCAGAATAAATCCGGCTGCACTTTCGATTACAATGGCAAAAATCTCCATAGAACCATGAATCCAGATACCGCGAACACTTTTCCAGAAAACGCCCTGATCGTAGAAAAAGTACTGAAATGACCCTAACATCAATGAATTTTGAAGAAAAATATAAAAAGTTCCCAAGCCGCCAAATATGCCGTAAATGTAACATCTCGCGCCTACATAAAGGTTGTTCAGGGTAATACCAATAAAACTTCCCCAGTTGCTTCCGGAGCCGTAAACGGCCATTGGATTTCCTTTTTTGATGTTGTCCAGCGTCATGTTGACATAATTATCGCCCAAAATTAAGCGAACAAAATTTTGATCGTATCTTGCCGAAACGACGCCCATTGCCACCGTAACAAAGAACAAAATAAAAGCATAGAGTAAATACCTCCTGTATTCGTAAAGCAGTAAAGGAACCTCGGTTTTAAAAAATTCAAGGAATCTGTTTTTTTCGGTTCTTTTAGTTTTGTAAATCTTTTGATAAATCTGCGAAGCGAGGTGATTGAGATATACAACTGTCTTACTTTTTGGGTAATACGTTTGCGCATACGACAAATCATTCATCATTTGAATGTACAAATTAGCTAACTCATCAGGATTTTTTTTAGCTTTACCAAAAATAGCGAGCTCAAACTCCAGCCATTTTTCTTTATTTTGTTTTATGAAGGCAACTTCTCTCATTGTAGGCTAAAATATAAAATATGTCAGAATTATCTATTAATACAACCCAAAATGTTAAAATAAATTTTATTGCCGCTTCACCAGGCGAGCGAATAGGCTCTTATTTCATCGATCTCGCTATTAAAGTGGCTTATATAAGCGTGGTTTCACTTGTGTTTTTTTATTGGTTAAATCTCGGTAAATTATTCGACAGATTAGACAATTGGTCCAAAATTTCGATCGTTTTAATACTTTATTTTCCGTTTTTTATTTATTCGCTAACTTTAGAAAGCATTTTTGAAGGCCAAACCATCGGGAAAAAATTAGTAAAAATAAAAGTGGTTAAAATAGATGGTTATCAGGCGGGATTTGGAGATTACTTAATGCGCTGGTTTTTTAGACTGGTAGATATTACCCTATTGTACGGAATTGTCGCAATTGTAAGCGTGGTTTCGAGTAAAAAAGCACAACGATTGGGTGATATGGTAGCGGGAACTGCGGTAATTACCTTAAAAAATAAGATCGATATCAGCCATACCATTCTTGAGGAAATAGGAGAGGCTTATGTTCCTACTTATCCGTTGGTCATTAAATTGTCTGATAATGATATGCGTATTATTAAAGAAACTTTTAAGAATGCCGAAGCCAGAAATGATCATGAAGTCATTTATAAATTGGTCGCTAAGATCGAAAATGTAACAGGAATTAAAAACCAATCCGGTAACGAAAACGATTTTTTACGCGTTATTTTAAAAGATTACAATTTTTATACGCAGAATATGTAATTAATTTGTTTATGTGAGATGTTTTGTTAGGAATTTCGTAAATTTGTATATGCTTTTTATTGTACAAATTAGCGAGCATTTTTTTAAAGGCGAATCCGAAAAGCCCAAGAGTAGGAAAATTTAATCTTAAATACCATGAACTCTAAAAAAGTTATTACCGCAATATTATTGTTGTTTGTCTCTGTTTTATCTTTCGCTCAGGGCGGAAAAAAATTAGATAAAATTATCAAAAGAGATTATCAGATTATCGAATGTACAATTGCCAAAATATCCGATAAAACGGTTGATTATTCCTTACCAGGAGAAACATTGCAAATAGAATTGGAAGTATCCCAAATTGCCAGAATTGATTTTGCCAGTGGACGTTCTCAAACTTTTGCTGTAACTGCAACTACTCCCACTAATAATGACTCAGCGGCTCAGGTTGTTGTTTCTGCCGAAATGAAGCCTAACACAATTGCCGTTTTGCCAATCCCATATGTAAATTCAGGAACCTTAGAAACTTCTGAAGAAATGGCGAAATTTGCTCAAAACGACCTTTATAATAAACTGTTGGACAAATCTGCCAATCTTTTTCCGTTAACGGTTCAGGATTTAAGAGTTACAAATAGTTTGCTGCATAAAGCCGGAATCGATTATAAAAACATAGATGAAACTCCTATAGAAGATCTTCAAAAAATTCTGGGAGTCGACAATATTCTTGCCGCAAAAGTTTCGTATACTATTACCGAAGGCTCAACTGCTTCTACTTATAACAGTGGAAGTGCAAAAGTGAGTGACAATAATAAAAAGGTAAAAACAAGTGATATATCGACTACAAATTCCAGTAATCTAACGTATTACAATTACATGGTTTATTTTGATATGTATAAAAACGGGACAAAAATTTACTCACAAACCCGTAAACCATTCCTAAATATAAAAGACAGCTGGATGGACTCTATTACGTATTTATTGAAAAGAAGTCCAATTTATGTGAAAAAATAAGAAGTAAATGGAAAAATTTGAATCTAAAATTGACCTGTGGTTTATACTATTTTTGGCTTTGATTTTTGGAGGAATCCTTGTAAGATCAGCCTATGATCAAAATTGGATTGGTTTTTCTATTATACTTTTGGTGGTGATTTTTATTGCCTATATGTTTTCGACCACTTTTTATATAATCGAGAACAAAAAACTACGGATAAAATGTGGGATTTTTTTTAATCTTTCGATTGAAATTAAAGGTATTAAGAAAGTTTCTGAAAGTTACAATATCATAAGTTCTCCGGCGCTTTCTTTTGACAGGCTGGAGATCTTATACAATAAATTTGATACCGTTTTGATTTCTCCAAAGGATAAAATAAGATTTATTGAAGCAATCAAAAAAAATAATCCTGAGGTCGAAATAAAAATTAAGGAAAAAATTTACAAATGAGTTAAAATAATTTAATCTTTTGTGTCTTTGTACCTCTTGACCTTTGTACCTTTGCACCTAAAAAAAGTAAAATGTTTCATTTATTAGACATTATTGGTACAATGGCTTTTGCAATGTCCGGCGCACTAACGGCAATGCACAAAAAACTAGATCCGTTTGGTGTTTTTATCATTGCTTTTGTAACGGCAGTAGGAGGCGGAACCCTTCGTGATGTTTTAATAGGCAGAACTCCGGTGGGCTGGATGCAGGATTTAAAATATGTTTATGTCATTATTTTAGGTTTTGGATTGGCAATTCTCTTCAGAAAAAAGTTTGACAAATTAAGAACTTCCCTATTTTTGTTTGATACAATTGGGTTAGGTGTTTTTACTTTAATAGGCCTTGAAAGAGGTATCATGACGGGTTTACATCCTGTAATATGTATTGCTTTGGGCACCATGACGGCTTGTTTTGGCGGGGTAACCCGTGATATTTTGTGTACTGAAATCCCAACGATCTTTAGAAGGGAAATTTATGCGACCATTTGTATTTTTGGCGGAATTGTATTTTTTGCGCTAAAAAAACTGAATCTTGAAGACGATGTTTTGTACTTAGTAACTTCTCTTGTCATTATTACTGCTCGATTATTGGCCGTGAAATTCAAATGGTATTTGCCGGCATTTGACCACAAATAAGATTTTTTTGCTACCAATTTCACTAATTTTTACGAATCATTTTGACTGCAAAAAATGTGCGCATATTTGTTTTGTATTTTATGCAGAGAAAAATTAGTGTAAATTCGTGCGATTTCCAGCAAAAGAAGCAACAACAATAAATGACAAAATACACTGTAAAAAAATACGATCAGAACGATTATAAAATCTGGAATGACTTTATAGCTCAGGCTAAAAATGCTACATTTTTATTTCATCGTGATTTTATGGAATATCATAAAGATCGTTTTGAAGATTTTTCGCTTTTGGTTTACCAGGATGAAAAGCTAATAAGTATTTTGCCTGCCAATAAAGTTGGAAATTCTCTTTATTCACATCAGGGACTTAC
Source organism: Flavobacterium sp. C3NV (assembly GCF_046825355.2). Lineage (NCBI taxonomy): Bacteria > Pseudomonadati > Bacteroidota > Flavobacteriia > Flavobacteriales > Flavobacteriaceae > Flavobacterium > Flavobacterium sp. C3NV. Next base: position 328,675 of record NZ_JBKQBJ020000002.1, on the reverse strand, counting down.
CTACGGCGGATTGGTGTATGCCAGTAAATTAAAAGCTGAGAAAGTAGAAGTCGTTTTAGATGCCGTTTTACTTTTTTTGAAAGAGAATTTATTTGAGACCTTTTATTACAAACCAATCCCAAACTTTTATTTTCCTGAAGGCAATAACGAAGTTGATTTTTTCTTGTTTAAAAGAGGAGCAGTTATAGAACGAAAAGAAATGAATCTGGCCGTTAATCTCGAATTGCCTTTACAAATCTCTAAAAGTAAGCTAAAACACTTTAGAAGAATAGAAGATCTCGATTTGGATATAATGGAAGAAGATGATTTTAATCCTTTTTGGGAGAAAATTTTGGAACCACGATTATTAGAGAAATTCAATGTAAAACCTGTTCATACCAAAGAAGAAATTTTACTTTTAAAACAGAATTTCCCTGAAAATATCAGGCAATATTCGGTTTATCAAAACGACGAAATTATTGCCGGAATTACCATTTTTGAAACCGAAAATGTGGTAAAATCGCAATATGGAGCCACTTCAAAAAAAGGTGAGGAATTTAGGGCGCTTGATTTTTTATTCATTAATTTGATCGAAAAGTACAAGCGAAAAGGAAAACGCTTTTTTGATATGGGAATTGTAAATGAAGAAAACGAAAGCGGCTATCATTCCGGACTTTTAAAACAAAAAGAAGAATTAGGATGTACGGTTTACAATCAGGATTTTTATAAAATTGAGATAAAATGATACCATTTCTGGACCTAAAAAAAATAAACAAACCTTATGAAACTGCTTTTCAGGACAAACTGAAATTGGTTTTAGATAATGGCTGGTATATTTTAGGGAAAGAAGTAGAAACATTCGAAAAGGCTTTCGCCGAATATTGCCAAACTCAATATTGTATAGGAGTAGGGAATGGTTTTGATGCTTTGGTCCTAATTTTTAAAGGCTACATTCAGCTGGGGAAATTGCAAAAAGGTGATGAAGTTATCGTTCCTGCCAATACTTATATTGCTAGTATTCTGGCCATTTTGCAAGCAGATTTAATTCCGGTTTTGGTTGAACCAAAGTTGGAAACGTATAATGTAGATCCTGATTTAATTCAACAGCAAATCACCTCAAAAACGAAAGCGATTTTAGCAGTTCATTTATACGGTCAATTGGCCGAAATGGATAAAATTAATCAATTAGCGATTGAAAATGATTTAATCATTGTTGAAGATGCAGCGCAATCGCATGGAGCTTTTAAATCCCAAATTCCAAATACCGATGTCCAGGAAAATAATCTAAAATCTAAAATCAACAATCTAAAATCAGCAACCGCTTATAGCTTTTATCCGGGTAAAAATTTAGGATGTTTGGGCGATGGCGGAGCAATAACGACAAACGATTCTGAATTAGCAAAAGTGCTTTTTTCGCTTCGTAATTATGGCTCTGAACAAAAGTATTATAACGAATATATTGGCGTAAATTCAAGATTAGATGAACTTCAGGCATCGTTTCTAAATGTAAAGTTGCCTAATTTAGATTCCGATAATGATAAACGTCGCGCGATTGCGAAACGCTATTTATCAGAAATTAAAAACGATAAAATAATGCTGCCGTTTTGGGATTTATCAGGTAATCATGTTTTTCATTTGTTCGTGATCCGGACTTCAAACAGAGAAGATTTACAAGCCTATTTGACTCAAAATAATATTCAGACCGTTATTCATTATCCGGTTCCTCCGCATCAGCAAAAAGCGCTTAAAGATTGGGATAATTTGTCTTTTCCGATAACAGAAAAGATTCATAACGAAGTTTTGAGTTTACCAATAAGTCCTGTTTTAACAGATGAAGAAGTTAGTTTTATTGTTGCTGTTTTAAATCGATATTAGATTGTGTCAGATAGTAAAAATTCATATCAACAGATTCTAAAAACAACTTCTATTTTTGGAGGGGTTCAATTTTTTACGATTTTAATTTCGGTAATACGAACGAAATTAATTGCAGTTTTCATAGGTCCCAGCGGAATGGGAATTATTGCTTTATTAAATTCAACTTTGGGTGTTATTAGCGGTATATCTGGTTTAGGAATAGAGACAAGTGCAGTAAAGAATATATCTGAAAAGTATAAAAATGAAGATTTAGACACAGTTTCAGGAATCATATCGATTGTTAGAAAAATTGTTTTTTTTACAGGTATTTTAGGAATGTTACTTGTTATCGTTTTTTCAAAGACGTTGAGTATTATTACTTTTGGAGACTCAACTCAGATTTATTCCTTTACGTTATTATCAATTACCTTATTATTTAAACAATTTTCTACAGGGCAATTAGTTGTTTTGCAAGGATTACGAAATATGCGTTTTTTAGCAAAAGCTAATTTATATGGTAATTTATTTGGCTTACTTTTTTCTGTTCCGTTGTACTATTTTTTAAGAATTGATGCTATAGTTCCAAGTATTATAATTACATCTTTATCTGCATTATTGTTTTCGTATTACTATTCCGGTAAAATTAAAATTAAATACGAAAAAGTCTCACGAAAAGTACTTTTAAAAGAAAGTAAAACAATTGTAAATTTAGGAATAATGCTTACAATCAGTGGCTTTTTTGCACTTGTAACAACATATTTAATTCAGATTTATATTGAAAAAAATGGTGGTTTAGAACAAGTCGGGTTTTATAATGCAGGTTTTACATTGCTTAATTCGTATGTAGGAATTATTTTCACGGCTATGAGCACGGATTATTTCCCAAAGCTTGCTTCGATTAATTCTGATAATGAAAAAATCAGGTCAAGTGTAATACAACAAGCATTTATTTCAATCATAATTATAACGCCAATAATTGTATTATTTTTAACTCTTATTCCAATACTGGTAAAAGTCATTTATACGGCTAAATTTGATCAAATCATTCCAATGGTTTGTATTGGCATTTTAGGAATGTTGTTTAGGGCTGTTTCATGGTCTATGGGTTATATTTTAATTGCAAAAGGAGATTCTAAGATTTTTATCAGAACCGCTTTAGGATTTAATCTTTTATCATTAGGCATGAATTTTTTAGGATACTATTTTTATGGTTTAGAAGGATTAGGAATTAGTTTCTGCTTGTATTTTTTAATTCATTTTACAGGTTTAAAAATAATTACTAAAAACAGATACGATTTCTACTTTGATAAAGATTTTTATAAAATTTATTTTATTTGTTTTTTAATATGTATCGTTACTTTTTTATTTCGTTATATTGAAATTCCAATTTTAAAATATAGTTTAATGACTATGATGATTATAATTTCTTTGATTTTTGGTTTGTATCAGATGAATAATAAGATGAATTTAAAAGAAATGCTTGCATCAGGAAAAGCAGAAAAAAAGAATCAGAATGATTAAGAGTGTTTATAGAAAATGTCGGTCTTTTTATCATAAGTTAAAGTTTTACTTTACTGTAAACTGGACAAAAACGCTTTATTTTAATTTTAAGAAATTTCCATTTCAAACTGCAAAAAAGCTTCCGGTTTTCTTTTATGGAAAAGTAAAATTTACTTCTATTACAGGTACGATAGCAATTGAAGCCCCAATTCGCAAAGGAATGATTGGTTTTGGTCAGCCTTATGAAATGAATACAGTTCATAGAGGAACAGCTGAGATTAATATAAAAGGGACTTTAATTTTTAAAGGACATGTACAGTTAGGGAAAGATTACTTTGTTTTTATAAAAAACAATGCATATTGTGAATTAGGGCATATGTCTTCTTTAGGATCAAATGGGAAATTAATTTGTACCGAAAAAATCACTTTAGGTAATTATGCAAGATTAGGATCAGAGTGCCAGCTAATAGATACCAATTTTCATGATATGATTGATACAAAAAGCCGTAATTTATTGAAGCTGACTTCACCCATACAAATTGGGAATTACAATTTTATCAGCAATAGAGTTTCAATTATGAAAGGAACAAAAACTCCCGATTATTGTACTATTGGCTCTAATAGTTTATGCAATAAGGATTATTCTTATTTGGGTGAAAATATTCTAATTGGTGGTATTCCTGTAAAATTGCTTAAAAACGATATTTCAAGAGATTGGGAAGGTGAAAATGAAAGTTTAAATGTTTTTTTGACAATTTGATTAATTGAAAAATCAATTAATTTTAAAACCTTAATTTCAGTTCCAACGGAATATATTTAATAAACAACCCAATATCGTACGTCTTTTTAGCCTTTACCATTTCCTGATGCACTCTTTTTAGAACCGCTTTATTTTCTGCTTTTGTTTTATTTAAGGCAATCGCTTTTTTAAGAATAAGATAGGTGGAATGATTTATTTTTCGGGTTCGGGAATTGAATTTTTTATAAAACTGACTTCCCAATGAGTTCTCTAGTTCTCTTTTCTGAATTAAAACCGAATCAATAAATTCAAAGTTATAGTTTCTGGCTGTTCTGATCCAAAGGTCTAAATCTTCGTACGCCAGATTTTCATCGTAACCGTTTAGTTCGTCCAAAACTTCTCGTTTTACCATCGAAGAAACAGAACAAATCATACTACTCTGACTTAAAATAGAGGAATAAATATCTCCTGTAGCAGGTTTTTTTAGTACTTTTTTCTCAGGATTCACTTCATAATAATAACGAAGATGTTTGTTGTTTTCAGAGATTATTTCGACATTTCCGTAAACGATGGCTAGTTTTTTCTGATTAGAATTTAAAAAAGTGTCAATTTGTTTTTCCACACAATTTGGCAATAAAACATCATCAGCCGCCAGATCAATTACATAATCTCCTTTTGCGATCTTCAATGCTTTATTAAACGTTTTGGTATTTCCTAAGTTCGTTTCGTTGGAGACAAATGGTATATCAGGATGGTTTTCGAGCCAGTTTTTAATGGTTTTTTCAGAAGAATCTGTACTGCAATCGTCTGCAATAATGAGTTCGATGTTTTTATAGGTTTGGTTTAGAACTGAATTCAATGATTCAACTACAAATTGTTCGTGATTGTAACACAAACAAATGATGGAAACTAATGGGGATTTTTGCATAAAAGTTGAATATGAAACCGCTTCTTGAAGCATTCAAAAATAAGAAATATTATGCCTGATTGCGTTAAGATTTGCTGAATAGAAAAACAAAACTAAACAGCAGCTTTTAAATTGTATTCTTTTCGTTTACTATTTTTTACATTTGCTTTAAGATGGAAGATAAATTAGAAGGCTTTTTTACCGAAACTGATGTTGAAATTTTGATTTCTACCATGAATCAGGATTCGTTAGATTTTTTAGTTCCAATGTTTCCGTTTCTTCATTTTTCTAATTTCCGAATCTTAATCATTAATCAAACTCAAATCGAAACAATATTAGAATCAGAATATGCTAATATCAGAGTTATAAATTCTTTCGAAAAAGGTTTGTCCAAAAGCCGAAATCTGGCACTTGAAACTGCTCAGGGAAAAATCCTTCTAATTGCTGATGATGATGTAATATATCACGAAGGATTTGTTGCCAAAATTATCAATGCCTATAATCAATTTCCGGATGCAGCTGCAATCAATTTTTGTGCTGTAAAGTCAGATGGAAGTTTGATGAAAAACTATCCTAAGCATTCTAAAACGAATATGAATGCCTTTGATGTTTTTAATACAAGTTCGATAGAAATGACATTGAATAAGGCAATTTTAGATAAAACCAAAATTCGTTTTGATGAAAATTTTGGGTTAGGAGGGATGTTCGAAATGGGAGAAGAAGCCATTTTTTTATTTGATTTAAAGAATAAAAAACAACAACTGGTTTTTGAACCGGAAGTAATTGTAAAACATCCTGAGTTGACATCTTCATCAAAAAAAAGCATCGAAGAAAAATATTATATTCAGGGCGCTTTATATACCAGAATTTTTAAAAGAAATTATATTTATTGGATATTTGTCAAGTTGTTTTTTGATTTAAAACAGCATAAAATAAGATTTGGCAAACTTAAATCAGCACTTAAAAATTCAAAAAAAGGACATCAAAAATTTGAAAAATTACAGCATGGCAATAAAAAATAACGGAATACAAATTTTATCGATTCCAAAGATAGAAGATCGAAGAGGTAATCTTTCTGTGATCGAAAATGATATTGTTCCTTTTGATATTAAGCGGGTTTATTATTTGTACGATGTGCCAAGCGGTTCTGAACGTGGTGGACACGCACACAAAGAACTTAAGGAGTTTTTGGTTGCTTTAAGCGGCAGTTTTGATGTGGTCCTGAAAGATGGAGAAGAACAAGAAATTGTGACCTTAAACAAGCCTTATGAAGGTTTACTAATTAATCCGGGAATTTGGCGGGAGCTTCAGAATTTTTCTTCAGGATCTGTTTGTTTGGTAGTGGCTTCAGAAGTTTATATCGAAGAGGATTACATCAGGAATTTTGATGAATTTTTAAATTATTCTAATGATAAACAGAAAAATTAATTCCCCATTTTTTTAAAATACGATTTGATTTAAAAAGAAAACGCAAACAAAAAGGCGGCAGCTTCAGTAAAAACCGAATCTTTGAAATTATATTTTGTTTGTCTACCTCTTTAAAATAGAATGAACTTTTCTCTTTATAGCCGGAAACATAATATTTAAAACCATATTCAATTCGGTACAAATCCAGAAATTTTTTGAGAGAAGGATTTTCTCTTTCAGCAATTTTAAATTGTTCAAAATCCATTAAATTCATCGAATTGATATTCTTCTTAGCGAGACTTTCGGGAATATCATTATTATAAATAGCCGTAGTATTATTGGTTATCGCTATGGGAAATTGTATTCCAATATTAGTCCATAATTCTAAATCCTGACCATTTGTTATGCCCGGAGTAAATCCTCCTAAAGTTTCGAGAATTTGTTTGGGTATCGCCAAAGACGAAGTCCAGGTCATTCTAAAAGGCATATTTGAAGCAAAATAATCTTTTACAACTCCACTAAAAGATTGGTCTACGCCATAATAATATGGAGTTTGAAAGTGGTTTTTGGCGGTTTTGATTTTATAGCGAGAACAGTAAATTCCACAATCAGGAAAGCTATGATATAAGTTGGCTAATTCTTCGAGATGACTCGGAAACCAATAATCATCAGCATCCAGAAAAGCGATCAATTTTCCTTTTGATTTTTCTATTCCAAGATTTCGTGCAACTGAAACGCCTTGATTTTTTTGATTAAAGATCTGGATTCTGTTGTCATTTAGTTTACGAACTAAAGCTTCACTTTCATCAGTAGATGCATCATTAATTACAATGATTTCAAAATCTGTAAAAGTTTGACTGAGAACACTTTTTATAGTGTTTTCAATATGACTGGCTTTATTGTATAACGGAATGACAACAGAAAAAAATACCATAATCGATTATTTTTTTAGATTACAATAATAGCCTAATTTATAAAAATCAAGTAAATATAAATTCGGATTTTCTGAAGTTAAATTAGTGAGGATTCGTTTCTTTGTTCTTCCATATATTGCCTTTATAATTCTGGTAAGATATAGTTTTTTTAATATTGCATAAAGGCTACTCAATCTGATTTTTTTAGAAGCGATTTTATTAAAGTGAATTAAGTCGTGCAAGTTTTTAACGGCTCTTTCGGATTTATTTATAAAATCGATACTGGTTTCTGAGTTGTGGTGAATTAAGCAATTTTCGATATGAGTAACCGGAACTGAATTGAAACGCAGATTTTCTATGAAAATGAAATCTTCATACCCATATTCATTTATAAATTCCGGAAAAGGAAATTGCAAAAGAATTTCTTTTTTTAAAAGTAAATTCCATGTAAAAACAAAATCGTACTGGTGTTTCAGTCTGTGATCTAAAGATTTAATTTCTCTATTTATTCCGTATTTCCATCGAAGCAATTTTTCTTTAGAAGGAATGTTTTCAGGATATTTTACACCACCAAAAATAACATCGTGATTCGATTTCGATAGTATTTCGATATAATTTTTAAGATAAGATTCATTCTCAGGCAAAGCGTCAGCTTCCATAATCAAAACACAATTATATCTTGATTTGGCGCATAATACGTTGATGTTTTTTCCTCTGCCTAAATTTTCTACATTAATAGAGAAGGAACAATTTTCTAATGAATTGATCTGAGAATTTTCAGAAATAAATTCCTGACTAACATCATCTTGTACAAGGATTTCATATTCAATTCCTAAACTATCGGCTTGTTTTTTAAGCTCTAAAACAAGCGGAAAAACATTATAATTATAAACAGGAACTAATATAGAAAGCATTACACGCTGCGTTGCACCACTTCAAAAATTCTTTCATCTTCACATTTTAATGTTTTAGACGGGAATTTTAGTAATAAAGCATAATCGTGAGTCGCCATGATAACGGTTTTACCATTAGCATTGATTTTTTTCAATACTTCAAGAACCTCAGAACTTGTTTGCGGATCTAAGTTTCCGGTTGGTTCATCGGCAAGAATAAATTCAGGATCGTTAAGCAAAGCTCTTGCAATCGCAACACGTTGCTGCTCACCACCGGAAAGCTGATGCGGCATTTTGTTAACGTATTCTTTCATACCTACTTTGTCCAGAACTTCATCAATTTTACGTTCCATTCCTTCTTTGTCAACCCAACCTGTCGCTCTTAAAACAAAAAGCATATTGTCTTTTATAGAACGGTCCGGAAGTAGTTTAAAATCCTGAAATACGATCCCAATCTTACGTCTCAAATACGGAATGTCTTTTTCTTTTAAAGTAGCCAAATCAAACTCAACTATGTGACCTTCACCTTCAGATAATGGTAAATCTGCATATAAAGTTTTTAAGAAACTACTTTTTCCGGATCCTGTTTTCCCAATGATGTAGATAAATTCACCGTGGTTAACATCCAGATTAATATGAGATAAAATTTTTCTTCCTTCCTGATATATAGTGACTTCTTTAAGAGATAGTACGGTTTGTGACATAATAAATTGATTTGATTGGTAAAAGTAATAAGATAACGCTTCGATTCAAAATAAATTTGAATCATTTCTTAATAAAATACCTAAATGAATTTTAAATCCTATAAGAGATATAAGTTCATTTTAGTAAGTGACGCTGAATTTTTTTATTTGTAATAACTTATATGATTTAAGATCAAAAAGAAGTCAGTAAAGCTCCTAACTTATAATTACTTATATCGCTTATATGGTTTAAACTTAATTTCTAAATATTCATTGTTAAATATTTGTTCATAATAAAAGCCTGAAACGTTTCGTTATAAACGGTATAAAATGATACATTTGAATACTAAATATAATTAAAATGCGTAAACTTTCCTGGTTCTTTTTATTACCAATTATCCTTTTTTCGACCATAGTTTCGGCACAAAAATCAGCTATTTACACTTACGATTTAAAGGAATTTGACAAAGCACTGGCTTTATATAATGACAAACAATATGCTTCGGCACAACTTATTTTCGAACATGTAAAAAACAATGCTACAACTGAGGAAGTGCAGTCAGATTGTGCTTATTATATTGCCAATTGCGCCATTAGAACCAATAAAGCAAATGCTGATGCTTTGATGGAAAAATTCGTAACTGATTATCCAACAAGTACCAAACAAAATCAGGCTTATATCGAGGTGGCTCAGTTTTTCTTCGAACAGGGAAATTATCCAAAAGCGCTGCAATGGTTTGATAAAGTGGATGAAAGCTACATGAGCAAATCTGATTCGGATAAATTTAATTTCCAGAAAGGATATGCGTATTTCAATGCCAAAAAGAAAAAAGAAGCTACGACTTACTTTAATAAAGTAGTGAATTCTCCAGAATTTGGTTCTCAGGCCAAATATTATTTAGGTTTTATGGCCTATGAAGGCGATGATTATAAAGAAGCAACCAAATATTTTGATGAAGTTTCAGGCGAAGAAAAATACAAAGAGAAGCTTTCGTATTATCAGGCTGACATGAATTTTAAGTTAGGAAATTTCCAGAAAGCAATCGATTTGGGACAAAAAGCAATGGCTAAATCAAATGAACTTGAAAAATCGGAACTGAATAAAATCATCGGAGAAAGTTATTTCAACTTAAAACAATACGACAAAGCGATTCCGTTTTTAGAGCAATATGCTGGTAAAAAAGGAAAATGGAATAATACCGATTTCTACCAGTTGGGTTACGCGTATTATGAGAAAAAAGAGTATGAAAAGGCGATTTCTCAATTCAATAAAATCATTGAAGGAAAAGATTTCGTAGCTCAAAATGCATATTACCATTTAGGTTTGGCTTATTTGAATACAGGGAAAAAACAAGAAGCTTTGAATGCTTTTAAAAATGCTTCTGAAATGGATTTTAATGCACAAATTCAGGAAGATGCCGCTTTGAATTATGCTAAAGTGAGTTATGATATCGGAAATGCGTATCAGACTGTTCCGGCAATTTTACTTGATTTCCTGAAAAAATATCCAAACAATTCAAGCCGATCTGAAGTAGAAAAATTATTGGTTGATTCTTATATTTCGACTAAAAACTACAAAGAAGCGTTGACTTTATTAGAGAAAAACAGGTCGGCAGAAAATAAAGCAGCGTATCAAAAAGTACTTTTTTACAGAGGATTAGAATTGTATAATGAATCGAATTATCAGGAAGCCGGAAAAATGTTTAAAAGTGCGATCAGCGAACAAAAAACGCCTGAGTTTACAGCACGCGCTACTTTCTGGAAAGCAGAAACAGAGTACGTTACTGCCGATTTTCAGAATGCCTTATTAAGCTACAAACAGTTTGCAGGATTGGCTGCTGCCAAAGGAACTGACGAATACAAAAACATCAATTATAATATTGGATATACTTATTTTAAACTGAAAGAATACGATCAGGCAGGAAATTCATTTCAGGCACAAATCGACAATTCAAAAGAAGATAAAGTTCGTTTGAATGATTCGTATTTGCGTTTGGGAGATTGCCGTTTTGTAAATTCTAAATACACTGCGGCAAATGAAGCTTACGCCAAAGCAATCGAAGCAAGAGGCGTTGATGCTGATTATGCTCAGTTTCAAAAAGCGATTTCTTACGGATTCATGTCTAAAAATGACAAGAAAATTGATGAGTTGAACAATTTCCTTTTGATGTATAAAAAATCAGAATATCGTGACGACGCTTTATACGAATTAGGAAATACGTATGCTACAGAAAAAAAGAACGATCAGGCGCTTAAAACCTATGATCAGTTGATTTCTGAATATAAAAACGGAGCTTTTACTTCAAAATCAATTTTGAAACAAGGATTGATTTATTACAACTCAGATCGTGATGCTCTGGCTTTGACTAAATTCAAAAAAGTAGCGGCTGAATTTCCAAAAACTCCGGAAGCTTTAGAAGCGGTTTCTACAGCGAGATTGATTTATGTAGATTCAGGAAAAGTAGATGAATACGCAACCTGGGTTCGTACATTAGACTTCGTTGCCGTTACAGATGCTGAACTGGATAATGATACTTATGATGCGGCTTTCAAGCAATACAGTCAAAATAACAGCAAATTGGCAATTACTGGTTTTACGGGTTATATCAATAAATTTCAAACGGGACTTCATTCATTAGAAGCAAATTATTATTTGGCACAATTGTATTATGCAGAAGGTTCTGAGACGAAATCGGTTGCTAATTATCAATATGTAATCGATCAGCCAAGAAGTGAATTTACAGAGCAATCCTTGATGAAATTAGCTCAGATTTACTTGAAAGCAAAAGATTGCGATAAATCGATTCCGGTCTTGAAACGTTTAGATGACGAAGCTGATGCGGTACAAAACAAAAGTTTTGCACAAGCTAACCTGATGAAATGTTACTACGACAAAAAAGATTACGATAATTCGGTTACCTATGCTGACAAAGTGTTGCAAAATCCAAAAGCCGATGCCAATGTAAAAGCCGATGCTCAAATTATTGTAGCGCGTGCAGCAATTCAAACCGGAGATGAAGACAAAGCGAAAGCAGCTTACGCAAAATTATCGACAACATCAAAAGGAGAATTAGCCGCAGAAGCATTGTATTATGATGCTTACTTTAAAACAAAAGAAGGCAAGTTTGATGCTTCGAATGTATCGGTTCAGAAATTGGCGAAAAATTATTCGGCTTATAAATATTACGGAGCGAAGAGTTTGGTGTTGATGGCGAAAAACTTCTACGGATTAAAAGACAGTTATCAGGCCACTTATATTTTAGATAACGTAATCAACAATTTTACGGATTATCCGGATGTTGTTGAAGAAGCTAAAAAAGAGTTGGCTGCGATAAAAGCAGAAGAGTCTAAAACGAATTCGTCTATTAATAAGTAAGAATAAAGAGCATAGAATGCAGAAAATAGAAAAAAGAGGCAAGATGAAAGATTGCTGAAAAGTCTTTTCTCTTTGCTCTTTTCTCTATTTTCTAAGAAAAAAAAGAAAAATAATGAGTTTACCCTTTTATATAGTTGATGTTTTTGCTGATAAAAAATATGCCGGAAATCAATTGGCGGTTTTTATGGATGCAGGAAATTTAAGTTCGGCAGAAATGCAGCAAATTGCGCGCGAAATTAATTTCGCCGAAAGCACTTTTGTAACCAAACTCGACAAAGAAAATAATAAAGCCGAGATAAAAATATTTACACCATCTCAGGAAATGCAATTTGCGGGACATCCAATAATTGGAACTTCATGGGTTTTGATGAATAAGGTTTTTGATAATGCTCCGGAGCATATAAAATTAAATGTTCCAATTGGTCCTATTGCAATTCATCAGTCTGAAGGTTTGATTTGGCTAAAAGCTGCCCAGCCGAAATTTTGGGATATTTTTTCGAAAGAAGATATTACAGTATTTAGTAATCTGGAAAATCATGATTTTGAAAATCAATTTCCTATTCAGGAAGTAACCACCGGAAGTGCTTTTGTAATGGTTGGATTAAGCAGCAAAAGAGCATTGGAAAATTTGGTTTTAGATAAAGATAAAACGGATGACTGGCTCAAAAAGAATTGCAAAACAAGCCATAGAGCTTTATATTTTTATTATTTAGAAGGTTCAAAATTGTTTAGCCGAATGTTGTGTATCGAACACAATCAGTTGGTAGAAGATGCAGCAACAGGAAGTGCGAGTACTTGTTTACAGGCTTTTCTATTAAAATATCACAAACCTGAATTTGATTTGATTAATTATCAGGGAGATTACATTGGTCGTCCGTCGCAGATTTACTTTCACGGAAGTGTAAAAGAAAATGATTTTGATATTCAAATAGGAGGAAAGGCTCAGTTTGTTGCAAAAGGAGATTGGGAAGCTTAGAATTAGAGAATAGAAGAAAGAACAAAGAGAATAGAGTCAAGAGAATAGAGTCAAGAGAATAGAACAAAGATTTAGAATATAGAAAATAGAGAAAATTTAGAAACAAGAGAGAAGTCTTTCTTCTTTGCTCTTTTTTCTTCTTCTCTTAAAATAAAAGAAATATGAAAATTAATTGCCATAATAAAATCATCATTTTACTTGTATTGTTTGCTGTCCAGCTTTCGTTTGCTCAAAAGAAAAAAGAGGAAACTATAGGAACAGAAACTGTAAACGTGGTAAAGCCTTATTCACCAACAATTTCGGATGCTTTTAAAGTAAAGGAAACTCCTTCGCTTGATGATAGCGGAAATCAGCCTAAAGAAACGATTAAATATAGTATTTTGTCGGTTCCTGTAGCGTCTACATTTACGCCATCAAAAGGAAAAGCAGAAGGTGTGGAGAAATCAAAAAGAGAAAAATTGTTTAATAATTATGCTACTTTAGGACTTGGAAATTACGGAACTTTAAATGCTGAATTATTCGTGAATCAGGATTTGGGAAACAATGATTATGTGGCTGGAATGTTCCGTCATCATTCTTCGCAAGGCGGAATAAAAGGGGTAGAACTAAATGATGAGTTTTATGATACAGCATTAAATGTAGGGTACGGCGTAAACAATCGCGATATGGCCTGGAATGTTGATTTAGGATATCAGAATCAGGTTTACAATTGGTATGGTTTACCGGCTGAATTTGGTACGACTTTAGCAGGACAAACTCGTGATGATTTAATTAGAGGAATTAATCCAAATCACTCTTATAATACTATTTCGCTTGGAGGAAATATTGAGTTTAATGAAGGGATTTTTAGTAAAATATCAACTAAATTCACCCACTTTTCAGATAGTTTTTCGTCTTCAGAAAATCGCTTTTATGTAAAGCCTTCTTTCAAGGTTGAAGTAATGGATCAGTCGATCAATACCAATATTATTGTGGATCACGTAAGCGGATCTTTCGAACATAATTATACTAGAGATAATACGCAACCTTTAAAATACAGTCTAACAAATTTTGGAATTGAGCCAAGTTTTGTAATTCTTGAAAACGACTGGACACTTGAATTAGGAGCTGGATTGTTCTACGGTTTAGATTCTGAAAATAGCGGCAACAAATTTTATATTTATCCAAAAGTAAACGCTTCGTATAAACTTGTTGGTGATTTAATGATTTTTTATACGGGAGTAAATGGAGGTTTAGAACAAAACTCTTATGCTGATTTTGTAAATGATAATCCGTTTTTATCGCCAACATTAAATATGCGTCCAACAAACAATCAATATACAGTTTTTGCAGGTTTGAAAGGTAAATTGGCCAACAACATCAATTATAATGTAACAGGTTCTTATCTAAACGAAAAAGACAAAGCATTATACAAAGGCAATGATTATACAGAAGATTTTTCGAATCAGAATTATGCTTTCGGAAACTCTTTTGGAGTGGTGTATGACGACGTGAGAACCTTCCGTTTTTACGGAGAATTAAAAGCTGATTTTTCAAGAAATGTCTCTTTCGGAATCAACGGAACTTTTAATAGTTATAAATACGATGGTATCGAAGCATGGAATTTACCTTCGATGAAACTGAGCTCTAATCTTGATGTAAACATTACCAAACAATGGTATGCGGGTTTGAATGTTTTCTATGTAGGAGAACGTAAAGACATGCAATCGAATCTTACTTTAGGAACTGATCCTGTTATTACAACTCTAAAAAGTTATTTTGATGCCAATGCGCATTTAGGATACAAATACAACGAGCGTTTAACGTGTTTTTTAAAATTGAACAATATTGGAAATCAGGCTTACGAAAAATGGCTGAATTATCCTGTACAAGGATTTCAGGTGTTAGTGGGAGCAAATTATAAATTCGATTTTTAAATTATTGCCACGAAGGCGCTAAGACACTAAGATTTTTTTACAAAATTTTAAGCCATGAATTCACGAATGATTTTTAAATAAATTCGTGAATTCGTGGTTAATTTTTTTGACAATATTGGCATATTCCTGAAGCTTTGTAATTGTAAGAATAAGTTTATATATTTGTGTTCTGTGCGTTATTGTTAAAGCTTTAATATTAAAAGATCTTATGTCCTTTCGGATAAATAAGTTGATAATTAAAAAGGTTAAGATGGAAATCAAATTAAGACAAGAGAATGAAAATGATTATAAAAGCGTTTTTCAATTGATAGAAAAAGCTTTTGAGAATGAAGAATACAGTGATCATAAAGAACAATTTTTGGTAGAGAGATTAAGAAAATCAGATGCTTTTATTCCGGAATTATCGATTGTTGCCGAAGTGAATAATCAAATTGTTGGTCATATTTTATTATCGAAACTTGAAATCGAAAATGATATCAATACAATCGAATCTTTAGCATTGGCACCGGTTTCAGTTTTACCGGAATTTCAGGGAAAAGGAGTGGGCTCAAAATTAATTTTATATAGTCACGAAGTGGCAAAAGAATTGGGATACAAGTCAATTGTACTACTAGGACATGAAGATTATTATCCTAGATTTGGTTACGAACCAGCCAATAAATATGGAATCGAAATGCCTTTTTGATGTTCCTGCGGAAAATTGTATGGTGGTTATTTTAGCTGAAAACGGATTATCAGGAGTAAGAGGGAAAGTGATTTATCCATCTGCTTTTTTTGAATAAAAAATCGTCAAACTATAAAAAACCTTTGCACCTTTGTAGCTTAGAACCTCAGTACCTTTTTTAAATGGAATTCAAACAAAAAATACATTCTCATTACCTGCAAATGGTTCAGGACCGAATAGATGTTTTCAGAGACATGATTTCGGCTTTGACCGAAGATTCTAAAAATGATGCCAAAGGTTCAGCCGGCGATAAACATGAAACCGCTTTGTCGATGATGCATATCGAGCAGGAAAAACTCACCAATAAACTAAAAGAAGCAATAACCCAAAAAGCGATTCTGGATAAAATTGATGCGTCGAAAACAACTGAAAATATTATTTCAGGTAGTTTGGTAAAAGCAAACGGAATCTATTTGTATGTAAGTGTTGCACTTCCTAAAATTGCTATTGATGGTATCAATGTTATTGCGCTTTCTCCACAATCTCCGCTTGGTTCTCATTTAATGGGGAATAAGGTTGGGTTTCAATTTGAAATTAATAAAACGCATTATACGATTGAGAGTGTTTTGTAAATGTTGTTTCACGCAGATTTCACAGATTTAAGCAGATTAAAAAGGATATTATTCGCACTCTTCAACGGATTAAAATCCGTTGCTACAAAATAAGCCGTTCCTCCGGAACTTTACATAAAGAGCCTTAGGCTCGATTTATTTTGTAGGGATGGATTTTAATCCATTCATCACACACGGTACCCGACAATCATTATCGATTTACTGTGCGGAGTTTCTAGTGTGATCTTTCCTTCGTCAAGATGACAAAACAAGACGCGCATTTGTGTAATTTGATGAAAATCACAATTTCAAAGCAACTTCTATTCTTGTCTTTGAGAATCTTTTATTGTTTTTGAAATATCATAAAATTTAATTCAAAGATTTCTTGAAAACATTGCTTTTTTACTTCTGATTAAGCTTAAAATTGAAATCTTTAAGTTTGAGGCTTTTTTTAGTGTTAAAATTTTACATTTTATATGTAAAAACAATTTTATGCTTTTAAATTATAACTGAAATGAATGTTTGTGTTTTTCAATTGTAACCATTAATGCATCTTTGCCCTATCAAAATAAAATTTACAAATAAAAATATAGAATTATGTGTGGAATCGTATGTGCCTTTGATCTAAAACAAAAAGCCGAAACCTTAAGACCTCAAGTATTAGAAATGTCTAAAATCATTCGTCACCGCGGACCAGACTGGAGCGGAATTTACAGCAATGATAAAGCAATTCTTTCTCACGAGCGTTTGGCGATTGTAGATCCAGCTTCAGGAAAACAACCTTTATTTACAGAAGATAAAAAATTGGTTTTGGCTGCAAATGGTGAGATTTACAACCACAGAGAATTGCGTAAACAATTTGAAGGAAAATATAACTTTCAAACAGAAAGTGACTGCGAAGTTATCTTAGCATTATACAAAGAAAAAGGACCTCACTTTGTAGATGAAATGAACGGAATCTTCGGATTTGCGATTTATGATGTTGAGAAAGATGAGTATTTTATCGCTCGTGACCATATGGGAATTATTCCATTATATATTGGTTGGGATCAACACGGAACTTTTTATGTAGCTTCTGAATTGAAAGCTCTAGAAGGATATTGTACAAAAATTCAATTATTCCCTCCGGGACATTATATGACAAGTAAAGACGGTGAATTTGTACAATGGTACAAAAGAGACTGGACAGATTATGATGCAGTAAAAGACAATGAAACAAGTATTCCTGCGATTAAAGAAGCACTTGAAGCAGCAGTTCACAGACAATTAATGAGTGATGTTCCTTACGGAGTTTTACTTTCCGGAGGTTTAGATTCGTCTATTACTTCGGCTGTAGCCAAAAAATTTGCACAAAAACGTATTGAGTCAGATGATACAACAGATGCCTGGTACCCGCAATTGCACTCTTTCTCGGTAGGACTAGATGGTTCTCCGGATTTAGCAGCGGCTCAAATTGTAGCAAAACATATCGGAACTATTCACCACGAAATTAAATTTACAATTCAGGAAGGTTTAGATGCTGTTCGTGATGTAATTTACAACCTAGAAACGTATGATGTAACTACGGTTAGAGCATCGACTCCAATGTGGTTAATGGCGAGAGTTATTAAGTCAATGGGAATTAAAATGGTATTATCTGGTGAAGGTGCAGATGAATTATTTGGAGGATATTTATATTTCCATAAAGCGCCAAACGCAAGAGAATTTCACGAAGAAAACGTTCGTAAATTAGGTAAACTTCATATGTACGATTGTTTGCGTGCCAACAAAAGTTTAGCAGCCTGGGGAATCGAAGGACGTGTACCATTCTTAGATAAAGAATTTATGGATGTTGCGATGCGCATCAACCCACAAGATAAAATGATCAATAAAGAACATCCAATGGAAAAATGGGTAGTTCGTAAAGCTTTTGAAGATATGTTGCCGGAAAGTGTAGCATGGAGACAAAAAGAACAATTTTCTGATGGAGTAGGATACAGCTGGATTGATACTTTGAAAGAAGTGGTAGCCAAAGAAGTTTCGGATGAGCAATTGGCAAATGCGAAATACAAATTCCCATTGCAAACACCAACTTCTAAAGAAGAGTATTACTATCGTTCAATCTTTGCAGAACATTTCCCAAGTGATGCAGCAGCTTTATGTGTGCCTCAGGAAGCAAGTGTGGCTTGTAGTACAAAAATTGCTTTGGAGTGGGATGAAGCGTTCAAAAACATGAACGATCCTTCAGGAAGAGCTGTAGCAAGTGTGCATGATGACGCTTACGCGAAAGCATAAAAAAAGAATTTTTAGAATTAGTATATATTATATTTCCGAAAGACGTTCTCAATCCTGAGAGCGTTTTTCTTGTCTTATAATGTTAAATTCTATTATTTCAGTGACTTAAAATTATTTTTCAATAATTATTTAAGTTTCTTTTTTATATTTGGCATTCGCCGAAATAATATTAAGAAGCTTGTATTGTAGCGATAAAACTACATCAAAGCTGAAAATAATATTTGGTTTTAGCTGAATATTAGTGAATTATAAAAAGGTTTTATATTAGGCTTGCCCCTTTTAGTTGTGAGTAAAAATTAAAAGAAATAAAAAAATAGAATAGTATGTCTGGATTATTGGCTGTTATTGGTAAAGGAAAAGACCCGCAACTTGTAAAAGAGCTTTCTTCAAGAATGTCGCATCGCGGTCCTGATGAAAGTGATTTACACATTATGGAAAATGGCAGTATTATTTGCCATGAGAGCCTGTCAATTATTGATCTTAAATCAGGTAAACAGCCTATTCAGGGAACAAATAAAGCCTGGATGGTGCATGACGGAGAAATTTATAACTACCAGGAATTAAAAGACACGGTTTTAAAAGAGCATACCTTTAGAACAAAATCAGATTCGGAAGTAATCGTGCATTTGTACGAAGAATTTGGATACAAGTTTTGTAATATACTTGATGGCGATTTTGCTTTTGTAATTATCGATGGTGATAATTACATTGCGGCAAGAGATGCTGTTGGTGTTAAGCCTTTGTATTACGGACTGGACGAGAGAGGAAGAATTTATTTTTCTTCAGAAATGAAATCAATTGCAGATCAGTGTAAATCATTTTCAACTTTTCCTCCGGGACATTATTATACCGGTAAAACTGGTTTTGTAAAATATTATAATCCGGAGTACGAAGATCATTCGAATGCGAATAAATCTTTAGATCTTGATTTGGTTCGTGAATCATTAATCGATGCTACACGTAAACGTTTAATGAGTGAAGTTCCTGTTGGCGTATTGCTTTCAGGAGGTTTAGATTCATCTTTAACATCTGCGATTGCATCCCGAATATTAAAAGATAACGGACAAAAACTACATTCGTTTTCTATTGGTTTAGATGCGAATTCACCTGATAATGCTGTGGCAAGAAAAGCCGCTGAATTTTTAGGTACAGAACATCACGAAATACATTTTACGGTAGAAGAAGGTGTTTCTATTTTAGAAAAAGTAATTTATCATATCGAGACTTACGATATCATTTCAGTAAGATCCGGAGTTCCGATGTATTTATTATCGAAAGCCATAGCCGATCAGGGAATAAAAGTAATTCTTTCCGGTGAAGGTGCCGATGAGGTTTTTGGAGGTCATTTGTATTTTAGAAATGCACCATCAGCAGAAGAATTTCAGGATGAAACTATCGAAAGGGTACAGAAGTTATTTACTGCCGATTTATTACGTGCCGATAAAACAACCATGGCGCACGGACTAGAAGCCAGAATTCCGTTTTTAGACAAAGATTTTTTAGATGTTGCCATTCGAATTAAAACCGAAGAAAAGCAACCAAAAACATACGATGGTATCGAGAAATATATTTTAAGAAAAGCATTCGATACAACTGAAAATCCCTATTTGCCTGCTGAAGTTTTATGGAGACAAAAAGAACAATTTTCTGATGGAGTAGGTTACAATTGGATCGATGAATTGATCGAGTATTGTGCAACACAAGTTTCAGACGAGCAATTGGCAGGAGCAAGTGCTGAATTCCCATATAATTCGCCTACAACAAAAGAGGCTTATCTTTACAGATCTATTTTTCATAAATTTTATCCACAGGTTAGCGCCGCACAAACCGTTCGAAAATGGATTCCGAAATGGCAGGAAAACCAAGATCCAAGCGGAAGAGCGAATGCCGCTCACGTAAAAGCAGATGTTGAAATTTCGAAAGCCGGAGTAACGGTTTAGTATTTTAAATTCCAATAAATAAATTCAAAATTCCAATTTGGAATAGAATAATAGAAATATGAAGCCACATTTCTAATTATAAAATTTCAAAAAAAAATAAATTCTAAATTCCAGTTTTGAAAATAAATAAAAAGAATCCGAAAGAGCATTTAAAGTGCTTATTTCGGATTTTTTTTATGCCTGAATTTTAGCTTTACGGTTTGCCGTAAATTACTAAAAGTAAGTTAATGTTAATATCGTATTTAGGAAAAAAGCTATATTTGATTACCAAAAATTAACTAATCCTTTAACTAGAATCTATGAGAAACTTATTATTAAGCAGCGTGTTATGCTGTTCTCTTGTTTCATTGTCTTCTGTTTATGCGCAGAAAAAGACAGAAGCTCCAAAATACATTAAAAATGTCGAAGGTGTAAAAGAATATTCGTTGAATAACGGATTGAAAGTTCTTTTAATTCCGGATGCTTCGCAAAGCAATATGGTTGTAAATATTGTTTACAATGTGGGTTCCAGAAATGAAGGTTATGGCGAAAAAGGTATGGCGCATTTGCTGGAGCACATGCTTTTTAAAAGTACCAAAAATTTGGGAGACATTAAAAAAATGCTTTCGGATAAAGGAGGAAATGCCAACGGGACGACTTGGTTAGACAGAACGAATTACTATGAAGTTTTTCCATCAAGTGATGAAAACTTAAAATGGAGTATCGAAATGGAAGCAGATCGAATGATCAATGCGACTATTTTGCAGGCAGATTTATCTAAAGAGTTTTCGGTAGTAAGAAACGAATTTGAAATAGGAGAGAATAATCCGGATCGCGTATTACAGGAAAGAATACTTTCGACGGCTTATTTGTGGCACAATTACGGCAATAGTACCATAGGAAGTAAAGAAGATATAGAAAGAGTAAAAGCAACTACGCTTAGGGCTTTTTACGAGAAGTATTATCAGCCTGACAATTCTACTTTAATAATTGCCGGTAAGTTTGATGAGCAAAAAGCATTACAATATGTTGGGCAATATTTTGGAGCTATTCCAAAACCAAAAAGAGTTTTGGATAAAACGTATACGGTTGAGCCGGCACAAGATGGTGAAAAATTTGTAGAGCTTAACAGAGCGGGAGACAGCAAGAATATTGGAGCTGTGTATCATACAGCGGCTTATGTAGACAAGGATTATGCTGCAATTGATGCTTTGGGCGAAATTTTAACTTCGGATCCATCCGGATATTTGTATAAATCATTAATAGAGACTCAAAAAGTGTCTAGTGTTTATTATTGGCAGCCAACCACCAGAGATGCAAGTTATGTATATTTTGGCGTAGCGGTTCCTAATGATAAAGATATCAAAGCGACTAAAGAATTAGTAAGAACAGAGTTGGATAAAATTGCAACGACTAAATATACTGATGAAGATGTAGCGAGAGCAAAAGCAAAAATTATAAAACAACTTGACGGTATAAAAAATAATACCATTTCGTTTGCCATAAATCTTACTGAAATTGTTGGAGCAGGAGATTACAGGTTAGGATTTTTATACAGAGATGTTGTCGAAAATCTAACCAAAGAAGATATACAAAGAGTTGCTGAGAAATATTTTAGAAGCAACAATAGAACAGTTGGTATATTTATTCCGTCTAAGGATGAGCAAAGATTAAAACCTGTCGAATATACAGATGAGCAAATAGTAGCGGTAACAAAAGATTATAAAGGAAAAGCTTTAGAAAAAGAAGCTGCTGCATTTGAAGCTTCTATTAAAAATTTAAAACAAAATTTTGTAGAAGGAAAACTTAGTAACGGAGCAAAATATGGCTTAATCAAAAAAGAAATAAAAGGCGGAAAAGTTCAGGCGAGTTTTAAATTTCCGGTGAGTAACGAAAAAGATTTAGAGGGCAAAGGAGATATAGGATCTATTCTTGCTCAATTAATGAAAACAGGCACAAAAACCAGAACTAAAGAGCAAATTAGTGATCAGTTAGATCAATTAAAATCAAGTGTATACTTTGATTATTCAGGTCAGACTTTGTCAATCAACATTAATACTTACAAAGAAAGTTTTAAGGGTGTAATGGATATTTTGGGAGATTTGTTAGTGAATTCTACTTTTCCTGAAAATGAATTAACCAAAACGATCAATGAGTACAATACTTATTTAGAATCAAATCTTAATGATCCTCAGTCGATTGCTTTTATCGAAGTTTCAAGATTAACATCGAATTATCCAAAAGGAAGTATTTTTTATACCTCGACCGTTCAGGAGCAAATTGATGCTTACAAAAAAATAAAACAATCTGAAATCGTTGATTTTTATACCAATATCTTTGGAGGAAATAACGGAGTAGGAACTGTTGTTGGAGATTTAGATGCGAAAGAAACAGGACAAATTCTTGAAAATACTTTTGGTAAATGGAATTCTAAGTCAAAATATGTTCTTGCTTTACCAACGTATTCAGATACTAAAAAGATAGACAAAGATTATATTACTCCAGACAAGGAAAATGCGGTTGCAACGGGTAAAATTTCTTTTAAAATGAATTTGAAAAGCCCGGATTATCCTGCATTTGTAATGGCGAATGAAATTCTTGGAAGTGGTGGTTTTTTAAGCGCCAGAATTCCAATGAGATTAAGAGAAAAAGAAGGAATTAGTTACGGTGCGGGTTCGTTTATTAGTATTCCGGTTGTAAGCGAGGTTGCATTTTGGGAATATTATGCATTCCTGAATCCAACGAAAAAAGGTGCAGTTGAAGCAGCAACAAAAGAAGAAATTGCAAAAGCACTAAAAGACGGATTTACGGCTGAAGAAGTGAAATCAAATTTAGTAAGCTGGCTAAATGAAAGAAAAACAAGATTAGGAAATGACATGATGTTGATTAGTTTAACAAACAGCTATCTTCAATACGGAATTCCTTTAGAAGATTATGACGATCTTGAAACTAAAGTCAAAGCGTTGAAAGTAGAAGACGTAAATGCAGTTTTGAGAAAGTATTTGAGTTTAGAAAAAATGACTTCAATTTATGCGGGAGATTTTAATAAGAAACCATAAAGGTGGTAAAATTCCAATAAAATAAATTCCAAATTCCAATTTGGTTGTAAATTTTAAAATCCGAAATGACATTAAAAATGTTGTTTCGGATTTTGTTTTTGCATCATTTAAAGTTTTGGAATTTGGAATTTATTTATTGGAATTTCCTTTAAGTTTTGGAATTTTGGATTTAAAAATTGGAATTTATTTAATAAAGAGGATAATTTTTGGAATTTAGAATTTATTTTTTGGTTTTTCAGCTAATTGTGTTAATAACTTAAGTGCTTTATATGGTATTTTAACGGATATATAATTTGCGTTTTTATATATTTGCGTGTTAGACAATAATTACATTTTTTAGAATAAATTATATGAGCGAAGAAATCAAGAAGAACAATTATTCAGCAGATAGTATTCAGGCATTAGAAGGAATGGAGCACGTAAGAATGCGTCCATCGATGTATATTGGAGATGTGGGTGTTCGAGGGCTACATCATTTGGTTTATGAGGTTGTTGATAACTCTATTGATGAGGCGATGGGAGGACATTGTGATACCATTGGTGTTGCAATTAACGAAGACGGTTCAGTAACAGTTGAAGATAACGGTCGTGGTATTCCAGTTGATTTACATAAAAAAGAAGGTGTTTCGGCACTTGAAGTAGTAATGACCAAGATTGGTGCGGGAGGTAAATTTGATAAGGATTCTTATAAAGTTTCCGGAGGTTTACACGGTGTTGGGGTTTCAGTTGTAAATGCACTTTCGGTTCATATGAAATCTACTGTTTTTAGAGAAGGTAAAATCTATGAGCAGGAGTACGAAAGAGGTAAAGCAATTTATCCTGTTAAACAAATTGGAGAAACAGATAAAAGAGGTACACGTCAGACTTTTTACCCTGATGATACGATCTTTACTCAAACTACAGAGTTCTCTTATGATACCTTGTCAGCTCGTATGCGTGAGCTTTCTTTCTTGAATAAAGGAATCACAATCACGTTTACAGATAAAAGAGAAGTTGATGAAAAAGGTGAGTTTAAGGTTGAAGTATTTCATTCAGACGAAGGTCTTAAAGAATACATTCGTTATTTAGATGGTAACCGTGAGCCAATTATTTCTCACGTTATCAGCATGGATCACGAAAAAGGGGAGATTCCGGTTGAGGTTGCCTTGATTTACAACACAAGTTATACAGAGAATATTTTCTCATACGTAAATAATATTAATACACACGAAGGAGGAACGCATTTACAAGGTTTTAGAAGTGGTTTAACAAGAACCCTTAAAAAATACGCAGATGCATCCGGAATGCTGGATAAATTGAAATTCGAAATCGCGGGAGATGACTTCCGTGAAGGATTAACTGCTATTATTTCGGTAAAAGTACAAGAGCCACAATTCGAAGGACAAACCAAAACTAAACTAGGAAACAGAGAAGTAGTTTCTCCGGTTTCTCAGGCGGTTGGAGAAATGTTAGAAAATTATCTGGAAGAAAATCCAAATGATGCCCGAATCATTATCCAAAAAGTAATTTTGGCTGCACAAGCCCGTCACGCTGCTAAAAAAGCACGTGAAATGGTACAACGTAAAACCGTTATGGGTGGCGGTGGATTGCCAGGAAAACTTTCAGATTGTTCTGAGCAGGATCCTGCAAGATGTGAGGTTTACCTTGTCGAGGGAGACTCGGCTGGTGGAACAGCCAAACAAGGTCGTGATCGTAACTTTCAGGCGATTTTACCATTACGTGGTAAGATTTTGAATGTTGAGAAAGCGATGCACCACAAAGTATTCGAAAACGAAGAGATTCGTAACATTTTTACTGCTCTTGGAGTTACCGTGGGTACTGCAGAAGACAGTAAAGCCTTAAATCTTGAAAAACTAAGATATCATAAAGTAATCATCATGTGTGATGCCGATGTCGATGGTAGTCACATTTCTACCTTAATATTAACGTTCTTCTTCCGTTTTATGAAAGAACTAATCGAAGAAGGTCACGTTTATATCGCTGCGCCGCCTTTATACTTAGTTAAAAAAGGAAATAAAAAAGAATACGCATGGAACGATGTTCAACGTGATCAGGCAAACGAAAGAATGGGAGGAAGTGCTGCTATTCAACGTTATAAAGGTCTTGGAGAGATGAACGCGGAGCAATTATGGGAAACTACAATGGATCCGAGTTTTAGAACTTTACGTCAGGTAACTATTGATAGTTTGGCCGAAGCAGATAGAGTTTTCTCAATGTTAATGGGAGATGAAGTTCCGCCACGTAGAGAATTTATCGAGAAAAATGCTGTTTACGCTAATATCGATGCCTAATAATTTTTAATCATCAATTCGTTTAATTGTTTAAATTTACTTAGACGATTAAACGAATTGTCGATTTATTAAACACACAAATTAATTAATAACCGATAAAGTATAAAATATGAAAGTTACCATTGTAGGAGCAGGAAATGTTGGAGCTACATGTGCAGATGTTATTTCTTATAGAGGAATTGCAAGCGAAGTAGTGTTGTTGGATATTAAAGAAGGTTTTGCCGAAGGGAAAGCGTTGGATATTATGCAATGTGCAACAAATACAGGTTTTAATACCAAAGTGTCTGGTGTAACCAATGATTATTCTAAAACTGCCGGAAGTGATGTAGTAGTGATTACATCAGGAATTCCAAGAAAACCAGGAATGACTCGTGAAGAATTGATTGGTATAAACGCAGGAATTGTAAAAACAGTTGCTGAGAATGTATTGAAATTTTCTCCAAATACTATAATTGTTGTAGTTTCTAATCCAATGGATACTATGACTTATTTAGCTTTAAAAGCTACAGGATTACCAAAAAACAGAATTATTGGTATGGGTGGAGCGTTAGACAGTTCTCGTTTCAGAACATATCTTTCTTTGGCTCTTGATAAACCTGCAAATGATATCTCTGCAATGGTTATTGGAGGTCATGGTGATACTACTATGATTCCTTTAACGCGTTTGGCTTCTTATAACGGAATTCCGGTAACAGAATTTCTTTCAGAAGAGGTATTGCAAAAAGTAGCTGCCGATACAATGGTAGGTGGAGCTACACTTACAGGTCTTTTAGGAACATCAGCATGGTATGCGCCAGGAGCTTCTGTTGCTTTTCTTGTAGATAGTATTTTAAACGATCAGAAAAAAATGATTGCATGTTCTGTTTTTGTTGAAGGCGAATATGGTCAAAATGATATATGTATAGGAGTGCCTTGTATAATAGGTAAAAACGGAGTTGAAGAAATTTTAGACATCAAATTAAACGAGCAGGAGAAGGCTTTATTTGCTAAAAGTGCAGATGCAGTTCGTGGAATGAATGACGCTTTAAAATCGATTTTAGTATAACGATTTTCGAAAAAAAAGGAGAAGACTGCACTTTTGCAGTCTTTTTTTTAAGATTAATTAATAAATAAATTGGTTAATCATTTCGAGAATTATATATTTGCTCGGTTTAAAAAAAATGTTGTAATTCGTGATCTCGATTTTTTAGTTTTAAAAACTCACGTCAGGGCTTATTTTTAGGGAATTTAAAACCAAAAACAAACAATAAAACATAATTAATTTTTAGTAATAATGCAGAATAAAGGACTTATTAAATTTTTCGCAATTCTATTTGCATTGGTAAGTATTTACCAACTTTCTTTCACTTTTGTGGCAAATAATGTCAAAAGTGAAGCTAAAGCCTTTGCAGGAGATAATCCTGATAAAGAATTAAAATATTTAGATTCTATTGGTAAAGAAAAAGTGTTGAACCTTGGTTTTTCGGATTTTACTTATAATGAAGTAAAAAACAAACAACTTAATAAAGGTCTTGACTTAGAAGGAGGAATCAACGTGATTCTTCAAATTTCTATTAAAGATGTTTTGAAAGGTTTAGCTAACAATTCTAAAAATCCGGTATTTAATAAATCATTAGCTGATGCAAGTGCAAATTTAGAAGGAAATAAAACTTACTTAAATAAGTTTTTTGAAGCTTTTGAAGCGAATTCAAACGGAACAGTGAAATTAGCTTCACCTGATATTTTTGCAAACAGAAGTTTACAAGGAGAAGGTGGAATCGATTTTCAAATGTCTGATTCGCAAGTTCAAAAAGTAATCAAAAGAAAAGTTGATGAGTCTGTTGAAAGTGCTTACAAAGTATTAAGAGAGCGTATCGACAAATTTGGTGTTACACAACCAAACATCCAGAAATTAGGAGAAACAGGAAGAATCTTAGTTGAGCTTCCAGGTGCTAAGGATGTTGATAGAATTAAAAAATTATTAGGTGGAAAAGCTCAGTTAGAGTTTTGGGAAACTTATAAAATTGAAGAAATCGGAAACTTCTTAGTTTCTGCAAATGAGGCTTTAAAAAAGACGGAAATCAAAAAAACAGAAACTAAAACTGTTGCTAAAGATTCATTAAATGCTTTATTAACTGATACTAAAGATTCAGTTGCTGCTAAAAAAGGAAACAACCCATTATTTGACAAAATCGTAGGTCAGGGTGGTGGACCAGTTTTAGGTTACTTCGCACCAAAAGATACTGCTGCTGTAAACAGCTATTTCAAAAGAGCAGATATCAGAGTTTTATTAGGAGCTGATCAGCACAATGCAAAATTTGTATGGAGCAAACCAACTACTATAAAAGACCCACAAGCAAAAGATGTAAAAACTGCTAAAGATATTGAAGTAGTTGAATTATATGCTTTAAAAGGAAACAGAGATAACGTTCCTGCGATGAGCGGTGGAGTTGTTACTGATGCAAAAGATACTTTTGACCAATTAGGAAAACCAGCTGTTTCTATGCAAATGAACAGCCAGGGTGCTAAAGTTTGGGAAGAATTAACAGGTAGAGCTTTTTCTCAAAAAGGTTATATCGCTATTGTTTTAGATAACATCGTATATTCTGCTCCTGGTGTTACTAGTGGGCCAATTGCCGGAGGAAGATCTGAAATTACAGGATCTTTTGATGTTGCTGAAACTAAAGATTTAGCTAACGTTTTAAATGCAGGTAAATTACCAGCTTCTGCTGATATTGTTCAGTCAACTGTTGTAGGACCATCTTTAGGTCAGGCTGCAATTGATGCAGGTACAATTTCATCTGTATTAGGATTTTTATTAGTTTGTTTATGGATGGTATTCTATTATGGTAAAGCAGGTTGGTATGCTAACTTAGCATTATTATTGAACTTACTTTTCTTATTCGGAATTATGGCAAGTTTTGGTTTTGTACTTACATTGCCAGGTATTGCAGGTATCGTACTTACATTAGGTACAGCGGTAGATGCGAACATTATTATCTATGAAAGAGCAAAAGAAGAATTACGTGAAGGTAAATCATTGTCTGAGGCAGTTGCTGCTTCTTACGGATGGCACGGAGCAATGCGTTCTATTATTGATGCGAACGTAACACACGTTTTAACTGGAGCTATCTTGTTTATTTTTGGAACAGGACCAATTAAAGGTTTTGCTTTAACTTTACTTATTGGTATCGTAACTTCAATGTTTACGTCAATCTTTATCGCTAGAATTTTTATCGACAGAAATATTGCTGGAAAAGGTGATTTAACTTTCTCTACAAACATTACTAAAAACTGGTTTACAAACTTCCACTTTGACTTTATTAAAATCAAAAAATTCACTTATATTTTCTCATCTATTGTAGTTGTAGTAAGTTTAACTTCTATCTTCTTCGTAAACGGATTAGATGAAGGTGTTGATTTTGTTGGAGGAAGAACATTCCAGGTTAAATTTGAAAAACCAATTGATGCTACAACAGTTTCAGATGAGTTATCTGCAGCTTTTGGAACTCCTGTTGAGGCTAAAATTTTAGGTGATGATGATCAGTTAAAAATCACGACAAAATATAAGATTAAAGAAGATGGTGTAGCTATCGACGAAGAAGTGAATCAAAAATTATACAATGCATTGCAAAAGTATTACCCAAACACTTCTTACGATAAATTCATCAACTCATTTGATGGTAAAAAAATCGGTGTATTACAAGCTTCTAAAGTTGGAGCTTCTATCTCTGAGGATATCAAAACTAACTCATACTGGGCAGTTCTTGGTGCAATGGCAGCAATCTTCTTGTACTTAATGGTTTCTTTCCGTAAATGGCAATATTCATTAGGAGCGATCGCAGCTGTAGCGCATGACGTTATCTTTGTATTAGGTATCTACTCTTTATGTTATAAATTCATGCCTTTCCACATGGAAATGGATCAGCACTTTATCGCTGCAATTCTTACCGTTATTGGTTATTCTATGAATGATACCGTAATTGTATTTGACAGGGTGAGAGAGTTTATCATCGGAAACCGTAAAGGTAGCTTCGAAGATATCGTAAACGCTTCTATTAATACTACATTATCAAGAACGTTGAATACGTCATTAATGATGATCATTGTATTATTAACGATGTTTATCTTTGGTGGAGAATCTATCAGAGGATTTATATTCGCGATGTTAGTAGGTATTGTGGTAGGAACTTACTCTTCATTATTTATCGCTACACCAGTATTGGTAGACACGATTTCAACTGATGAGAAACACACAATTGAAGAAAAACACAAACAAGCATAATTGCAGGTTTCTATAAATTAAAAAGATCCAACGAAAGTTGGATCTTTTTTTTGTGCTATATTTAGACTTATAAAGAGTTATTTATGAGTAAAAAATTACTGTTTGTTGTATTGTTTCTTTGTGTTGTGTTTTATGCTTTTGCACAAGATAAAAAGGGTAAAATTGCGATAGGCCTTAATTACGGTTTTGGAAGTGAATTCAGTAACAGAAACTACACTTTTACCAATCACTTTTATAAAGCCCAATTGTATTATCGAATTAAAGAGATGAAACACTTTCAGTATGAAATTTTGATTCAGCCGGAAATTAATTTTGCCTCACATCAATTGCTTAATTTTTATTTTGTAAAGCCTGAAACGCCTGATTACATCGAAAAAAGAGAAGAATATACCAAATTGAAGGATATCCATGAATACGTTTTAAATTTTGGATTTCTGGTAAGAAAGCCAATAGGCAAAACATTTTCAATTTATGCTTTAGGAAGTATAGGTCCCATGATTACAGATACTGAAACCGAAAGAATGTCTGATGGGTTTGCTTTTGCAGATGTTTTAGCTTTTGGAATATCCGCTAAAGTAGATCAGTTTAGGTTTGATATTCGACCGAGTATCCGGCACGTATCTAATGCAGGATTAAATAGTGAAAATGCGGGCTACAATACAAAGAATATTGAAATAGGTATTTCGTATGGTTTATAAAAAGAAAAAGCCCAAAATCTTAGATTTTGGGCTTTTTTTATTTTGAATATTATTTTAAGATGTTGCTAAAGGATTTCTTTGCGCTCTAATAATAAAAAACAAACCTATAATGATAAAAGGAATACTTAACCATTGTCCTGTAGAGAAAATCCCCAATTCTTCTTCGATTCCTCCCTGGCTTTCTTTTACAAATTCTACTATAAAACGAACTACAAATAAAAGAACCAAAAACAATCCGAACAATAATCCTGATTTAAGTCTTGCATTTGTTTTCCAGTACAAGAAATATAAAGTAGCGAAAACAAATATATAAGCAATACCTTCATATAGTTGTGTTGGGTGTTTTGCAGGAACCTGAGCTAATAATTCGGCAAATTTAGGATCTGTTGCAATTGCAGTGTAAGCTGCTTTTGGATCTGCAATTTGTGTTGCGTTTACAGCTTCATTTTTGCTAAACTGATCATGTAAAAAACGAATCCCGAATGCAGAATCAGTTTCTTTTCCGATAATTTCAGAATTGAAAAAATTCCCAAGACGAACAAAAATAGCACCACTCGCTACAGGAATAACTACACGATCTAAAATCCATAATAAAGAACGTTTTAAGATTTTTTTGCTGTAATAGTACATTGCAATTATAATAGCGATTGCTGCACCATGGCTTGCTAAACCTT
Organism: Flavobacterium sp. C3NV; assembly: GCF_046825355.2. Classification (NCBI taxonomy): domain Bacteria; kingdom Pseudomonadati; phylum Bacteroidota; class Flavobacteriia; order Flavobacteriales; family Flavobacteriaceae; genus Flavobacterium; species Flavobacterium sp. C3NV. The sequence continues at coordinate 297,077 of NZ_JBKQBJ020000002.1, read as the reverse complement.
GAAAGCCGGTAAATTCAAACTTTGGTTCAAATCTAAATGGCAAGAAGATTTCAAGTAAATGATTTCTGAAATATTCCCAGTCGTAAAACAAAACATGTCCCAGACGTGCGCCTATCAAAGTTGCTAAAACAGTCCAGACAAATAAAGAGTCTAATTTATCTAGTGATTCATTTTCGCGTTCAAAAATCTTTTTCATTATGAACCAGCCTAATCCAAAAGCGATTACGAACATTAAACTGTAGTAACGAATCATAAAAAATCCTAAGTCGATTCCTTCTGAAGGATTCCAAATGATATTTGAAGAAAGTGTCATATATTAAATTGTTTTTGTGTTGTAAAAATAAATATTTAAAGTATAGTTGGTCTTTATAAAAAGTTAATGTTTATGTGAACATTTCTTTTCGGGAACAGGATCGTAGCCGGTTCTTCCCCAAGGATTACAACTCAAAATTCGTTTTATTCCCAGATATCCGCCATAAAATAATCCATGAGTTTGTAGTGCCTGAATCATATAGCTCGAGCATGTTGGTTCGAACCTGCAGCTTGCCGGTGTAAAAGGCGAAATTGCAGTTTGATAAAAGCGCACTAATAAAACAAACGGAGTAGTTACTTTCATGATTTATTAGAAAATGAATGAATTATATAGAAAAGCTTGTGCCTTCTTTTCCGTCTTTTAACTGGATTCCCAAAGCAATCAACTGATCGCGAATTTGGTCAGAAAGTGCGAAGTTTTTATCGGCTCTGGCCTGATTTCTCATTCCAATAAGCATATTTACAACACCTTCTAATTTATCATTATTAGCGTCAGCAGCTTTCTCATCGCTTAAACCTAAAACATCAAAAACAAAAGCATTAATGGCAGTTGTAAATGAAGTTAGATCTTCGGCAGAAATCGTTTCTTTTCCTTCTTTCAGTAAATTGATATAACGAACAGCCTCGAACAATTGTGCGATTAAAATAGGGGTATTAAAATCATCATTCATGGCATCGTAAGACAATTGCTTCCATGAAGCAATATCTATAGAACTAGTGGCACTTGCTGAAATACCTGGCAAGGCATCAACAGCTTCCATTAATCTTTTATATCCTTTTTCGGCCGCAACAATAGCGTCGTCAGAAAAATCCAGAATACTTCTGTAATGCGCCTGTAACATAAAAAAGCGAGTTACAGAAGCTGAAAAAGCTTTGCTTAAAATAGTATTGTCTCCACTTAAAATTTCGCCTGGTAAAATATTATTTCCAGTCGATTTGGCCATTTTTTTACCGTTAAGGGTCAGCATATTAGCATGCATCCAGTAATTTACCGGAGACTGACCTGTACAAGCTTCGTTTTGAGCAATTTCACATTCATGATGAGGGAATTTTAAATCCATTCCACCTCCGTGAATGTCAAAATGATTACCCAGATATTTAGTACTCATCGCAGTACATTCAAGATGCCAGCCCGGAAAACCATCGCTCCACGGCGAAGGCCATCTCATGATATGTTCCGGTTCTGCTTTTTTCCAAAGAGCAAAATCCTGCGGATTCCTTTTATCAGACTGACCATCAAGATCACGCGTATTGGCTAACATATCTTCGATATTTCGGCCGCTTAAAACTCCGTAATTATGATTTTCGTTATATTTTACAACATCAAAATAAACAGATCCGTTGGCTTCATAACCAATTCCGGTATCAATGATTTTTTTGATAATTTCGATTTGCTCAATAATATGTCCCGTAGCAGTAGGTTCGATACTTGGAGGTAAAAAGTTGAAAGATTTCAGGATATCATGAAAATCTACCGTATAGCGCTGTACAACCTCCATAGGTTCCAGTTGCTCTAAACGTGCTTTTTTGGCAATTTTATCTTCACCTTCATCAACATCGTCTACAATATGCCCGACATCAGTAATATTACGAACATAACGCACCTTGTAATCAAGGTGTAGAAAATATCTGAATATCACATCAAAAGACATAAAAGTTCTCACATTTCCTAAGTGTACATTGCTATAAACCGTAGGTCCGCAAACATACATTCCAACATTTCCTTCATGGATTGGTTTGAAATTTTCTTTTTCACCCGAAAGTGAATTGTATATTTTTAGAGGCTGTGATATGTATAATGGCATTTTTGTTTTGCTGTTTAATCGTTTAATAGTTGATTTGTTTAATCGTGTAAACGTTTTTTTGTTTTTTAATTTGTCACGTATTATTCTTTTGAAAGATAATACTTTTTTAAACTATTTATCTGATTACAGATTTTTTCAATTTTTTCACGAGATTCGACATATTCTGTTTCAGACACATAATTTAAATCTTTTGAAATAATTAAGTGATTCAAAGTTTCCATTGCCGATGAATATGAGATCGTTAAAAAATGAGCTTTGTCTTTGTTTGTATTTCTTGAAGTTCCTTCCGCAATATTAGTAGCAATTGATGATGAACTTCTTTTTATTTGAGATGTTATTCCGAACAACTCATTTGAGGGGAATTTACTAGTTAATTTGTAAATATCCAAAATAAACATTCTTGCATTTTGCCAGACTTCTAGCTTTTCAAATGAAAAAACATACATCTTTTTCTATTTAATTGTTGATTTGTTTAATCGTTTAATCGAAAATTAAGATCTAGTGATAAAGCGATTAAACAAATTAACGATTTACCGATTAAACTAAAACTGAGTGTCTAATTTAATATAATCTAAAAATTCTCTCTTAGTTTGAGGATCTTTGAATTTTCCACCAAATTCAGACGTTACAGTGCTGCTTTCGATATCTTTAATTCCTCTTGAGTTTACACAAAGGTGTTTGGCATCGATAACGCAGGCAACATCTTCAGTACCTAAAGCTTTTTGTAATTCCTGAACAATTTGCATTGTTAAACGCTCCTGAACCTGAGGTCTTTTGGCATAATATTCTACAATTCGGTTCATTTTTGATAAACCAATCACTCTTCCGCTCGAAATGTAAGCAACATGCGCGCGTCCTATAATTGGTAATAAATGGTGTTCGCAGGTAGAATAAACGGTAATGTTTTTCTCGACTAACATTTCACCGTATTTGTAATTATTATCAAAAGTTGAAGCTTTTGGTTGTTTTGAAGGATTAAGACCACCAAAAATTTCCTTTACAAACATTTTTGCTACTCTGTTTGGAGTACCTTTTATGCTGTCATCCGTTAAATCCATCCCTAAAGTCTGTAGGATATTTTCAACATCTTTTTTTATTCTTTCTATTTTTTCATCATCGCTTAAATCAAAAGCATCCTGTCTTACAGGGTTTTGTGCGTTGCTGCTAAAATGATTGTCTCCTATTTCGTCTAAAAAATCTTCGTTATTTATCATTAAAAACTACTATTATGATGGGTATATCTTTTTAAGGCGGTAAAGATAATTAATAAATAGGAAACCTTTTCTATCGTTTTTACTATTTAATCGTTCCTTTTTGGATATAATTTAAATTAAAACCAAAATGGTATTTTTTTAAAACACAAAAGACAATAACATAAGGTGTTATTGTCTTTTGAAGGTTTTTGTTTTTTGTTATTTATTTTTTGTTGTAAACCAAAAGTGCTTCTTTTAAAATGTTTACAGCAGTCACTAAATCTTTTTTGTTTAAGACATAAGCAATTCTTACCTGATTCAATCCCATTCCGGGAGTAGAATAAAATCCCGCGGCAGGAGCAACCATAACAGTTTCACCATTAAGATCGTAAGTTTCAAGAAGCCATTGTGCAAAATCTTCAGAGTTTTCTATTGGCAATTGTGCAATGCAATAAAAAGCGCCTTTGGGTTTGGTCACAATAACACCGTCGATTTTATTCAATTCTGTAATCAAAGTATCACGACGGCCCTTATATTCTGATATTACTTCATCAAAATAACTTTGTGGCGTATCTATCGCAGCTTCGCAGGCAATTTGCTCAATAGTTGGCGGACTCAAACGCGCCTGTGCAAATTTCATTACAGTTGCTAAAACATCTTTATTTTTAGTAATCAAACATCCAATTCTTGCTCCGCACATACTGTAACGTTTTGAAACAGAATCGACCATGATTACATTTTGCTGAACATCCTCAAGATTCATTACAGAATAATGAACATCATCGCCATCGTATAAAAACTCACGATAAACCTCGTCAGCGATTAAATATAAATCGTGTTTTTTTATTAAGCCGGCCAATTGTTTTATCTCGGCTTCAGAATATAAATAACCCGTTGGATTACCAGGATTACAAATTAAAATTGCTTTGGTTTTTGGTGTAATCAATTTTTCAACATCTTCAATGCTTGGCAATGCAAATCCAGTTTCGATCGTAGAAATAACCGGAATTACAGTTGCACTCGTAGACGATGCAAACGCATGATAATTAGCATAAAAAGGTTCCGGAATAATAATTTCATCTCCCGGATCTGTAATTGTGGCCAATGCAAACAATAAGGCTTCAGAGCCACCAGTAGTAACAATGATGTCTTCTGAGTTAACATTTACGTTTTGACGTTGGTAAAATTGAGCTAATTTTTTTCTATAACTTTCATATCCGGCAGACGGACTGTATTCGATAAGAGTTAAATCAATATTTTTTACCGCCTCGATGGCCACTTCGGGTGTCTTGATATCCGGTTGACCAATGTTTAAGTGATACACTTTTTTCCCTTTTTGTTTTGCAAGATCTGCAAAAGGAGCAAGTTTACGTATCGGTGATTCGGGCATGTTTCTGCCTTTGTGTGAAATTGTTGGCATGAGTTTTATTATTGAAGTGCAAATTTGCATTTTTTTTTCGAATTTAACGTAAACATTACAGGTACTTATTAAAATGTAACAATTATCAATATTTTTAGTAATTTTATCATAAAATATTATCAATGAAAAAATATTTCATGTTGTTTTTTGGGCTTTTGACATCTTTGTCACTTATGGCACAAGGTGATTTTTTGATTGATAAGCACAGTAGCAAGGTTACTATTCCTTTCAAACTGATTAATAACCTTATTTTTATTCCAATAAAAGTAAACGGTATCGAATTAAATTTCCTCCTTGATTCCGGTGTCGAAGAAACGATCTTGTTTAGTATGGAAGAAAGGCAGGAAGTGAGTTTTAATAATATCCAGAAAATAAAATTACGCGGCTTAGGAAGTGAAGCCGAAATAGAAGGCCTGAAATCGACGAATAATGTTTTGGAAACACATGGTTTAAAATCAAGTAATCATTTAGTGTATATTATTTTAGATCAGAGTTTTAATTTGTCTTCGCATATAGGGATTCCGGTAAACGGAATCATAGGATATAAATTTTTTAAAAATAATATAGTAGAAATCAATTATCAAAAAAAGAGGATAGTTGTGCATCTAAACAACGAACAAACCAAACAAAAACTATATAAAAAATTCAAAACAGTTCCTATAACTATAGAAAGATCCAAACCTTATATCTATGCCACCGCTATTGTTGATGATAATAAAGTGCCGGCAAAATTACTAATTGATATAGGTAATAGTGATGCTTTCTGGATTTTTGAAAACAATAAAATTAAATTACCTAAAAAGAATTTCCCAGACTTTTTAGGAAAAGGTTTTAGTGGTGATATTGAAGGGCATCGGGCTAAAATTGATAATTTTTTAATTGATGATTTTAATTTTAAAAAACCAATAGTTTCATTTCCTGATTCAAGCTCTATTAAGAATGTAAAAATGGTTCCGGATCGAATAGGATCTGTTGGCGGAGAAGTTTTAAAAAGGTTTACCGTAGTTCTGGATTATGCAGATAAGAAAATGTATCTTAAAAAAAACGGTAAATTTTCTGAACCCTTTACTTATAATAAAAGCGGAATCACTATTCAGCACAACGGTCTTCAGTGGGTTCAGGAAACGGTTCATTTAGAAATGGTAAAAGTGGCTTCAACATTAGATGAAGTTGCAAATAATGAAAAAAAGGATGGTAATTTCAGATACAAATTTTCATTAAAACCTGTTTACGAAATTGTCAACATCCGTAAAAACTCAGCTGCCGAAAAATGCGGATTACAAAAAGGAGACATTATTGTAAGCATCAACAAAAACGCACCTTATAAATATAGTCTTCAACAAATCAATACCCTTTTAAAATCTGAAGAAGATATTTGGATTAATCTTGAAGTAGAAAGAAACAGCCTTATTTTAAAATTTAGGTTTAAACTTGAAGATGAATTATAAAAAGCTAAAAAACAATTAATTGAAAATCTAAACAAAAGGGAATATTATCATTGATAATTTTGCAGTTTGTTTGGGTTTTGTGAAAATTTAACTATTAAATTGTGTTTTTTGTTTAATGAACGTTAATAATTTATTATGTTTATCCTAAAATAACACTTTATGGTTAAAAACTACTCTAATTTCTTACAAATTATATTGTTTTTTGTTTTTTTATCGGTTTTACCCTCAAAAATGTATGCACAATGTGCTGGTGATGATGCACAAAAAATAATTTGTGACATTCAGAATTCAGCTAATCAAAATATTTCTTTATTTTCATTACTTGGAGGTTCTCCAACTGCTGGCGGAAAATGGACAGACGATAATAATTTTAGAGGTTTGGATTCTATTACCGGAAATCTAAATGCACAACTTATTAAAGAAGGTGGTGTTTACCATTACACCTATACTGCTCCTGATGTTGCGGGATGTACAGATAATACAGCAACAATAACACTTACGATTGGTGCTTATGTAGGAGTGGGATCTAAAGCTACGGTATGTAGTCTTGCCGGCAGCTTTAATCTTTTTACGGCATTTGATAGTACCGTTATGGGACCTCATGAAAACGGAATCTGGCGAGATGCTGCAGGCGCGATTCTGGGTTCGCCTTCCATTAATATTAGATATATTACAACCCCAACAGAAACACGTCAATTTACGTATGAGGTGCCGCTCGTGCCCGATTGCCCGTCTACGCCGCTAATTACAACTGTATATGTCACCATTGTAAGGACGCCTGAAGAGGGAAACCCACAAGAACTTACATTATGCGGAACTACAGATTTAGACAGTTATACCAATTATGATATGTTTGAATCACTTAAAGATGAAGATCCCGGTGGTGTTTGGAAAGGTCCTGATATCACTTCACGATCAGATCATAATATTAATCTTAAGGAATTGTTTGATAAGTATGGAGCGGGTGACCTGAATTATACGTACACCGTTCTTGCAGTTCCTAACCAAAATATCTGTACCGACAGAACTGCATTTGTAACCATTACACTCGAAAAAAGAATTGATTTTACAGGTACAACACTTGTTGTGCTTAAAGATATTTGCGAAAGTGAGATGGCTACCGCTACTTATTCGGCAAAAATTACAGAAGGTCCTGATGGTATTCCTGACGGAGAATATAAAATTACTTTTAATGTCGCAGGTCCAACCGGAGGATCAGAAACGGTAACGGTAAATTTTCTAAACGGAGTAGTTAATTTTCCAATTAAATCTGCCTATTTTCAAAAGGTTGGTAAGTTTACTGTCAACGTTACAAGCATTATTCCAACAGCCGGCCCAAAAAAGTGTGTCACTATATTTAGTCCTTTTTCTTATGATATAAATATTTCTCCGTTGCCGCGTTTAGATAATGCTGTAATAACTGCCAGCGCAGTTTGTCAGAACGATATTGCAACAGTTCAAATTTCGAATGCCACTTTATTAGCCGATGGTAAGTATCGTATCCTTTACAAGATCAATGGCGATAATGTAGCGACAGCGCAAACTGCCACTATAACAGCTGTAGGAGGAAAAGCCAGTTTTGAAATTCCGGGAAGCCTTAACGTAAATAGCGGATTATCTGTAATTACAATTACTAATATCACCAATATTACAAATCCAACTCCGCAATGTAGTAATACAGCAAATGTTATAGGCAACCTGACAATTAATCCGTTGCCTGTTGTTATAAATGTAAAAGTAGTGGTCAATGATGATTGTTTAAACGGAGTTTTTACTGCGAACGTTTCAGGCTTAGGAACCTTAACAAAAGTGAAACTTTCTTATGTGCTTTTAGATAGTAATACTTCGACAGCACAAACTGTCGATTTAACGGTTGTAAACGGAAATGCCAGTTTTGTAATTCCGTCAGCTTTGCTTGCAAATACAGGCTCTACTGTGATTTCGGCTACTTATTTAACGAATGATATTACAGGTTGTGGAAGTCTTTTGGTAAATATATTAGATAGCTTTTTAGTCAATCCAATTCCGTTGGCGCCAGTTGCAGTTAATCCGCCGGATTTTTGCAAAGTAGACAGAGCAACAATTGCGAATTTAACACCGCGTGGCCCGCAATATAAATGGTATAATTCTGCAGCTTTAACCACGCCGCTTGCAGATACCTACCTTTTAAAATCTGAAGAACTATATGTTACCGAAACGTCTGCGACAAATTGTACATCGCCAGCCAGTATGATTTCGGTTGTAGTAAAAGACACTCCCGCACCAACTTTGAATCCTGACGGACAAAATTTTTGCGGATTAAAAAATCCAGCAATTTCAGATCTTTCAAAGGCGACAAATGTACCTTCGACGGTTTCGTGGTATGATGCTCAAAACAATGGTAATTTATTGGCTTCGACTACTTTGCTTGTCGATAAAGCTACTTATTATGGATACGATCTTTCGAGCGTTACCGATTGTATTTCGGATAGCGTCTTAGAAGTTACCGTTTCACTAACCGAATGTGATCCTGCAGAATATGCCTTTTTTATTCCTGACGGATTTTCGCCAAATGGAGATAATGTAAATGATACTTTCAGAATTCCTGATATTGAATATTTATACCCGGATTATACGCTTGAAATTTTCAATAGATACGGAAATGTAATGTTTAAAGGAAATGCAAATAAACCCAATTGGGACGGAAGAAATTCTGAAGCTGCAGGTTTTGGAGACGGAATAGCGCCAAACGGAGTCTATTTTTATATTGTCAATTTTAATAAAGACAATAGAAAAGCACAGCAAGGCCGACTTTACCTCAATAGATAATTCCTTTTTATATTATTTAATATAATTTTCAAATGAAAAAAATACCACTTTTTATACTTTTTCTCTTTTATATAACATCAGCCTCAGCCCAGCAAGATCCGGAATACACACATTATATGTACAATATGAGTGTAGTAAATCCCGCGTATGCTACGGGAGTTCCTGCCATGTTAAATCTTGGAGGATTATACAGAACACAATGGGTTGGAGCCGTAGGAGCGCCAAAAACTTTTACCTTTTTTGGTCATACTGCTGTTACAGATAAAGTTGAAGTGGGTCTTTCGTTAGTTTCTGATGATATTGGAGACGGCGCTAAAAAGGAAAATAATTTTTATGCTGATTTTGCTTATGTCCTGAATCTTGGCGGAAAAAATAAACTTTCGTTAGGATTGAAAGCGGGTTTTACTTCGCTGCAAACCAATTTTAACGGATTCAAATTTACTGATACACAAACAGATTTGGCTTTCGCCGAAAATATAAACGTCACCAGACCCAACATTGGAGTAGGAGCGTATTATTTTAGAGATAATTTCTATGTGGGTTTATCGGCACCAAATTTACTGAGTTCTAAGCATATCGAAGAAAAGTCCGGAATCAACGCCTACGGATCAGAGGCTATTCATACTTTTTTAACTGCAGGATATGTTTTCCAGATCAATGATAGGGTCAAACTAAAACCGGCATTTATGTCGAAGTTTGTTCCCGGAGCACCAGTTTCTGTAGACCTTACAGCAAATGTTTTGTATAATAATAAATTTGAATTGGGAGCAGCTTACAGAGTAAATGATGCAGTAAGTGCTTTAATGAACATCAATGTTACGCCATCGCTTAGAGTAGGTTATGCATACGACCATACGCTTTCGAATATGGGACAGTTTAATTCCGGTACGCACGAAATTATGTTGCTTTTTGATTTGGATTTATTAGGAAAAGGATATGATAAATCACCAAGATTCTTCTAAAATGAAAAATATGAAAAAACTACTCGTTATTGTATTCGTATTTTCAATACAGTTTATAAACGCTCAGGATCTGGAATTGGCAAGAGCCAAACGATTTTTTGAGAAAACTTATTATAGTGAAGCAATTGTGCTTTATGAAAAATTAGCTCAGGAAAAACCATCACAAGAAGTGATTAAAAATCTGGCAGACTCTTATTTTTATACCAATGATTTAATAAAAGCGCAACGCTATTACAGACTTTTAATTCAAAATTACAGTAATAATTTAGATCGAAATTATTATTTCAGATACGCTCAAACCTTAAAAGCGAGCAATAGTAATGATGATGCCAACGCTGCATTAAAAGAATATTATGCGAAATCTGACAATGCCGATGCTATTGCCAATTTTGAAAAAGAGATTAAAACCTTAGAAAATGTTACCGCAATTGGAAAAAGATTCGAGATTAAAAATCTGGCGATAAATACACCAAATTCTGAATTTGGAGCGGTAAAATACAATGATAATCTGGTTTTTGCCGGAGTAAAATTAAAGCCGGGATTGTTTGATAAAAAGTTCAAATGGGACAATGAAACCTATTTGAATTTAGTCGAAATTCCACTAAAAAACATCAATTCGGCCGATTCTGCGGCGCATTATTTTGCTAAAGAATTAAAAACCGGAATGCATGAATCGAATGCTGTTTTTACAAAAGATGGCAAGACAATTTATTTTACAAGAAATAATTCTAAAAAAGGAAGCAAAAAGACGGACGATAAAAAAATCTCCAACCTTCAGATTTTTAAAGCGGAATTCGTTGATGGAAAATGGAAGAACATAACGTCACTTCCGTTTAATAGTGCCAATTATTCCGTAGAACATCCTGCGTTGAGTGCCGATGAAAAAGTATTGTATTTTGCTTCGGATATGCCGGGAACATTGGGATCTTTTGATATTTATTCGGTAAACATTAATAAAGGAGCATTTGATACACCAAAAAACTTAGGACCAGTTATTAATACCGAAAAAAGAGAGCAATTTCCTTTTGTTTCATCAGATAACAAACTTTATTTCTCATCAGACGGGCATTTAGGCTACGGATCGCTTGATGTTTTTGTTTCAGAAATTAACGGAAACGAATATTCTAAACCTGTAAATGTTGGTTTACCCCTAAATTCCAATCTGGATGATTTCTCCTTTACTATAGATTCAAATACCAAAGAAGGTTTTTTTGCATCGAATAGAGAAGGCGGAAAAGGAAGCGATGATATTTACTGGTTCAAAGAAACAAAAGAGCTAATTGTAGAAGATTGCAAGCAGTATATTGCCGGAACCATTACAGATATTGATACCCAACTGGTTTTAGAAAATGCCATTGTAATTTTACAGGATTCAGATAAAAAGATTTTGAATACGATTATTACAGCAGCAGACGGGAAATTCAGTTTTACGGTGGCGTGCGAAAGTTCGTTTACAGTTTTGGCTTCAAAAGAAAAATATACCAGCGAATCACGATCATTGTCTTCAGGAAAAACAAGAGAGGCAAGCCATGGCGCTTCGATGGCATTAAAATCTCTTGAAGCGATAAAACGAGAAGAACAGCAAATTGCCGAAACGAAAAAGAAAGAAGAAGAAATCGAATCAGCCCGCAAAAAAGAAAGAGAAGCTTTGGCAGTTATTGCTTTAAAAGAGGCTCAGAAAAAAGCAAAAGCAGATCAAATTGTAGCGGCAGAAATTAAGAAGAAAGAAAAAGCGGAGGAAATTGCAGCAACAGAAATCAAGAAAAAGGAAAAAATAAAACAGATTTTGATTGATGAAAAAGATGTTGTAAAAGACAAAGACAGACTGATCATCAAAACAGATCCGATTTATTTTGACTATAATTTGTGGTACATCCGTAAAGAATCTAAAGTTATTTTGAGTCGTGTTGTAGCTTTAATGAAGAAATATCCGGACATGGTTATTGAAATAGGTTCTCACACAGATTCAAGAGGAAATGAAAAGTTTAATGAAAATTTGTCTCAAAAACGAGCCAATTCGACGCGAGATTTTATCATAGAATCAGGGATTAATGCCAAAAGAGTTCAGGCAAAAGGTTACGGAGAATCTGTGCCAATAATCAAATGTAAAACAGATGATGCCTGTTCTGAAGAAGAACATGAATTGAACAGAAGATCTGAATTCGTGATTAAAAATTTATAGAATTTATTTACGTTCAGTAAGTTAACCTAACAATGCCCGAAGTCTAATGTCATTAAGTTAAGCTTTTAGAAAATAAAATTATTACAAATAAAATCCGTTTTTATCCGCGTTTTTACGAAGTAAATCTGTTTTATCCGCGTCAATATTAGACGCTGATTTTACTGATTCGCTAAAGCGAAAACGCTGATGAAAACGGATTTTTCTAATTGCTTATTTGATTAAACTGTTAAATGATTTTATAGATTTCTCCTTAACTTAATAGATTGCCAGAAGCCTCGGGATTAAAAACTGTTAGTTTTTTTAATTTTAATTAGGAAGCCTTTTTTTTTGGCTTCTTTTTTATTTAACTTTATAAAATAACATTAACCTAAAGATTTGATTTATGAAAAAACTAGCGATATCTTGTTTGCTTTTGTCTTGCATTGGATTTCAAAGCTGTAAAAATGATGAAAAACAAAAAGAAGCCGAAGCTGCTCAGGCCGAAGCTGAAAAAACTGTAAGTTCAGAATGCTATAAAGCAGTGTATGAAAAAGATACTATTCATCTAAAATTGAACACGCTTAAAAACGGAAAAATTGGCGGAGATATGGTGATGAAAGTGGCAAATGCACCAGAAAAAAGCGGAGAAATTAAAGGAGAATTTCGTGGTGATACTTTATTTGTAGATTATACTTTTAAAGAGGTAACAAGTAAAGATAGAACATTCAAAAATCCGATGGCGTTTTTAAAGAAAGACAAACAACTTATTTTAGGTAACGGAACAATGCAAACCACGATGGGAGTTACTTATTTAGTGAAAGATAAACCAATTGATTTTGATCGCGTAAAATATAAATTTGACAGTGTTGAGTGTTCTGAAAAATAAAAATATACAATCTTTGTAATGGTACGCGGATGACACGGATTTGCTTTGTAAAAACACGGATTTAGGCGGATTTTTTTATTGTTTGAAAGTAACATAAACAGCTCTGAATAAAATAAGTAACCACAATCTTGTCATCCCGAGGAACGAGGGATCTCCGCAAGTAACTCATCCTGCAAAATCGCCAATCTTTGTAGAGCTTCTTGCGGAGATCCCTCGTTCCTCGGGATGACAAAAATGAGGAAAACTGCGATCGTGACTGAAAACTGAGACTGAAAACTGAGACTAATTACTACGTCCGTTAGCTTGTCTCGCCCAAATTATGGTTATAGAAGTGCATAAAAAAAGCCGTTCCTTATTAAGAAACGGCTTTTACTATTTTTGGATTTTTATTTTTTATAGAACTTCTCCCTTGATTTTAAGGGCAACTCTACCATCAGGGTAGTTTACAGCATTAGTTTCAACGGTAATTGTTTTACGAATTGGACCTGAAACCATGTTGTATTTTACATCAATTTTACCTTTTTTGCCAGGCATAACTGCTGCTGCGGGTTTTGTAACAACGATAGAACTTACAGTAGATTCTGCGCCGGTAATTAATAACGGTGCATCGCCGGTGTTTGTAAATTCAAAAGAACGGAGTCCGTTGTCGCTTTTCGAAATTTTTCCGTAATCAATCGTGTTGTCTTGGGCTGCAAATTCAATTTTTGGGCCATTTTGTGCATAACCTATTGCGCTAAACAATACGACTGCAATAAAAGAGGCTACATTTTTCATTTTGAAATTGTTTTTAAGTTGTAAGTAAATATACATTCTTTTAATTAACACACAAATTATTAATTCTCTTTTTATAGTGTACTTAATTATTTACTTTTGCTGTCAGTTATAATTACAAAAATTGAACCACTTTTTTGTTTAATTGTTTAATCGTTAATTCGTTTAATCAATTGATGGTCTGCAAGCGGGATTCGCAAAGCAAAAACAGTTAAACAATAAAACGATTCAGCAATTAAACAAATTAACGATTAAACAAACCTATTTAAATGACAATTCCAGCACAATTTGACGCTAAGACGATTGAGAACAAATGGTATGATTACTGGATGAAAAACAACTATTTTCATTCAGAACCAGATCATAGAACGCCGTATACTATTGTAATTCCGCCTCCAAACGTCACTGGTGTCTTGCATATGGGACATATGTTAAATAATACAATTCAGGATGTTTTAATTCGTAGAGCCCGTCTTAAAGGTTTCAATGCTTGTTGGGTTCCGGGAACGGATCACGCATCTATTGCTACCGAGGCAAAAGTTGTAGCAAAACTAAAAGCAGAAGGAATCAATAAAAATGATTTGACCCGCGAAGAATTTTTAGCACATGCCTGGGAATGGACAGATAAATATGGTGGAGTAATTCTTGATCAGCTTAAAAAACTAGGTGCTTCATGCGACTGGGAACGTACCAAATTTACTATGGATCCTGATATGTCGGCATCTGTAATAAAATCGTTTGTAGATTTATACAACAAAGGCTTGATCTACAGAGGTTACCGTATGGTAAACTGGGATCCTGAAGCTAAAACAACTTTGTCTGACGAAGAAGTTATTTATGAAGAACAACAAGGAAAATTATTTTTCCTGAAATATAAAATAGAAGGATCTGAAGATTTCTTGACTATTGCAACAACACGTCCTGAGACTATCTTTGGCGATACTGCTATTTGTATCAACCCAAATGACGAACGTTTTGCACATTTAAAAGGGAAAAAAGCGATTGTTCCTATTTGTGGAAGAGTGATTCCAATTATCGAAGATGAATATGTAGATGTAGAATTCGGAACAGGATGTTTGAAAGTTACTCCGGCACATGATGTAAATGATAAAGCATTAGGAGAAAAACACAATCTTGAAATCGTTGATATTTTTAATGAAGATGCTACGCTAAATAGTTTCGGATTGCATTATCAAGGGAAAGATCGTTTTGTGGTTCGTACCGAAATTGCAAAAGAATTAGAAGAAATTGGAGCTTTGGCGAAGACCGAAATCCATTTGAATAAAGTAGGAACATCAGAAAGAACTAAAGCGGTAATCGAACCAAGATTATCAGACCAATGGTTCCTGAAAATGGAAGATTTAGTAAAACCGGCAATCCAATCTGTTTTGGTTGATGGTGATATTAAATTACACCCAAAACGTTTCGAGAATACTTACGCGCATTGGTTAAACAATATTCGTGATTGGAATATCTCTCGCCAGTTATGGTGGGGACAACAAATTCCGGCATATTATTACGGAGACGGAAAAGAAGATTTTGTAGTTGCAGAAAATATAGAAGATGCTTTAGTTTTAGCAAAAGAAAGAACTTCTAATAACTCACTTACAACGTCTGACTTAAGACAAGATGTTGATGCCCTTGACACATGGTTTTCTTCATGGTTATGGCCAATGTCAGTTTTTGGCGGAATCATGGATCCTGAAAGTGCAGATTACAAATATTATTATCCAACAAACGACTTGGTTACAGGTCCGGATATTTTGTTTTTCTGGGTTGCAAGAATGATTATTGCAGGTTATGAATATGCAGGCGAAAAACCATTTACGAATGTATATTTAACTGGTTTAGTTCGTGATAAACAACGTCGTAAAATGTCTAAATCATTAGGGAATTCTCCTGATCCTTTAGATTTGATCGAAAAATTTGGAGCTGATGGTGTTCGTGTAGGATTGCTTTTAAGTGCTTCTGCAGGAAACGATATTATGTTTGATGAAGAATTATGTCTACAAGGAAAATCATTCACAAACAAGATTTGGAATGCTTTTAAATTGATTAAAGGTTGGGAAGTTTCTGAAACAATCCCGCAACCGGAATCATCAAAAGTAGCGATCGAATGGTACGAAGCGAAGTTGCAGCAAACTTTAGTTGATATTGAAGATAATTTCGAAAAATACAGAATTTCAGATTCATTAATGGCGATTTATAAATTGGTTTGGGATGATTTCTGTTCTTGGTTTTTAGAGATGATCAAACCGGCGTACCAACAGCCAATTGATAAAGCTACGTTTGATAAAGCAATCGAAATGTTAGAAAGTAACTTGAAGTTACTTCACCCATTTATGCCGTTCTTAACAGAGGAAATTTGGCATTTAATTGCTGACAGAACTCCGGAAGAAGCTTTAATCGTTTCAACATGGCCAGAATTAAAACCTTTTAATGCAGGTTTGATTGCTGATTTTGAAAGTACAATCGAGGTGATTTCTGGAATCAGAACAATCAGAAAAGATAAAAATATTCCGTTTAAAGATACTATCGAATTAAAAGGAATTAATAGCGAGAATCTTTCGACTTATTTTGATACCATCGTAACGAAACTAGGAAATATTTCTGCTTTCGAATATGTTTCTGCGAAAGTAGATGGAGCGTTATCTTTCCGTGTAAAATCAAATGAATATTTCATTCCGATTTCAGGAGGAAATATTGATGTTGAAGCTGAAATCGCAAAACTAACTGCAGAGTTGGTTTACACACAAGGTTTCTTAAAATCTGTTCAGGCGAAATTATCAAACGAGAAATTCGTTGGCGGAGCACCGGAAAAAGTTTTGGCTAACGAAAGACAAAAAGAAGCTGATGCTTTGGCTAAGATTGCTACAATCGAGCAAAGTATTGCTGGATTGAAATAAGAAATAAGCCAGATTAAATAATAAGTATGATCCTAACAGGTTTCAAAACCTGTTAGGTATTAAGATAAAAACCCGATAAATTTTTAAAATTTGTCGGGTTTTGTTTTACAATAAATTCTCTGATTTTTTTATAAAAAAAATGTCTTATTTTTTGATTTTCATATCTTAAAATGATATAATTTTAATACGATTTTACGTTAAAACAAAAATCGCTTCGCAATGAAAAAAATCGTGTTATTTGTGTTTGTTTCTTGTCTTTTTTTGGGATGTTCCAATAAAGAAAATAAGGTTAAAAATGTCGAAAGAGCTTTCTATTACTGGAAGAATGGATCTTCTTTTAGTGAAGGAACGACTGAGGAACTGAATAAATTGCAAGTCAGGAAAATCTACTATAAATTTTTTGAGATAGATTATAATGAAGCGATGGGAAACTTTCCATATCAAAAAAATAGTCCTGATGAATATACGTTCCGAAAACTGGATTCGGTAAGCATCATTCCTACTATTTTTATCAAGAATGAAATCTTTCAATATAATAATGAAAAGTCATTAAATAAATTGGCTGATAATATTGTTTTTCTAATCAACAAATATCGTAAAGGCCGTTATCAATATAATGATAAAGAGAATTTCGACTATTCCGAAATTCAAATTGACTGTGACTGGACAAAATCAACCAAAGACAAATATTTTTATTTATTGAAGAAAATAAAAGAATTGTCAAAAAAGGAAATTAGCTGTACGCTTCGTCTTTATCCTTATAAATACCCGGATATTATGGGAGTGCCACCAGTTGATAAAGTGACTTTAATGTGTTATAACTTAATTAAACCATTATCTCAAAAAGATAAAAATTCTATTTTAGATATAAATGAATTAAAATCGTATTTAGATAAAAAGAGAAGTTATCCGGTGCATTTGGATGTAGCGTTACCTGTTTTTTATTGGACATTATGGTATCAAAATAATCGCTTTGCCGGATTGGTCAATTTTAATTCTGCAGATATTAGCGGGATTGCCAAACAGATTAAACCAATGTGGTATGAAATGACAGAAGATTATACTTTTGAATATGAATATTATTTAAAAAAAGGAGATCAGTTAAAGATTGAAGAGGTCGATTCGAAAACACTTAACGAGGCGATTTCGATTATTAAAAAAAATGTCGAATTAGACGCCACAACAACAATTTCACTATTCCATTTAGATGACAGTACTTTTAAAAAATACAATCATGAAGAAGTTTCTGGTTTTTACAGTTCTTTTAGTAAGTAGTTTTTACCAAAGTTTTGCCTGTGGATATTCTCCATATGGCGAAGATGTGAGATATTGTATATTTAGACCCAATTACTTTAATTATGCTCAATATAAATCATTCTTTTATAATGCAGATTTATGGGGATTTGATTATAGCAGAAATCCGGAGGATTATAAGTTAAATGTAGATTCTAATATAGCAGACTGGTATAATTACACAAATAAAAAAGTTGCCATTGATGATATTGAGGACTTCAATTTTAATTTGTCTTACACAGATATTCATTCTAATAGCGATAATAAGTTTATAAAATATCTTTATCAGAATAATAAAATTGCCGCTATTAACTACTTGAAAACGGCAAAAAATTGCGAATTGGCAAATGACTCTGATGATGTGTGGGAAAGAAATGAAGCAGTAAATACAGATAGAAGACTTGAATTGTTGCATAAAATTTCTCAGATTATCGATAAAGAACAGGATCAGTATTTTAAAAGAAAATATGCTTTTTTAGCGATTCGGCTTGCTTATTATTCGGGAGAAAAAGAGGTTATTAAAACTATTTTCGAAGCCAATTTCAGTAAAAACAAAAAAGATTATTTGTACTACTGGAGTTTATTCTTTTACACTTTTACAAAATCCAATCCCGGATATATGGTTGATGTTGCCAATTTAATGGCAAACTCTCCAGAAAAAAGTTATGCCAGCTATTACTATTTTCATCATGATTTTAAAATTCAGGAAGCTTTAAAGTATGCTGAGAATAAAGAGGACAGAGCAAATCTTTATGCTTATGCATCTGTACAGAAAGTAGATAAAAACCTGGATTATTTGAGAGAGATTTATAAAAATAATCCAAAATCTCAAATATTAGGTTTTTTACTTTTACGTGAAATCAATAAAATTGAAGACTGGGTTTATACGCCATATTATTCGAACTATAATCCCACGTCAGATTTTAATGATTTTTGGAATAATAAAATAAAAATTACAACCGAAACATTACGTAATCGTTCTGAAAAGGATAGATTGTATGCACAAGAAGTTTTAGATTTTATAAATACAATCGATGCCAACAAAACACAAAATCCGACCGTTTGGGAGGCTTCAAAAATCAACTTGCAATTTATTACAAGAAATTATACAGACTGTTTAAAAAATATTTCGTTGTTTGAAAAAAAGCATCCGTCTGAAAAGATAACTGAGGAAATAGAGAAAATAAAAGCACTTTGTATTACTGCAAATCAGGAGAATGGCAAAGCGATTATTAAACCGGAAACGGAGTCTGTTATTTTAAAATATAAAGATGATTCGCGCTTTATTTTTGCTTTAGGAAGAGAATTAGAATTTAAAGGAAATATTATTGATGGTTTGGCTTTGTTATCTCTAATTGAACAAAATACAGAGAGATCTTATGATTTAGATGATGTAGAGTGGAGGGGCAATCGAATAAAAACATCGGGTAATTTACAAGAGTTTAATCGTTATTTTGACTATCTTGATTTTGTTTATTCTGCTGCAGATTTGCAAATAATCGTCAATAGGATAGATAAAGGTTTTAAGACAGAATTTGAAAAGGTAATTTATATTAAGCTATTGAAAGATAAAGATTATCTTAAAGATTTACTAGGAACAAAATACCTGAGAGAGAATCAATTAAAGAATGCTTTATTAACTTTTAAATCATTAGACAAAAAGTATTGGGATGATAATTATAATGCTTGGGAAAGAGGAGAATATGATGAATATTATGCTTTTGATCAAAATCCTTTTTATGATTTTAAGCACACAACAAGTTTCATTGAGCATAAAGAAAAATATATTGTCACTAAACTTTCAGTAACAGAACATCTTATAGAATATACGAATCTGGCAAATAATTCAAAAACAGAAGATAAGGCATATTACTTTTTTTTGATTGCAAATTGTTATTACAATATGTCAGATTATGGTAACTCCTGGATGATGCGCCGTTATTCAAGCAGCAGTTCTTATTATGGTCAAAAAAGTGAAAATGAATCTTATGTAGATGAGATTGAATACCGAAATAAAGTAAAAGCTGTTGCTAATTATAAATTAGCTTATCAAAACGCAAAAACTGATAAATTTAAAGCGCTTTGTTTACGAATGATGGATTATGCAGAAAAGAATCAATATACTAATTCAAAAAGAGTTGATAAACAATTTCCTGAATTTAGTTCGGATTTGTCAGGATGCGAAAGCTTAGAAGAATATTTTAAAGCAAGGAGATAATTAAGACAAACCTAACAGGTTTCAAAAATCTGTTAGGTTTTTTATGCAAAAGATTCTACGCCCCGAATTCACGAATTATTTAACCACATATTGAAGAATTATTCGTGAATTAGTGGCTATTTTAAATTATTGTTTTTTTTCTAATCATTACTTTTTCTTTCGATTCAAAACCAAAAACAGCGGATAAGAAATTGCCGTAATAACAACAATAATGATAAAGCTTTTAGGATCGCTGTAAACAAAACCAATTAACAAAGCCAGCGAAGCAGCAATGGCGATAATCGTTGTCCAGGGATACCAGATCGAGCGATATGGCCTTGGCAAATCTGGTTCGGATTTTCTTAATTTTATCAAAGAACAATACGCCAATCCCCAAACGATAATAGAGGTAAAGGCCGCAAATGAAAACAAGACTTCGAATGAACCAATACATATTAAAAATAAACTAAATACAGAAGAAACCAAAAGGGCCACAATTGGAGTTCCGCCTTTATTAACGGTTGTTCCTTTTTCGATAAAAAAACCGTCACGACTTAATCCGTAGAGGATTCTTGGCGGAATCATCATAAAAGCATTCAGGATACTGATCAACGAAAAAATAGAAATAACGGTAACTATTATAGCGCCGTTTTTTCCAAAAATAATGTTTGCTACATCGGCAGCAGCCAGATTCGATTTGGCTACATTTTCGACGGGCATGATATATAAAAAGGCGACATTTATTAAAACATAAATAACCATTACAAGCAAAACACCGCTGTATAATGATTTCGGAATATTCTTGCTAGGATCGTCATTCTCTTCGGCAAAAAAGCAAACGCCATTCCAGCCGTTATATGTTCCGATAATAAGCTGAAGCGATTTAAAAAATCCAAATAATAAACCAATCTGGACTACAGTATTGTCTTTTGGAATAGGAGCCAGCTTAACACCTGAATACATAAAACAAGCGACAACCAAAGCAAAAAAACAAATCACCTTTAATAAACTCGTAATTTGCTGAATTACACTTCCATTTTTTACTCCGCTTAAGTGCAAGAATACAAAAGCAATCAATAACGAAATAGCCATTACGGTAGCGTAATTTCGTAGTCCGGGAAATAAAATAATAATATATTCACTGATTACTATACAGTAAAAAGCAGGCGGAATAGCATTGGTAATATAATCAAACCAACCCGAAAGAAATCCGGCATAATTGCCAAAAGCCCTTTTGATATAATTATAAGATCCTCCGGCTTTAGGAAGCATTGTAGCAAGTTCTGCGTAGGAAGTAGCGCCAATAAGCACAAACAATCCGCCAAAAAGCCACGACGCTATAATAAGCCAGTAATTATCTAATAATGCTGCAATCGTGCCTGGAGTTCTTAAAATTCCAACTCCTATGGTTCCTCCAATTAGTACGGCGATATTAAAACTTAGGCCTAGCGTTTTTTGTAATTGGTTTTTTGTGGAATCTGACATAAGTAGAATTTTTATTGTGATGGGATAGAAATACCCGTGCGGCAAAAGTAATACAATTAGAGACTTTTTGGTCGAAACAAAAAGCCTCATTTATGGCTAAATGAGGCTTAAAATTCTTTGAAGTATTTAGGATTTTGCTGCTATTATAAATTTGCTTTTATTTTTTCGATAACAGATTCGTATTCTGTATCGGATAAATATGTTTTTTGAGGATTCATTTCAAAAACCCCTCCAAATCCGTAACCCTCTTTATATTTAGGAACTATGTGAAAGTGTAAATGGGATAAAGTATCACTATAAGCACCATAATTAATTTTGGTTGGATTGAAAGCTTTTTCAATTGCTTTGGCAACAGTCGCGACATCTTCCATAAATAAATTACGCTGTTCATCACTTAACTCATAAAACTCAACAGCATGATTATTGTAAACAACATTGCAGCGTCCTGTATAGGATTGTTCTTTAAAAAGGAAAAGCTGAGAGACTTTTAAATCTTCAATTTTGATCATTAACTCCTGCAATTTGTCATTGTTTTGACAGTACAAACATTCTGAAACCGGACTAGGCATATTTTCTAATGTATTTTATTAGTAAAACTTTTTTTACAATTTATGTTCTCTTGCAAAAATACTTTTTTATTTTAAAAACCAAAGCTTCTTCTGTTTTTTCAAAAAATGAAATACAGAAAAAGCTTTGTAAACTAAAATCTAATTCAAAAATTTTAGAACTTATATCTTAAGCTTGTCATAACCTGACGAGGCGCAATTGGGTTTACACTATAATTTTCGTGAACAGTATAATTCAATTCATTTGTGATGTTTGATAATCGGCATAAAATCGAGAATTTTCTCCATTCGTAACCTAAAGAAGCATCAACAGTAGTATAACCTTTCAATGGAATGTCTCGGTCTCTGATTGTTATAGTATACGCAGGATCTGGCTTAGGATTAGCAGGCGTTGGTTTAACCTCTGTCCATAAATAATCATCATTCCAGCCTCCGGTACGGTCTCCAACATAGTTTGCAATCGCTCCAAAAGTTAATCCTTTTAATAAACCAGCTGGCAGTTTGTAGAAAAAGCTCAAATTGGCTGTGTTTTTAGGAGTTCTTGCCAATACATCGCCTACTACAAGACTTCCGTTTGTTCCGGACGATTTCGATACTTTAGTTTCATTAAAACTATAACCCGCCAAAATATTCAAGCCTTCAACAGGATTTGCAGTTATGTCTATTTCGACACCTTTTCCTTTTGTAGCACCTACTAATTCTTTGAAATTGCTGTTCGCATTTTGTGTTACACCATCTGCTAAAAATTGCGCAGTTTGTGCCAGATTGTTATTTGATATTTGATAAACAGTAACGTTTGTACTCAAAAGACCTTTCCAGAAATCTTTTTTGATACCCACTTCATATTGGTCAATAATCGAAGGATCCAATGGTTTTGAATCTACTGTTGTTCCCGTATTTGGTGTAAAAGAGTTCGAATAACTTGCAAAAAGCGATAAATCGGTCGTTGGCTGAATTACTAATCCTGCTTTAGGCGAAAAAGCCCTGTTTAAGGTTTTGGCTCCGACAACAGGAAGCGCATTTTCGTAAGCAGTTGTAATGACATTTACATTGTTCTTCTTCTCGATTACTTCTTTTGTAGTTGTAGCTTCTCCTTGTTGCCACGACCAACGTAATCCTGCTAAAACTTTTACATATTGATTGATAGAAACCAAATCCTGAAAATAAGCTCCAAAACGTTGTGTTTCTGTACTTGTCAATTGAGTAGTTCTTGTAGGGTAAGGAATAACATTACTTTGCGTACCGTAATCGTAAGTATATAAGTTTATCGCTGTAGCTTCTGTTGTTAAAAGATCTGCAGGTTTTGCAGGATCATAGAATCCAAAAGTATAACTTGGAGCCAGAGAATTTTCGTAGTCAACTCCCGTAAATATCTGGTGTTTGATGCTACCGGTATTAAAAGTTCCCTGTAAGCTCAATTGGTCACCAAATATTTGTTCGGCACCATCAGCTTTTGTTAACCCGCGTTTCCAGTTTCCGTTGGCATCAATTGTACTTAGTTGTGCTGTAGAAGTCTGAGTTCTGCGGTAAGACTGGTAAGAAGAATTAAAATTTAATTTCCAGTTTTTATTAAAATCATGATTAAACAACATCGAAGCACTGGCAGATTTGGTATTGGCAGTTGACCAAAGTGACCCGAAAAATTCGTTACGAGGAAGATCCAGAATTGTTTTACCGTAGATTCCTGTACCAAAATCAGGAGTCCAGTCGGCACTTAAATAATCTCCTTGTACTGTAATTTGTGTTTTGTCTGAAAGATGAAATAAGAACGAAGGGTTGATATAAATACGTTCGTTTTTTACGTAATCCCTAAAGCTTTCTGAATTTTCGTAGGAAGCAATAAATCTATAGGCAATAGATTTGTTTAAAGGCCCGTAAATATCTAATGTTGGTTTGTAAAAAGAATAACTTCCTATTTGCATGGATAGTTCGCCGCCTTGCGTAAATTTTGGTGTTTTGGTAACCAAATTCATAATTCCGCCTGGTGCCACATTTCCGTATAATAAAGCTGAACCTCCTTTTAAGAATTCTACTTTTTCTAAAGATGAAACTTCTGGTATTGATCCGGCATTATAGCGAAAACCATTTTTAAACATATTATTGGCAGACATATCATATCCTCTCGAAAAGAATGATTCCTGTGCACCACCACGAGCAGATCCTACATAAACTCCGTTAAGGTTTTTTACCACTTCGCTTAATCTGATAGCTTGTTGTTCCTGTATTATTTCGCTGCCAATGATTTGAACACTCTGTGGCAAATCCATTACTTTGATTCCTGAACGTGCAGCTTCAATGGGTTTCTTGGGTTTATTTGCTGTAATTAAAACTTCATTTAGAATTTCGCCCTTTTTATTTTTTACAGTATCATTTGCTGTTGAGGTATTTTCTGCCTTTGCATAGTCCTGACTATAAGTAGCAACACTTATAAAAGATAAAACGAGTAGTAAAGTAGATCTCATGGTATTTATTTAGATTGAATAAAAATAAGTTTTTGCAAATATAAGTGCAGTTAGATGTTTTAACAAAATTTATTGATAGATTTTCTTACTTAAAACTTGATTAGTTTTGTCTTAAGATTTGCTTAAGATTTTGTTTTATTAGATTTAATTATTTATAAATAAAGTGAGTATTTCGGTTTGAATATTGCTGTTGTAATGATTATCAGGCATAAAAAAAACCTTGCTCAAAAGAACAAGGTTTGTAATAGTATAATAAGTTGACGTAAATGAACTATTTTACAGTAATTAAGTACGTAGCCATTTTCCAGATTTCGTCGTATTTTTTACCGTTATGTTCTCCGGCAGCTTTTTCTGTATAAGCAAATTCTACCATGTAATTTCCTGGCCAGATTGGTGTAAATGAAATTTCTCCGTTTTCATTACTCCATAATTCTTTTTCCCAGCCATTTGGAGCTATTACTTTCATTTTTTGCTCTTTCGCAACCTTAGCTTCGTACAAAGCATTTACATTCACTTTTATTTTTTGTTTTGCAGTTGTAGCATCTTTAGAAAATAAACTAATCACGTTTGTGTTTGCAATAGCTTCGTTTCCTTTTGCAGCATTTCCTACTGTAACAGTTGCACTTGAGTTGTAATCTAAAACCATAGTTCCGTACACATCTTTTACTTTGTGGTGCATCACGATAGTATAAACTCCATCTTCATCCGGAGTAAAAAATGCCTGGTATTTATTATCTAATGCTTTAGAAGTAAGTTTTGTTTCTTTTTTTGAAGGAGAAACCAATACTAAAGTAAAATCTTTTAAATCAGAAAACCATTTGTCTGCTTTCGTAATGTCATTATCTGAAAATTCTCCAAAATAAACTGAAATTTCCTGAGCTTTTCCTTTTGTACCAGTCGCTTTAGTTTCGATCCAAAGTGCGTGAGCAAATAATTGTGGACTTGCAACTAACATTAAAAGTAAAAATGTTATCGTTTTTAAAGTTTTAGATTTCATAAGATGAAGTTTAAATGTATTAGTATTAATATTTTTTACAAACTTAAGTCTTATTTAGAATAATTAAAAATAAAACTTAATAAAAAGACTTTTAAATTGGAATAATCTGAATGTAGGGATAAAAATAAAGGAACTAATTTTTACCATTAGTTCCTTTTTGAGGTTATGTAGTTATTAAAATTTATAAGCAAAACTTGCTACAAGATTTCTTGGTTTTTGCGGATTCAATGTCGACCATCCACCATTAAAATAATCTTTGTTGGTAATGTTATTGATATTTAAGCTTACGCGGAATTTATTTGAATTATAAAAAACCGAACCATTAATAACAGTGTAGGCAGGTAAAACAAATTTTCCGGTTACGGCACCGTCTAAAATCGCATTTTCGCTGGCGTAATTTCCTCCAAATCCAATTCCGAAGTTTTCTAAAGTACCTTCATCAAATTTGTATGTTGCCCATAAGTTTGCTAAGTTTTTTGGACCGGACCAGAAAGGTCTTTTTCCTTGCTCAAGCCAAACATTTCCAACATCTCCTTTTGTAATTTTACTGTCGTTATAACTGTATCCGGCAATAATACTTAAACCTTTTATTGGTGAAGCATTAAGGTCAAATTCAAAACCTTTGCTTCTGGCTTCACCTCCTTGAGAGCTGAACGTTTGGCCGCTTGTTACTAAATTGGCCACATTAATATCGTAATAACTTACAGTTGCATTTAGTTTATCTGCAAAAAGATCTGCTTTTACTCCAAATTCTAATTGATTGGCATGTTCAGGCTCAAAGGTTTGTGATCCTAATAAATTACCATCGGGATCGTAGTTTAAGGCAGGAGCGACATTTCTGAAACCATTCATATAATTAGCAAATACAGCCAGTTTATCCTTTATGGGCTGATACAGCAAGCCAAATTTTGGTGAGAGTGCAGTTTGTGTATAATCATCATCGTCATTATTGATATTACCTTCGGTATCAAAATAGTCTACCCTCAAACTTGCCATTGCTAACAATTGTGGGGTAATATTAAGTACATCTGAAGCATAAGCACTATAAGTTGCATCTTTTGGCTGGTAATTTCCGGCAGGTTTATTGGCAAGAAGTTTATCTACAGATGTCTGAGTCAGGTAATAAGGTGCATCAGGATCTAATTGTCTCACTTCGCCCTGAGCGGTAAGATTATACAATTGACCATAACCTGAACCTCCATACATTACATTTCTTTCAAAGTAGTCAAGACCTACAACCAGACGATTACGCATTGATCCGATTTTGAAATCGCCAATAAAATTTTGTTGAATATCGGTTACAATTGTTTGAGATTGTTCTTTTGTAATCCATAAGGCAAAATCCTTATTTCCGTCTTCATTATCATAAATATAAGAGTAGTATCCGCTTGATTTAGAAGAACTTCTTGATAATACCGTTTGCGAAGTCCATTGATCTGAAATCTTATATGTCATTTGACCTTGCAAATTAAATCTGGGATTCTTCATGGATAAATCGTTACTGTAAAAAGACAACTTTGTATTGTAATTTAGTTCAGCTAAGTTGGCGTATTGCAAGGGCGCATCTCTTCCTAAAAACAACATCGACGGAGTTGTTTTTTCTTCCTGCATAAATTCAGTATTAATTACAAAAGAAAGTTTATCGTTTACTTTATAAGAAAGGGAAGGGGCTACAAAAAGCGAAGTACGAAAACCTGCGTCCTGAAAACTATTTTCTGTTTGATATGCCGCATTAATTCTAAAAGAGATATTATCTGCATCGTCCAGTGGTGTGTTGACATCTGCAGTAACCCTGTTTAAACCAAAACTTCCTGTGATATAGGAGATTTCGCCACCAAAACCACTATAAGGCTTTTTGGTAACGGTATTGATAAGTCCGCCGTAACTCACTAAACTGCTCCCGAATAAAGTTCCTGATGGTCCTTTGATTACTTCAATACGTTCTACATTTGCAGGATCTAAACTTCCGTTTGTTAAACCCGGTAATCCGTTTACAATATTGGCCTGAACTTCAAAACCACGCAATGTATAATACGATCCGCCATCGCCGCCACGTCCTGTAGATTCCCATAATTTTTGAATTCCGGGTACGTTTTTTAAGGCATCTTCATAATTGGTAATGGCTTGTTCTTTGATCAATTCAGAGGATACGATATTGTAAACCTGAGGATTTTCAACATTTTTCAAGGGCATTTTAGAAACATAAACACTTTGTTTCGGGAATGCTTTTCCTCTGTTTCCGGTAATGATAACCTCTTTTAATTGTTTGTTAGAAACCTTCAATTGCAAATCAAGCGTTGTGGTTTCATTGATGGCAACAGTTACTTCCTGTTCCAGTGTTTCGTAACCGGTTAAGGAAACCTGCAAGGTATAAGTGTTGGCTTTTACGCGGTTAAACTCAAAAGCACCATCTTCATTGGTAATAGTCCCGTACTTTGAATTTTTGAGGATAATGTTTACGCCAACCGCCAATTCGCCATCTGAGGTTGTTATCGTTCCTTTAATTTTTCCTGTGTTTTGCTGGGCCAACATCGCGTTTGTGGCCAACAGAAAAAAACATAATGCAAAAGCGAAATGCTGAATGCGAAGATTAAGATATTTCATTTTTTTTTGGTTTAGTTAATTTGTTCCTATTTATATTCAAAAAGACTTTTTTTTGAAATACTGCTAAATAAAAAGCACCTCCGGATAGAGATGCTTTTGATAACGTTTTTAAAACTTCAAGGTTAAGTTTACTAATATGTTTGACGGAGTCTGAGCCATTCCGTAAGAATCCCAGTATTCTTTGTTGCTGATGTTATTAAATTTTACACCAAGCCTCCATGTTGGCTGATCATAAAATACAGTTGCATTATAAATCATGTACGATGGAGCATAAAAACTTTCATCTTCAAATTTATATTGTTTGTCTACATAATTACCTCCAAAACCAAAACCTAAATCTTTTAGTTTGTTTTGAAATTTATACGAAACCCAAAAGTTTACGACATTCTCCGGAGCACTACTGGCTTTGTTTCCTTCGATAGCAGCATCTGATGATTTTATGATACGATTATCATTATAAGCATAACCAATCACAGCGTTTAAACCTTCGACAGGATTAGCAATAAATTCGAAATCCAGACCTTTACTGACTTGTTTACCATCCTGAATACTAAATCCGTCAGGAGTTGTTCTTGTCGCATTATCGATAGTAATGTTGTAATAACTTAATGTAGTGCTTAATTTTTTATTGAATGCTTCTACTTTTACACCCCCTTCGTATTGGTTGGCATAAACTGGTTTTAAGATTAACAAGCTTCCGTCTGGCTGATTTACCGGACCTGAATTTTGAAAACCATTCATATAATTTCCAAATAAAGAAACCTGATCTTTAACCACTTCATAAACCAAACCTAATTTTGGCGATAAAGCAGTTTGGTTATATCCTTCGACATCTACAAGTTTTTTCTGAACAAAGTTGTCCAGACGAAGACTCAACATAGCCGATAAACGATCTGTAAAACTGATCACATCTGAGGCATAAACACTAAATATTTGCTCGTCCGGAACTGGCCATGTAAGTTGAGACAAAGCAGCATCAACTTGTTTTTTACGAATAGGCGCAAAAGGTTTTGTTACATCAATAGTGTCCAGAACCGGTGTTGCACCATAATTGAAAGTACCTTTTGAAAATCTGTAATTTACACCTAACAATAATTTATGTTTGATGCTTCCGGTAGAAAACTGGCCATTAATGTTTTCTTGTATGTTGGTAAACTGATTGGATATTGGTCCAAAACGAGAAACACTTCTTTGTACTTCTGTTGGCGAACTCCATAAGGTATAGTACTGATAACTGCGATCTACATTTTCGTCTATAAAAGAGTAAAGTGTGGTAGATTTCCAGTTTTCTGCCAATTGATATTCTGCCTGAACAAAAACTTTTGACGATGAGGTTTTGGCATCAAGATCATCGTGAAATAAACTTTTTCTGTAGTCTATCTGTAAATCTGTCGGGTTTGTAATTCCCGGAGCATAAGAACGTCCGTAAGTAGGGCGTGTGTTGTTTACATTGTAGACTTCAGTATCAATGCTTAAGGTTAGTTTATCTGTTGCTTTATAAATAATACTTGGCGCAATCAGGAATGTTTTATTAAAACCATAGTCTAAGAAACTTTTTTCAGTATTTACCGATGTGTTTAATCGAAACAATACTTTATTATCCTGTGTTAATGGAGTATTGATGTCAAGCGCAAGTCGGTTCAATCCAAAACTTCCTCCGGTATACGATACTTCTGTTTTTTTACCTTCAAAAGGTTTTTTGGTAACTAAATTGACAACCCCTCCAAAAGACGAAACAGAAGATCCGAATAAAGTTCCTGATGGTCCTTTTAGCACTTCGATACGTTCTGCATTATCAATAGAAATAGAGCTTCGGCCTGTCATGTTTTCCATTCCGTTTCGGGCATTAACTCCCGTGCTAAATCCTCTAAAAGAAATTTCAAGTCCGCCTGAAGGATAAATCTTTGTGGTTACACCAGGTGAATTTACAACTGCGCTCCTAATGTCAATGGAAACCTGTTCCTGCAAAAGTTCTTTCTGAATCACGCTGTAAACCTGCGGATTTTCCAGATTTTTAAGCGGCATTCTTGCAACGTAATCTGTTTTTTTAGATAAGATGCTTTTCTTTCCATTTACCACAACTTCGTGTAATTCCTTATTAGAAACTTTCAGTTGAAGAGTAATGGTTGAAGTTTCACTTTCTGCTACAATAACTTCCTGTTCAGTAGTTTCGTAACCCGTTAGAGATATTTGTAGCGTATAAGTATTCGCTCTTACTCTGTTTAGTTCAAAAGTCCCGTCATCATTGGTAGTTGTACCGTATTTGGAGCTTTTTAGAATAATATTTACACCGGCAGCCGCGTCGCCGTCAGAGGTTGTTATTGTTCCTTTTATTTTTCCGAAATTTTGTTGTGCAAATGAACAAAAAACCGAGAATAGTAAACTGATTGTGAATAGAAAACGAGAGGTTTTCAGAGTTGTATATTTCATTTTAAAATTAAATTTGGTTAAGGTTTTGTTTTTATTTAGAATGAATAAAAACAGTGCAAATGTAGAAATTAATATTTCTTTAACAAATTTTATAAAGAATGATTTAATGTACTTTTTGTTATATTTAGATAAATATTTTTTACTAAACATGAAGAAAGAGAAGCAATTGACTTAAATTTCTCACTTTTATTAAAAAATCTGAAAAGGGTAGAAGTTACACTTCAAAAGACTTAATTTTGCAGTCTGAAAAAATGCTTCATGATTTTACCTTTCTTTAAAAAAATACAAAACACGCCCAGAGGATTTAGAATAGCTAATACTGTATTTTTTTTCCTTTCCGGATTTGGATATTCTTCCTGGGTTTCGCGAATCCCTCATATTAAAACACAATTACATTTGTCCGAAGCTGAATTTGGAACTGTTTTATTCGCTTTTCCTATTGGTTTAATGCTAACCATGCCTTTTACAGGAAAATTATTGAATAAATACAGCAGCCGTTATATCATGTTGTTAGGAGCAGTAATGTTTAATATCGTACTGGCTCTCCCGGGTTTGGCGGGTTTTGTATGGCAGCTGGTCATTATACTTTTAATTTTTGGAGCATCCCGTAATATTTTCAATTTGTCTATTAATGCACAATCGCTTGAGGTTCAAAAGTTGTATCCGCAATCGATTATAACCCGTTTTCATGCTGTTTGGAGTATTGCCGTTTTTGCGGGTGCAGGTTTGGGTTATGTTATGGTCTCAAGACATATTGCACCATCGCATCATTTGTTGGGTGTAAGTGTATTTATGATGGGACTTACGGCTTGTTTTTATCCGCTAAGTATCCATAATCAGCCGGTACCGGTAAAAAAGAAGTTCTTTTCGATGCCGGAAAAAAACCTGATCAAGTTTGCCATTATTTGTTTTGTTTCTATGGCTTGCGAAAACACCATGTACGATTGGAGTGGTATTTATTTTGAAAATATATTACACGCTTCGCCAAAGCTAACCAGTGCTGCGTTTGTATTTTTTGCTACAGCAGTAACCTTAGGGCGTTTGTTTGGAGATTATGGCGTAATGAAATTCGGTACAAAACGAATCCTGCTTTACAGCGGTATTTTTATCACAATAGGATTTTTAATTTGTTTTCTGCTGCCTTTTATTTATCCCACGATTTTTGGTTACGTATTAATTGGTGTTGGGGTTTCCTGCGTAGTTCCGTTAGTATTTAGCATCGCCGGAAGATCATCAAAACTAAGCAGCGGCTCTGCCTTAACCTCTATATCTACAATTGGTTATTTGGGATTTTTATTGGTGCCACCAATGGTGGGGTTTATCTCTGAATATTTAAGTATGAAATGGGCGTTTTTAGTAATGGCGCTTTTAGGTATACTGATGATTTTTATGGTGAATAAGATTGGGGAGAATGAGTAACGAGGGTTTGCCAGGAGGGCGCTGATTTTTTTGCCACGAAGGCTCGAAGACGCTAATTTTTTTGCTGCTAAGTCGCCAAGTTTTTTGCCAATAAGACTCGAAGACGCTAAGTTTTTTTTGAAATATTTTGTCAGTAAGTCGCTAATTTTTTTGCCACTAAGGAGCTAAGACACCAAGTTTTTTTAAAATATTTTGTCGGTAAGGCAGTAATTTTTTGCCACTAAGGCTCAAAGACGCAAAGTTTTTTTTGAAAGATTTTGTAACTAGGGTGCTAAGGTTTCTTTTTTTGACCGCAAGATGCAATAAGTATTTTAAAATTTTGCTCTGAAAGAGCCTTAGCAATAGCATAGTGCGAAGCACTATGATGAAAAGTGACTATCGTTTTGCCCTGTAAGGGCAAAAGCCCAATTCTAAAGAAAAAACTAATAATATTTTTCTACGAATGTTATCTATTTTACCAATCTAGAGGTCTGTTTGCTTTTGCCCTTTCAGGGCAATAGTCACTTTGCTTTAGCTCGTAGCACTGCGCACTACGCTTATGATTTTGGGCTTTCAGCCCATTTTTAGGATTTTCGAAAACTATGTGAATATTTTTTTATTTTAAACTGGACTGAAGTCCAGCTCTACAAAATGAATCGAACCTAAAGTTCTTTAAATACCAGCTTTCGCTTGAATAATAGTAATTAGAAGCTTTTTATAAGGCTAATTAAGACGTAGCTTTAATATAATTCTTTCTAAGAAATTACAAGATAATCCCAAAAAAAGAACCGTAGGTTCAACCAATATTGCAGGGCTAAAGTCCAGCTCTACAAAATAAATACAACCTAAGGTTCTTTAAATACCAGCGTTCAGTGGAAATAATAGTAAAAAGAAGCTTTTTATAAGTATAATTAAGATCTAGCTATAATATAATTCCTCCTAAGAAATTATAAGACAATCCAAAAAAAAGAACCGTAGGTTCGACCAATATTGTAGGGCTGGACTTTAGTCCAGTCAAAAAAAATCGATTATAATTATAAACGCTAAAAAATTCGAGAGATCTTATTTCTTCACCATAATAAAATGCTCCGTAGTCAATTTCCCTTGTAAATTTCCGGTAGCTTCCGCTGTTATAGTATTATTTGCACCTTTTGTATAAGTAATTTTTTGAGGATAATCGTGTTTTGGATTTTCGAAAATCAATTGTTTATCAGATTCTGTGGTTGAAGGAAATGCAACAGATTTATCATCATTCTGACCTTTTACAGTAGCAAAATAAGTTAAGGTTTCTCCTTTTTGAGCTAAGACAATGCTTTCAAAATGTAAAGTATCTTTTCCTTTAATGAAATAAGATGCCCCGCTAAAAGTACTATCGTTTAGTTTGGTCCAGTTTTCGGTTAAAGTACCATCAGGAGATGTATTTTCCCAGTTTCCGATAAGCCAGTCTGCAATTTTGATTTTATCTTTTTCTACAGATTCTTTTTTCTGGCAAGAAACAACAAGTAATACAAGTGCTAAAAGAGTAATTTTCTGAAACATATTTATGGTTTTTGATGTTAAATTGAAAAGCTAAGATATTAAAAAAATGGTTGCCACTAATTTCACAAATTAGCACGAATTATTATTCAAATGCTAAATGGAAAATTTGTCTTGAATTGGAGGATTAAAATGATTTTTGTTTCACGCAGATTTAAAAAAGATCTAAGCAGATTCTCGCAGATTTCTTAATCTAAATCAAAATTAAATCAGCCATAATCTGCAAAATCTGCGTGAAAAAAATTAGCGCTAATTTGTGTAATTTGTGGTTAGAAAACTTTGTAAAAAATCATTTTAATCCTTTAATCTGTGGCTAAAAAATATTAAACACTTTCGCCTAAAATAGCATAAACCAGTTCTTTAGTCGGTTTCTGATCTTTTAGTTTTGCTCTGACATCATCAAAAGTCACTTTAAAATCACAACCCAATTTATAATCGCCACAACCATAAGCGGTTTTTCCTTTCATGATCGTTCCTTTTTTGCATTTTGGGCAAGTCAAGGCATCAGAATCAGCTGTTGCTGCTGGTTTTGCTTTTGGAGCCGTTTTTTTGACTTCTAATTTTAGTTTGTAATTTTCTTCAAAACGAATCAAACCTTCTACAGTTCCTTCCTCGGTTTTAAAACCTTTTATGTTTACGGTCGATCCTTTTTGTACCAATCTTAGATATTGATTTTCGGATATTTTTTTCTCTGCAAAAACATTTGGCAATAGAAAATCGCAACCAGCTTTATAATTTCCACATCCGTAAGCTGATTTTCCTTTTATTAAAGTAGCTTTCTGGCATTTCGGACACGTTTCTGCCAAAATTCCTGCGGCTTTCTTTTTCTCGACTTTTACCACTTCTTTTTGAGTTGCAGTTGCATGCGAAATGTTGGCGTGTCGGGTTTCACTTCGAACTTCGGTAACCAAAGCCTCGACCATTCGCTTCATGTTTTTGATGAATGCTCCGGCGGTAAAAGTACCTTTTTCGATATCTTTCAGTTGTTTCTCCCAGGAACCTGTGAGTTCAGCCGATTTAATCAATTCATTCTGAATCGTATCAATCAACTGAATCCCGGTAGGAGTTGGTAAAACCTGTTTTTTATTTCGAACAATATACTGACGTTTAAAAAGTGTTTCGATAATATTCGCACGCGTAGACGGACGGCCAATACCGTTTTCTTTCATCAATTCCCGTAAATCTTCGTCATCGACCTGTTTACCTGCGGTCTCCATCGCACGCAGTAAAGTTGCCTCAGTAAACTGATTGGGTGGTTTGGTTTCTTTTTCTAAAAACGATGGTTCGTGCGGACCTTTTTCGCCCACCACAAAATTGGGTAATAAATCGGCTTCTTTTTCTTTGGCGTTCGGGTCTTCAAAAACAACACGAAAACCTTTTTTCAAGATCACTTTTCCGGTAGTTTTAAACATGACTTCGGCTGCTTTTCCTATTACTGTGGTGTTGGCAACCAGACAATCATCATAAAAAACTGCAATAAAACGTCTGGTAATAATATCGTAAACTTGCTGCTGATTGAACTGCAAATTGCTTTCTATTCCGGTTGGAATAATCGCGTGGTGATCTGTAACTTTTTTATCGTTGAAAACCTTAGGCGATTTTTTTATTTTTTTGCCTAAAAGTGGTTGGGTTAATTCGGCGTATTTGGATAATTTTTGCAGAATTCCCGGTACTTTTGGGTAAATATCATTAGGTAAAAAGGTGGTATCGACTCTGGGATACGTCACTACTTTTTGCTCGTACAAAGTCTGTACAATTTTAAGCGTTTCATCTGCCGAAAATCCAAACTTGGTATTGCAATACACCTGTAAACCTGTTAAATCAAATAGTTTTGGTGCGTATTCGTTTCCGTTCTTTTTATCGACCGAAACAATTTCGAACTCACTTTCTTTGACCTTATTGGCCAAAAGTTCTCCGTCTTCCTTTTTCAGGAAACGGCCTTCTTCATAACTAAAAAGAGTTTCTCTGTATAAAGTTTGTAATTCCCAGTAGGGTTGAGGTTTAAAGTTTTCGATTTCTTTCCAACGATCGACAACCATTGCCAATGTTGGCGTTTGCACACGGCCAATAGACAATACCTGTTTGTATCCGCCATGTTTTACGGTGTACAAACGTGTGGCATTCATACCCAATAACCAGTCGCCAATGGCTCTGGAGAATCCGGCGTAGAATAAATTATCGTAGTTTTCAGATGGTTTTAAGTTTTCGAAACCTTCTTTTATCGCTTCGGTTGTTAAGGACGAAATCCATAAGCGTTGTACTTCGCCTTTGTAATTCGCTTCGTTCATAACCCAACGCTGAATCAGTTCTCCTTCCTGCCCGGCATCCCCGCAATTGATGACCAATTCGGCTTTGTCGAATAAGCTTTTTACAATTTTAAACTGTTTTTGAATTCCTGAATTCTCAACGACTTTGGTTTCGAATTTCTCCGGAAGCATGGGTAAGTTGTTCAAATCCCAGCTTTTCCAGTGCGGTTTATAATCGTTGGGTTCTTTTAAAGTACATAAATGCCCAAAAGTGTAAGTCACGGCATAACCGTTTCCTTCAAAATATCCATCGTGCTTGGTATTGGCTCCCAAAACGGATGCGATTTCGCGTGCTACACTTGGTTTTTCAGCAATACATACCTTCATTTTTCTCCTTCGTTGTTTAAAAAGCGAAATTAGGGATTTAGAATTTGGTATCGAAATTATAAAGGGAGAAAGGTTTTTTTTTAATCGCGCAAAGTCGCAAAGTTGCCAAGTTTTTGTTTGTTAAGTTTTTGAACTTTGCGTCTTTGCGCCTTTGCGTGAAATAATATGCTACATCACATTTTTTTAATCTTTCTTTCTCCTGTCCGTAAGATATTTTCGAATTGGAATATCATAGAAAACCATCGTTAAATAGGCGATACCCACCAGAAAAATTGTTCCTGTAATGATAACAAAAGTCAATTGAGGTGTTTCGGGTTTGTATTTGGTGTAATAATTGGCGAATATCCACATAGCAGCGTAATGCGTCATGTATAGGGGATAGGATATTTTTCCGAAGAAGATACACAGTTTTTTGAATCTAGGTGCAAGAGTTGCTCCGGCACCCAATACGATCAATAACGGGAAATAAAATACAACAACCAAAGGTTCTGTAAGCCAATTAAAATCTGAAAAAGGCAATACGAAAGCTAAAAGCAGTAATACCGATAAACCAATAAATCCTAATTTCGATTTAATAATCCAATTTGAACGGTAAATGAGCATTCCTGCTAATAACGAATACGAAATACGACCAAAACCATCCCAAAAAGTTTCTCCGCTCCATCCGCCCATTAGCGAACCTCCCGCACGCTGACTGACGAAACAAATTCCCGCAGCTGCCAAAATCGTTAATACAAATAGAGAACGACGACTTAGTTTGTAAAGGAAAAGTGCATAAAAAATATTAGCCACATATTCCCAAAACAAAGACCAGCCCGGCGCATTTAAACCAAATATATTGAAATAACGATCTGCCATAACCGGAAACGGAATCAGGAAAACCGAAGCTAAAAAAATCAGAATTAGTTTGCCGGTTTCGTAGGTTTCAGGATGACCGCCAAACGGATCAAAAAGAAAAGCCAATAAACCCAATACAGAACCGAAAACAACCAAAGGATGCAATCTGATTAATCTTAATTTAAAAAAGTCAGTCAGTTTCATTTTACCAATCCGGTCATGATAGGCGTAGGCAATAACAAATCCGGAAAGACAGAAGAAAAAGTCAACCGCAAGAAAACCATGCGCAATAAAATTCTCGTTTGGCGGATGAATAATTTCCATAAAATGAAAAATGACAATCGCCACAGCGGCTATTCCTCTTAATCCGTCGAGTATTTCAAAATGTTGTTTTGGTTTTAAGGTTTCGGTTTGGGACATTGTTTTTTGCTTTTCGATAGGAATCTAAATAAAAGTTATAAATAAAAAACCGTTAAAGAATGTTCTTATAACGGTTTGATTAATTCTAAAATAAATACTTTTTAAAGCAGAACAATTTATTTGAAACTTAATTTAAATTCAACTTTTTTTATTTCTTCAGGCTTGTTAGATGTAAATTTTATATTTTTTATCTTATCTAATTTTTCATCTACTTTTACTGTAGAATTTACTTTTGCGCGTTTAGTAATCTCAATATTTTTAGTTAGTGTTTTCATATTATTTTCGTTTAATAATAAATCCGTAAAAATCACCATTTGAATCAAATGGAACATCAAAAACATCTCCATTTTCATCTTCCATTGCACCAAAGATATGAAATGTTTCTGACAACTCTTCCAGATTAAGTGAGATAGCTCTTCTGTATAATCTGGTTCTTGCTTTAGTACTGCTTTAATAAAAATATTTCTCTCAGGATATATTTCTGAAAAAGTATAAGCAGATTTGGCGACTGTAGCTAAAACTGTATTTCTGTCCCCGTTATGACTGACAGCTAAATCATCAATGATATATCTGTTTTGGATTGGGTCAATAATTAAATCTCCAAAACCTAAATTGTATAATGTTTCATCTTTTGTTACTGTGTGAGCAATGCCTTTAGATATTTCACCATTACTTCCAATGCTTTCAAATCTAAAAAGGGTTGAATCTGTATTTGTAAGCAAATCATATTTTGGAATATTCATTCTTAAAAATTAATATTGCGAAAATATGTAATTTTTTTATAAATATTTACTTACAATATTTTTTTAATGTTTTAATGATTTTACACTTTAAAAATATCAATTCTTTCCATCCAGAAAATTCCTGATTCTAAAAATTGAAGTTTTGTCTTCACGATTTTGTCACTTTTATCTCTTGGATTTTTGGTTATGAATCTCGCTGTTGACTTATTAAAATCTAAAGTGTACTTCTCGTCAAAATCTTCTTTTTTGTTAGAAGAAAAAGTAATCATATCGTCTTTTGCGCTCCATTTTCCTTTTCCGTATGTATTGACTTCCGGTGGAGTTCCGCCCTGCATTTTCGAATACGAATGAAATTCAAATGTTCCGTCCTGATTTAAGGTCAGTTTATATTCTATGATATGTTTTCCTTCTGCGCTAAGTGAGCGTGTATAATCCCCAGCGAAATTGTTCGATTGTGCGAATAGAGTTAGGTTGGAAATTAAAAGTAAAGTGGTAAGTATTTGTTTCATTGGTTTGAAAATAGATTAGAAGTTTTAGTAGAAGATCTTAAATTTTTCTTTGAATTAATAAAATAACCCAAATTATGATTCCGAAGATTATTGAGAATACAAAATTAGCTTTATCAAAATTGCGAGAGTTAAATAAGTAACTAATTAGCACAACACCACTACAACTTACTAAGAGTTTTAAAAACTTATTTTTTAAATTTTTGTCTTGGTATTTCCAGTTCAGTTTCTTTATCATGTTTTTCATTTACCCGATTGATAATTAAAGATTAAGTTTATAAATCTTTAATTAAATCACCAGGATTTATTTTTAAAGATTTAGCAATTTTGAACAAAGTACTTATTTTCATTTCCTGAGTACCCTTGATGTATTTTCGTAAATTTTCTACATCCAATTCTGCATCATGAGCAACCTCTCTTTGTTTGAGTTGATTTGCTTCGATTGTCTCTTTTATCTTAATTCCTAATTGTATTACAACTTCTGGAATTTCACTTTTTCTTGTTTTATTCATGGAGATGAAATTACAAGTAATAGATTGTTTTTGTATGATTGAATATAATCGGTTGTTTATAACCGATTATTTCTTATTTTTGTTTTTCTAATTATAAAAAAAAACAATCCAATCATGGAAATACAACATACAAAACAAGTCGCAGAATTTTTAGAATCAATGAATAGAATCAATAAATTCGACAAATTAAAATCAGAGAATAACATTGATAATTCGTTCAGTGTAACGCTAAAGGTTTCTGGTTATAACGAACTTAATCTAATGGTTTCGGATCTTCTAAAAGCGAGTATCGTTTTAATGAATAAAGAAGCCCGTAGTTTGGCTGTTTTTGAATCAGATACAGATATTAATGTGGTGACTTTGCTTGAAATTGCATTGCAGCTTTTACCTGATCAGGAGATGGAGTTGTTGGATGATTTACATAAGATTTTTTTGGAGTCTGATGCATTATAAGATTTTCTATTGCTATCAATCTTACGTATTAAAAATAATTAAGAGAAGTATAAGTGCTCCCAGGAATATAACTCCAATCATATGATTTAAAGAGCTGTTTCCTTCCTTCTTTTTGTTACTGCCCGTTGGTGACCATATACCTGAAAATGTTGTAAAGTCATTGTCGTTTAGTAAACATCTTAAGTTTACATACAGAAACCTAACTGATGCTCCTAAATACTCTAATGAAATTCGACCTACCATTATTTGTAAAAAATCCATTTGTATGAATTCTTGTTTAGGATTAGCGTAATGATTGAGTTTTTTGTTCAGTTTTTGTGTTTACGATGCAGCTGGAACTATACTATTAATTACTGTTAATAATTCAATTCTAATTAGAGAGCATTGATTTTTAACCTCATCATCATCTAAATTCTGAATATCATTCATAAATTTTTTAATTGATTTTATTTTCTCTTTAAGTATTTCTTTCTCTGCATTAGAACTGATTTTTTTTAAATTTTCAGATGCTAAATTTAAATTATTTTTACAAGTTTGATAATGTTTTTTATCTAAATCATGTTCAATATTTAATTCTTTTTTTTCTTGAGAAGATTCTCCGTGACTTTTTGCAGCTGATATATAATAATAAAATGCACTAACAAAATCTTTCTTTTTTTCAAAATGGAGCGCTATAGATGTAGATAAATTAGCTTTTGAAGATTTTAATTCCGTTTTAGTTTCCTCTAGATCTTTTTTAAATTCACTAATTTCATTTTTATGTTTATTTAATTTTTTATCAGTTTGTTTATGTAATTTTCTAATTTCATATTTAAATGCTCCGAAAGAGATTATTGAAAATAAAGCAATTATTCCTGAAACTATTATTGTAAATCTATTTCCCTGATCGGCAAGAGCAGTTGAGTAAAAATCTTCCTTAACCCTGTAATACAAAATTTCTTTATTAAGAGAATCACTTTTATGACTTATTAATTTTTCTAAATCATCAAGTTTATTATTAATTTCTAAAGTACTATTCAACGTAGTTTCTTTTTTTAAACTTAAATTTTTAGAATAGATAGAGAAAGAGAATGATAGTAAAACTAACAAAAGGATTTTTTTTTTCATTTATTATACTTTAATTATGTTCTTTAATTTTTTAATTTCTTATGGCTAGCACGCTGTCCCAGTCATGATTATTATTTAGTAATAGTTTTTAAAGTTTTTTTATCTGCATAGCTTGTTATAACAAGCGGGACGCTCACGCTAGCAAAGAAGCAGAATTTTATTTTACTAATAAGTTTGGCAATTTAATATTGTTTTCAGATGCCGTTTTTTCGAGATCCTTAATTATAACTTCATAATCTTTTCTATCTTTCATTAATGCCCATTTTGATTTAAATAACTCTTCTTTTTGTTCGTCGATATATGGTGATAAAGTATTGATTTGCTGGTTGAAAGATGTGTTTAATTGTAAATCAATGAAAATTATAAAAAGGATTGTAGTAGATAAAAAACAAATTGTAATATTCATTAAAATAACAATAAATTTAAATTTTTGAATATGTCTTTCTAAAAATGCCTTAGCCTTATAATTTTTGAGTATTTGATTTTCTCTCTTTTTAATTTCAGATTTTTCTTGTCTCTCAATTTTTATATCATTTATCATTTCATTAATTTTTAAACTTTTTTTAAGCAATGAATAAATTATAATGTATACTAGAAGACTGAACGATAAAAAATCAATCCAATTACGTTGTCCTAAAGCAGCATTTAAATAGATACCATCAATAAAACCTGAGTAAGTATTGATCGAAAATTTTAGTAAAGCTTGCCATAAATAGAGACCGATTGATTGCCCAAAAAATAAAACTATTGATACAATTGCTCCCGAAATTATTTCTCTTTTAATATTTTGTATTTTCAGCATGATTTTTTAGATGGATTATTGGTAAATTTTACTTAGCGCCTTGGTGTTACAGGAGGTTATTTAGAAAGTTTTTATTTCCTCCGCTAACGAGAGCGTCCCGCTCGTGCCTGCACAGTATTTTTTATTTTGTTCTTGATATGGATTGCGTTCACGAGCAGCACGCTCGCGTCAGCTAGGGGGTAATAAGAGTTATTCTTCATTTTCTTGTTCTTCTTCCTGTCTTTTTTTTTCTTCTTCAGCTTGTTTTTCTTCCTTTTCCTCTAATTGTTTTTTTTGATATTCATCTTCTTCATCCTGTCTTTTTCTATCTTCTTCATATTCGTTGTTTTCTTTTTGTTGA
Organism: Flavobacterium sp. C3NV; assembly: GCF_046825355.2. NCBI lineage: Bacteria > Pseudomonadati > Bacteroidota > Flavobacteriia > Flavobacteriales > Flavobacteriaceae > Flavobacterium > Flavobacterium sp. C3NV. Next base: position 255,084 of record NZ_JBKQBJ020000002.1, on the reverse strand, counting down.
ATTAAATCATCCTCATCTTCTGCATATGAGCTTGTATTACAATTTCCTTTATTTCCAATAATTTTTATTGTGTAATCAACACCACGGTCACTTGTAAATGAAGCTTCGCCACTTGAAATATCTGGAGGAGTAAAGTGAGAATCATCAAGCCAACCACCATTTGGCCAATGAATTTCAGTTAATTCATTATTTTCAATTTCAACAAGTAAAGTGTATGTTGAACTAGTTCCGGTCTCTGAATAATAATAATCTATTTCTGCACAATAAGTTCCGTCAGGATAACCGTCTTCTTCAAGATTACCTAATGTGTATTCTTGAGGATTATAATTATTTGATTTTTTACACTCAATAAACAAAAGGGATGATACTACTATTGATGATATTATTAAAAATTTTTTAAATTTCATTTTTTTTATTTGTTATTGATATGCTTTGTGTTCACGAGCGGGACGCTCGCGCCAGCTAAAGGGAATTAATATTTTTATGAAATTTATACTACTTTAATAATCAGATAAATTAAACATCCAACTGAAAGAAAAAGCGATAGCATTGATAGTCTAGTTTGCTTTTCTATTTTTTTACCATATGCCTCTCTCTCCACATCATTCCATTCTTGTTCACCAGCAGCATATCTATGAATTTCCATTTGATTTATATCTATATAAATCATGAATACCATATTTAATATTGGGAAAATAATTGTCCAAAGCTTTACATGTGGCGCATCATTTGGAAATGTTCCTAAAACTAAAAATGCACCAATTAAAATATTATTAAAGTTGAAGATTTTATCATGCACTCTATCAAAAGTATTTTGAATTTGATTTGTCGCATATTCGACTCGTCTATCTGATTTATCAAATAACTTATTTGTTTCTTCCATTATTTCGGAAGTTTGCTCTCGAGCATTTATTTCATTGAGAGTTTTATTAATTTCTTGAAGTAATTTTATTGCTTCGTTTTCCATTATTTTTTAATTGCGTTGCTTCTTAGTTTTACTTGCTTTTTAATAAAATGATTATTTTAAGGTGCAGAAAATTTCATGAAATTTATGAATTAAGCAAGTTTATGCAAGCAGATGTAGAAGCTTGCATTACAATAGCAATAAGTCGGTTCTTTAAATCTACAATATGTAATGGATTGGGATGTAAATATTTTTCCGCAATTATTACAAGTTTTGGAGTTTCATTTTCTGCAAATTCTTGTGTTATTTTTGCTAGATCAGTGTCTAATAATAATCGAATTTTATAAGATTTAGCAAGTTCTCTTGCCTCATTTGAAATTTCTATTGTTATTGCTTCTAAAAAAGTTCTTTGCTCTTCTTTTAATTCTAACATTTTCTACTGTTTTTCAATTGTTAAATTTGCATTCTATAATTCTTTTAGGGAATTTACAATATCTTGAATAGTATGAATTGAAGTATTTAGAGCCATTTTGTCGGCTAACGTTGGGCTAAATTTTAAGACTTCATCTTTTGAAATTTTGTGCCAAATAGGTAAGATAACCTTATGGCCGTTCATTTCCCTTGCAACCATTCCGTTTAATTCATATTCAGTCCAATTCTTTTTGACAAATGAAGGGGAAATAATAACTATTCCGAATTTAGATTTTGAGAGACCATTATCTATTTTTTTTCTTAAACTATCTCCAATTTTCAATTCAAATTCGTCGTACCAAACTTCAAAGCCATTTTCTTTCATAGCCTCGGCTAGATCACGTACAATTTCTTCCTTATCTTCAGAGGCATGAGAAATAAAAAAGTCGAATTCTTTATCTTCATCTTTATCTTCGATAGTATTAATTTTGGAAGAATAATTTTGATTAACTAAAAATTGCAATTGATCTTTTTGAATTTGAATATCTTGTTCAAGTTTTTTCTGAAAATCTAGTTGCTCTTTTTTAAATTTCTTTTGTTCATTTTCTTCAGTTTTTCTTAAATCTTGTTTTTTTCGACCTAATTCTACTGATTTGCTCCCGATTTGTTTTTGATATTCTGCAATTTTCTTTTTACAATTATAAATATCATTTTGATATCCTTGTATTTGTTTTTGTTTACTTTGTAAAGTTGAAACAGAGGTACTTTTGTTTATTGATTTGTTAACGTTATCAATTTGTTTAGTCTTATCATTTTCTTTTTTATTTTCCTCAGCAATTTTTTTCTGCAAGTCAGCGATATCCTTTTCAATTTTACTTACTTGATTTTGATAATAAGATGAATTCATATTTAATTTATTTTTTTTTAGATTATTGGGATAGTTATTACCAATAAATAACCTTTTCAAATTTTGAATTGTTATTTTATTTACATCTCATAAATTATCATTGAAAAATTGCGATTTCATAAATAGTATTCAATAAGTAAATTTTTATAAACAAACATCGCTTTTATTTTAAACTATTCACTACGTAAAAACACCTGATTTTATTTAAAATACTTTTTGCTAAAAGTAACTCACTCCACTTAAATAATTTTACGGAAAACCATAAACGCTAAAATAAAACCAAAATACACTAGCCCTGATAGAAGTGAAAATCCTTTTGTGCCGGTGTTCGGCACAAAAGATTGGAACGGATAGCAGGAAACAGCTCCTAAAAAGATATAGCAAATAGACAGTCCCGATAGTTATCGGGATCCAAAAAACCATCCAAATCCCGCCAAATTTCCCCTTCAAAAAACACAAAAAATCAATACTAGAATTTTCAACAAAAATTTCGTAAATTTGCACTCCAATAAAAGGAATTAGAAAATGTTAGATAGACTTCAAATAGTAAAACAACGTTTCGACGAGATTTCGGATTTGATTATCCAGCCGGATGTTATTTCTGATCAGAAACGTTATGTGCAATTGAATCAGGAGTACAAAAACCTGAAAGCATTGGCTGAAAAGCGTGATGAATATGTACTTGTGATGGCTAATATAGATGAGGCAAACGAAATTATTGCTGATGGAAGTGATGCAGATATGGTTGAAATGGCCAAAATGCAACTAGATGAAGCAAAAGAAAGATTGCCTGAACTTGAGGAAGAAATCAAGTTTATGTTGATCCCTAAAGATCCTGAAGATGCTAAAAACGTAATGGTCGAGATTCGTGCCGGAACGGGTGGGGACGAAGCGAGTATTTTTGCAGGTGATTTGTTTAGAATGTATACTAAATATTGTGAGAACCAGGGTTGGAGAACTTCTGTAGTAGATATGAACGAAGGTACTTCGGGTGGTTTCAAAGAGGTTATTTTTGAGGTTTCCGGAGAGGATGTTTACGGAACTTTGAAGTTTGAAGCCGGAGTGCACCGTGTACAACGTGTTCCTCAGACTGAAACTCAGGGTCGTGTGCATACATCTGCAGCTACGGTGATGGTTTTACCGGAAGCGGAGGAGTTTGATGTACAAATTGATATGAACGATGTTCGTGTGGATTTCTTTTGTTCATCAGGACCTGGAGGACAATCTGTAAATACAACGAAATCTGCGGTACGTTTAACGCACATTCCTACGGGATTGGTGGCGCAATGTCAGGATCAGAAATCACAGCATAAAAACAAAGATAAGGCGTTGAACGTGTTACGTTCTCGTTTGTACGAACAGGAATTGGCTAAGAAAGAGGCTGAAGATGCTACAAAACGTACATCGCAGGTGAGTTCTGGTGACAGATCGGCTAAAATTCGTACGTACAACTACGCTCAGGGTCGTGTAACAGATCACAGAGTTGGTTTGACACTTTACGATTTAGGAAATATCATGAATGGTGACATTCAGAAAATTGTTGCCGAGTTACAATTGGTAAACAATATGGAGAAACTGAAAGAAGCAAGCGAGGTTTTCTAAGCTTAAAAAATAGATTAAAATAAAAAAGACTTAATTGTAGGACAATTAAGTCTTTTTTTTATTTTTGCATTTCTTAAAAGTAAGTTAAATCTTATTTTTAATGATTATGTTTAAATAAAATTAATTTTAATGAAAAAATTATTATTCGCCTTAACTTTTATCTCGGCTTTTTCTGAAGCCAATGCGCAATCCTATATTGGATACACGCCAGATAATTATGCAGGGGTTCAAAGTGTGTTATTTAACCCGGCATCTATTGCCGATTCTCGTTTTAAAGCTGATATCAATTTGTTTTCGATAAGCGGAATGGCAGGAAATGATTTGTACGGAGTGAAATTGCTTGACGTTTTTAAAAGTGATTATGATTTTAATAATCAATCGAGAAAATCATTTTCGTTAAATAATCATGGTATTGTAAATGCTGATATTATGGGGCCGTCTGTAATGTTTAATATTGCGCCTAAACATACGCTGGCAGTTTTTACAAGAGCAAGATCGGTTTCTAATTTTTCTAAAATAAACGGTTACATTATAGATCAGGTGAATGATGGTCTTGATGAAGCAAGTAATTTTAGTTATGCCAACAATAATCCAAACGGAGCTTCGAATTCGTGGGGTGAGGTTGGAATTTCGTATGCTGCAGTTTTATATCAAAGAGGAGAGCACTTCTTAAAAGGGGGTATCACGGCGAAATATTTGCAAGGTGGTGCAAACGGTTATGCGCAAGGAAAAAATCTTGATTTCGCCTATGTAAAAGATGCTGTACATCCGGAGGATGCAAGATTAAACACGGTAAGAACTACCGGCGAACTGACTATTGGATCAAGTCAGGATTTTGAAGCAAATGATGAATACAAATTCGATTCTAAAGCCAACGGCGTTGGTTTTGATTTTGGTTTGGTGTACGAGTGGAGACCTGATTTTAAAGCAGATGATGTAAAAAATGCAAAAGCAGGAGATAACTATTACAAGGATTTGAATAAATATAAAATCCGTTTTGGGGTATCGGTTACAGATCTTGGTGCGATCAACTACAAAAACAGAAAATTAGATACTTATGATATGACGGGTGTTGTGTCTCAGGAGAAATTTGATGATATGGGCGATTTCTATGAATTTATGAACGCTAACTATACCAAAATTGCATCGTCGAGAGGTGTAAAAACAAATTTGCCAACGGCATTTCATGCTGACGTAGATTATAATGCTTACAAGAAATTCTACATCAACCTAAACGGTGATTTGAATTTGGTCAACAGAGATAAGATCAACGCTATTAGTATTGGTAACAGAGTAAGCCTGACTCCTCGTTATGAGAGCAGATGGTTTAGTTTTTATGTGCCTGTAACCTGGATGGAGTATAGCGGAACAGAGGTAGGAGCAGGATTGCGTGCGGGAGTATTTTTCCTTGGCTCAGGTTCTGTGGTGTCTAATTTGGTTTCTAAAAATTCTCAGGCTGCAGATATTCATTTAGGAGTTAAGATTCCGATCTATCAAAAGAAACTGAAAGATACAGATGATGATGGTGTTCTGGATAAAGATGATGCATGTCCTACAGTTGCGGGTCCGGTAGAGAACAAAGGTTGTCCTTGGCCTGATACTGATGGAGACGGTGTATTAGATAAAGATGATGCTTGCCCTAATCAGGCTGGTCCGGCAGAAAATAAAGGATGTCCATGGCCGGATACAGATGGTGATGGTGTATTAGACAAAGACGATGCTTGTCCTACTGTTCCGGGACCAAAAGAAAATAAAGGATGTCCTATTCTGGATGCAGACAAAGATGGTGTTCCGGATAATATAGATGATTGTCCTACTGTGCCGGGACCTGCAAGTAACAGAGGTTGTCCTGAGGTTACAAAAGAGGTTTTACAGGAGCTTAAAGTTCAGGCGAGAGCTATTTACTTTAATACCGGAAAAGCAACTTTTAAAACAGGCGATTTGGCTACTCCTGCAAGATTGGATGCGATCAGGGAAATTATTAGAAACTATCCAAATGCGAAATTTAGTATTGACGGATATACCGATAGTACCGGATCTGCAAAAATTAATCAAAAACTTTCTGAAGACAGAGCAAATGCTGTTAAGAAGGCTTTGATCGAAAGAGGGGTAAGTGCTGATAACCTGGAAGCGCACGGACATGGTGCAGCTGATCCTGTGGCAACTAATAAAACTGCGGCAGGAAGAGCAGAAAACAGAAGAACCGAAATAAAACACATTGGTTCTAATTTTGAAGGTAAGTTTTAAGTAACAATATACCGCATACAAAAAAGCCTGGTAAACATTTAGTTTATCAGGCTTTTTTTTATAAGGCTCTAATTAATACATTAGATTTATAGTGAAGGATATTAACTCTTTAACCGTTTGTTTATAAAACGTATAAAGCAAGTTAGATACCTAGAAATACTCTTGTATATTCAAAACATTTATATAGATTTGAGTACATGTACACACCATTTTTTAATACTATTTCGCTTAACTTTTCCATAATACATAAATTTGAGTTAGACAATTACTCTCTTGATGGTTCTTGTTGTAATGATTCCTCGTTTGGGGATTCATGATGTGGTTTCGAAACTAAATTAGTTACGACAAGTTGTAATAAGGATCCAAAAATTCCTTTGAACACTGATGTGCTTTTACCTACTACAAATCGCTTTGCGAGATAACCAATCCCTATGCTTATGGCAGATTGTGCCAGATTACTTTTGAATCCTACAGTTTCGTTGATTTCTTCTACTGTATTCCTGATGAGGTTAAGCGGTTTTAAATTGTGCTTAATTTCGTCGATTTCATCTTTTATAGCGCACCATTCTGCGTCCTGTCGAATTTCTAATTGTTGAATCGTCTGATTTAATCCATCAATAGTGTAAATAGTTTCCATAACAGTCTTTTTTAGTTATTAATTAATTTAAATCAGCTTTTGTTTCATCCTTTTTAGTTTCTTTTAAAATACTGGAAATAATCATATTTCCAATAGGTGTTTTTATGATCTTATGCTGCAAAGTATGCATCAGGATCGCTACAATAAGGTAAAAAAGGGCTACAATAAAAAAACCGTAATAATACTCTCCAAGTACTTTTCCAATCCATAAACTAATCCCTATATTCAGGAACAAGGTAAAAAATGCAACAACAGCTCCAACTGCTATTCTTGATGTTAATGTTGATAAAACATCGGCCGCTGCTGCTACCGTTTTAAGCTTAATTAATTCTAAGCTAGTTTTGGTATAGTTTTCAGCTTTTTCATAAAGATTTAAGTTCTCCTCTGTTGTTGCATTTGATTCCATGATATAGGGTATTTATGGTTTAAAAATTTCACTCTTTAGTAGTTCGTTTTTACACTTTTTGCTTCATCTTTGATAGTGTTGAAGTCTTCTTTTGCCTGGTTGAATTTTGCTTTTCCTTCTTCGATAATATCTTTACCGTTTGAAGTAATAGTGCTTACAACTCCGTCAAATTTTGTTTTTAAATTATCTCCGTAATCTTTTGATTTATCTTTGATTTTTTTTCTAGTATTTGACCCTTTGTCCGGTGCAAATAATACTCCTAAAAATGCTCCTGCAGCTGCAGCTCCTAAAATTCCTAATAATGTGTTACTCGTTTTCATAATATTTGATTTAGTGATTAAAATAATTTTTTATAATGTTGATTTTTAAACTTCACGACCTTTGATCAGTCTGAATAGTATTGCAATAATTGCAATTACCAGTAATATGTGGATGATACTTCCAAGGCTATAAACAAAGAACCCAAGAGCCCAAAGAATAACCAGAATTACCGCGATTGTATATAATAAATTTGACATGGTTTTTATATTAAGGGGTTAATAAATGTTTTTTTTCTAGTTTAATTTATACGATAAGTATACTGTTAAGTTGCTGTTTTTTGCATCTGGAACTGTAATTGTTGTTCCTGCAACAGTTCTTTCTTTTCCAACGGTAGTTAAACCATAGTTGTAACGAACACCAATGCTTATTGGGTCAAAGTCTACACCAACACCTGCTGCGATACCGGCATCAAACTTGTTTAAATCGTCTCTGTCAACTTCTTCGTCAAAATCAAAAGTTCCTTCACCAGTTACTTTAGAACTTACTAGGTAAGATGCATAACCACCGGCATGAATATTAAAGTTTTTAGTAACATTTACTCTTACTAATAACGGAACTTCGATATAGTTCAATTTAAATTTTGTATTTCCTGATGCAAAAGCATTGTTGTATTCAAATTCAGCTCCTTTTGTCGTAAACAAAATCTCTGGCTGAATGGCGATGAAATCTGAAATAGGTAAAGTGGCATAAACCCCGGCATTGAATCCGTATAATACATTGTTGTCATCTACGTCATCTCCGCTACCGTATAGATTAGACATGTTGAATCCTCCCTTTACACCAAACTCGGTATTTACATTATTGTCCTGAGCGTGTAGCATTCCAAATGAAGCTGTTAAAAAAAGTGTTAAGGCGCATAAAAAATTTGATTGCATTTTCATAGTTAAAATAATTTAGTTGTAAAATAATTTAGGTCTCAATTTTTAATAATAATAGATATATAGGCATTTAATTAATCTCTTTACTGATCCGCTGCATTTCGCGCAGGATTTGATATTGTTCAGGTAAATATTGTAACACTAATTTTAATATCGTTTTGTCATTTGTTTGTTTCGAAATAGACTCAAACAATCCAATTTGCTCTTTTAAGGATTCTGTCATCGAATCCAGATACGCTTTATTAAAATCGGCACTACCGGCATCAATCAGTTCGTATAAATCGAGTTTATTATGTGTCGCATTGATTTCTGTAATAATAATGAGCTTTTTAGTGGCCATTTTAGAAATATCCTGCAACAATTGATTCTGATTGATTTCTATTTTTCTACTCCACTCCTGTAAGGTAGAATCTGAACTTTTTTGTTGTGCAATTTGACTTTTTGAAATAATTGATTTTGTTACATTGGCAGTCGCAATAAAAAAAAAGGCTTCTATTTCTTCTTTTTCCGTTTTAGCAAAAGTTTCATTTTTTAGTGATGTTTCTATCGGATTATTTTTCTTGCACGACGTGATGCAAATTAGAATTGTCAATAAAAAAATTAGTCTAAAAATTGTCGCTTTTAGTTGTTGCACTGCTATCATTATTACTTCATAAAGTATTACATTACAAAGATGCTAACGAAACAAACATTTTGCTTTACAGCATAAAAAAGAATCTTTATATAATTCCCATAATCGCTCTATACGGGCATTTTATCCTTTAATTTTCAAGGGTTTATTAATTAAAGTTTGGAGCAAAAAAAAAGAAACCACAGTTTTTTTGTGGTTTCTTTTTTATGTTTAGTATTAATTTAGAGGTAATTTCTTTTCTTACAGATTTCTTTTAAGTTTACAGTCTCAGTCTCAGTCTCAGTTTGCAGTCTCAGTCTCAGTATTCAGTATTCAGTATTCAGTCTCAGTGTTCAGTATTCAGTCTCAGTCTTCGGTCTCAGTATTCAGTCTCAGTGTTCAGTCTCAGTGTTCAGTCTTTCCTAATAATAATCGGGATAAGTATTAATCAGTTTTAGTTTTCAGTTTTGTATTTACTGTTAAACTGCAAACTGTGACTGTAAACTTTTTTAAAACTGCAAACTGCGACTGCGACTGTAAACTTTTTTTAAAACTGTAAACTGCGACTGCGACTGCAGACTTTTTTAAGAACTGCAAACTGTGACTGTAAACTTTTTTAAAGCTGTAAACTGCGACTGCGACTGCAGACTTTTTTAAGAACTGAAAACTACTCCGGCAGAAACACTGTAAAAACAGATCCTTGATTAGGAGTACTGTCGGCTATGATGTGACCTTTGTGGTTGTCGACTATTTTTTTGCAAATTGCCAGACCAATTCCGGTTCCGGGATAATCTGTTTTAGAATGCAAACGCTGGAACAAAACAAAGATGGTTTCCTTAAACTGAGGATCAAATCCCATTCCGTTATCGGTAAAGGTGATTTTATGAAATTTTTTAATATTAGGTTCTAATAAATCAGGATAATCGGCAGAGTTTACTTTTTCGCTTTCGATCTTAATTTCGGGCGTAATATCAGGCTGACTGTACTTTAATGAATTTCCGATCAGGTTGATGAAAAGCTGCTCGATCTGATAAGGTATAACCGCCAGTTTCGGCAATTTCGACACGGTAATAACAGCATGTTTTTCCTCGATGATTTCTGCCAATTCCGATTCGGCATTTTCAAGCAGTTCGTTTAAGCTTAATTTTATAAATTCTTTTTTGGTTGTATTGGTTCTTGAGAATAAAAGTAAATCGTCGATTAAGACACGCATTCTTTTGGCCGAAACTTCAATTTTCGAAATATAAGATTTTGCACTGTCTGACATAACTGCTTTATCTGCTTCCGGAATTCGGGAAACAAAAGTCTGAATTTTTCTTAAAGGTTCCTGCAAATCATGACTTGCAACGTGGTTGAAAGAAGCTAGCTCTTTATTGCTTTTTTCTAATTCTCTGTTACGTTCCTGAAGTTCTATATTCAATAGATGTTCATCGGTAATATCAAAATTGATTCCCAGTAAAATTTTACTTCCCTGTTGATCCGTCAATAATTTTCCGGTAGATTTAAAATAGCGTATTTCGTAATCCGGTCTTGTAATTTTATAGTATACAAAAGGCAATTGTTTTTTCTCAACAATACCTTCCATGGATTTTGCTACAGTAGCTTTATCATCAGGATGTACAAATTCAAGAAAAGTTTCTTTTTCAGGAACAAAGGCATTAGGTTCAAAACCCAGTAAACGAAACTGATTGTCTGAGTAATCTATTTTATTAGAATCCAGATCCCATTGCCAGGTACTGAATTTACCAATACTTTCAGATTCGGCCATTAGTCCGCTGGAGATCAAAAGTTTTTTATTGTAAATTTTCAATCGTTCAAAGTCACGACTAATTTGTCTGTAGGCCAATAAAATAAAAGTTAGCGCTACCAGAAATAAAGAAATAGAAAATAGTGGACTTAAGGAGATTTCGGCAGCATAAATTTTGAGTCTTTTTGCCAGATAATTTTTCTCGATGTCGTTCATTTCGTCTACCTGAAAACGAATGTTTTCCATCAGGATTCGACCGCCAAACATATGATTGTCGAGTTTTCTCTTATCATATGTTTTGGGATCGCTGTATTTTAAACAATTTTCGAAAGAAACAAAACGCTGAATAATTAGTTTGAATAATTTTTCAAGGTTTTTTTGCTGCTTCGGATTATCGGCAGTAAGTTTTTTTAAGGTAATAAACGAAGTATTTACCTTATCGCGCGAATAAATATAAGGCGTTAGAAATCGGGCATTTCGTGTTATAATATAACCACGCTGCCCAGTTTCAGCATCCTTAATTGCCGACATTAATCGCTCTAATTGAATGTTTATTTCATACGTATGCATTACCACTTTACTGGATTCGTCTAAATCCCGATTGTGTTTGTAAGCAATAGAAGAAAGAAATAACAGAATGAAAACCGCGATTACAAAAATAACTCTCAATGAGTTTGAAGAATTAAAATTTGGTATCCATTTCATTGGTATGCTATTATTTTAGTCGAAGCAGGAAATTATCACGATTTAAACCTGATGTATGATAGTGCCAGTTTACTGTCACGACTTCATTGATGATTTTTTTAAGCGTATTAAAATCGCTTGGTTTTTTAATGTAAATATTAGCTCCCTGAATAAAGGTGTCCTCTATATCTTCTTCAGATGATGAAGTAGAATAAATGGCAATAATAATATTTTTAAGATGTTCTGTTTTCTTAATTTCGATCAAACATTCTTTACCAGTTTTTTTAGGCATGTTCAAATCCAGAAATAAAATATCAGGTAATTTGGTTTCAGGATCCATCAAATGATCCATCAACTGCATTCCGTCATGAACAAAATCAACTTTTGTCTGAATTTTTATTTCTTCAAAAGCATCCTTAAAAAAAAGACGATCATCTTCATCATCATCAGCCAATAAAATGTATAATGCGTTTTTTTGCATTTTAGTATGGTATTATGGGTTTTATTTTAAATTTTCTCTACGTTTCTTAATTATCCTCTGAAAAGCCGATGGCGTAATTCCTGTTGTATTTTTAAACTGCGTACTCAAATGGGCTACACTAGAGTAGTTTAGTAAAAAAGCAATTTCGGTCAAACTCATTTCGTTTATAATAATTAATTGTTTGGCTCTTTCAATTTTTTGTAAAATGATAAAGTTTTCAATAGAAGAGTATGTTACTTCTGAGAAAACATTAGACAAATAACCGTAGCTGTGATTTAATTTCTCAGCTAAAAACACAGAACTTTTATAATTATTGCTGTCTTCCATGAAAACAAGCTCAATTATTGCATCCTTTATTTTTTGAACAAGAACACTTTTCTGATTTTCGACAACTTCGAAACCACAAGGTAGTAAATTATTTTTTAAAGATTCGAGCGCATCAGCATCAAGATTGTCCGCAATTTCAATTTCGCCAAATCCAAGAGTCGTAAAATTTACATTTTGTTGTTCCAGGTTTTGTTTCAAAAAAAGTGAGCAAATGGTGTTAATATCGAACTTTATGAATAGTTTCATTTTGTAGAAATTTGGTTAAAGATAATTAATTTATTTTTGGTTATAGAGTTTAATACTTGATAGCAATTTAGAACAGCGAAAAAATTAAATAAAATTCTCAAAAAAATACCGTCTAATATGTTGTACTAGACGGTATTTATAGTTGATTTAGAAGGTCTTACAAATCAGCAATGATTTTGCGAACTTCATCTTTTGTTTTACCTAATTTTTGTTGAAGTTTTCCGTACATTTCGTCTTCTTTTCCTTCATCATACAACAAATCATCATCTGTTAGATCTGCATATTGTTGTTTCAATTTTCCTTTCAACTCGTTCCAGTTTCCTTTTATCTCTGTAGTATTCATGATATTTTTTTTAAATATTAATAGTATTGTAAAATTCGAATTTATGGCCGAGGTTCTTGTTACATTTATTCCTAAAACCTTTTCATAATTCACATTTTGATCTTTTTTAAACCTGATAGCGACGTAAAACCCACGCCATTTTTTCGTGTTGTTGCAGTAATCCTGTCACAAAATCAGCAGATCCTATATCATTATTGTCTTCTTCAAAAGCCGGAATGTAATCTCTGAACTCTGTAACTAGCTGCTCATGGTTTTCTAGTAATTCTACCAGCATGTGTTTTTGCGAAGCATATTCTTTTGGAGATTCTTTTAGGGTCGAATTGTCGATGAATTCCTTCATGGTTCCAATCGTTTTTTCTCCAAGCTGGCTGATGCGTTCTGCAACTTCATCGATATTGGCTTCTAAAATTCGGTATTGCTCTTCAAACAATTTGTGCAGTTCCATAAAACTATTTCCTGAAATATTCCAATGAAATTTTCTGGTTTTTACATACAGCGTCATTTCGTTAGATAAAATCGTGGCTAATATGGCAGTACTCTTCTTTAAGTTTTTTGGCGTTATACCGATATGTGGGGTCATAATTGTTTGATTTAATGTTGTTTATCAAAAATAGAATAGAAGCGCTTCGTTTTTCTTACACAATTTGTTGCAGATGTTACATGAATTCAATGTTGCGGTAACACGTTTGTAATTCTAAAAGTGTAGTTTTGCCCCCGAATTTATCTAAAAAACCAAATTTTAATGAAAAAAACTTTACTTAGTTTATTACTTATTACCATTACTTTTTCGGCCAAAGCCCAATCTTATTTAGGGTATACGCATGATAATTATGCAGGTATTCAAAGTGTACTTTTCAATCCGGCTTCTATTGCTGATTCGCGTTTTAAAACAGATATCAATATCTTTTCTGTTAGCGGAACTGTAGCAAATGATTTGTACGGAGTAAACATTTTTGATACCTATAAAAAAGGATATGATTTTGACAAAGAGTCTAAAATGACTCCAAAAGCTGCCAACAACGGTTTAGCTAATTTCGATATTATGGGGCCGTCATTTATGTTTAACATTGCACCTAAACATACGATTGCGGTATTTACAAGAGCAAGATCTGTGAGCAACGTAAGAAACATCAACGGAAATCTTGTAGATCAGGTAAAAGATGGTCTGGATCAGGCAAGTGATTTTAATTTTAATGCAGGAAATGCCAATGGCGCTTCGAATACCTGGGCAGAACTTGGACTTTCTTATGCAGCAGTTTTATACCAAAAAGACCAACACTTTTTAAAAGGAGGTTTGACCGCCAAATATTTGCAAGGTGGTGTAAACGGATACGTAAAAGGCAATAATGTAAATGTTGCTTATAACGAAAACACAGTAAATCCTGAACAGGGAACTCTTGTATCAAGCGGACAAATTTCTGTGGGTACAAGCCAGGATTTTGAAGCCAACGAAGATTATAAATTTGACTCGAATGCAAACGGATTCGGTTTTGATTTTGGATTGGTGTACGAATGGAGACCCGATTATGATCAATATGATTTGAGCAGAGCAAAACCGGCAGATAATAACTTTAGAGATCTAAACAAATACAAAGTACGTTTCGGATTATCAGTTACTGATATTGGATCAATCAATTACAAAAATGGAAGACAGGATACTTATAATGTAAACGGTACCATCACACAGGAAATGATTGATGATGCAGATAATTTCTACGATTTCCTTAACGAACATTATACCAAAACATCTTCTAAAAAAGGAATGAAAACCAATTTACCAACAGCGCTTCATGCTGATGTAGACTGGAATATTCACCAAAAATTCTATTTGAATCTTAACGGAGATATCAATATGGTATCTGCCGATAAAATAAATGGTTACGGAATCGCTGATCGTGTAACCCTTACACCTCGTTACGAAAGCAGATGGTTCAGTTTTTATGTACCAATGACGTATATGGAGTACAGCGGAATGCAGGTAGGTTCAGGATTAAGACTAGGAGCATTCTTTATTGGCTCAGGTTCTATTTTGACCAATTTAGTTTCGAAAGAATCAAAAGCAGCTGATTTTCACCTTGGGATAAAAATTCCGGTGTATGAGAAGAAGTTCAAAGACACAGACGAAGACGGAGTAATCGACAAAGAAGATGCCTGCAGAAAAGTAGCCGGTCCGGCAGAAAACAAAGGTTGTCCTTGGCCGGATACAGATAAAGATGGCGTTTTTGATAAAGATGATGCTTGTCCGGATGTAAAAGGTCCGGCAGAAAATAAAGGCTGCCCTTGGAAAGATACTGATGGCGATACACTTTTAGATAATGTAGATGCTTGTCCAACAGTGGCAGGGCCGGTAGAAAACAAAGGTTGCCCATGGCCGGATACAGACGGAGATGGTGTTTTAGACAAAGACGATGCGTGCCCAACAGTTGCAGGTTTAGCAGAAAATAAAGGCTGTCCGGTTCTGGATGCTGACAAAGACGGCGTTCCTGATAATGTAGATGATTGTCCTTTAATCGCTGGTCCGGCTGAAAACAAAGGTTGTCCTAAAGTGACGAAAGCAACTTTAGAAAAACTAAAAGTAGAAGCCAAATCGATCTTTTTCGTTACCGGAAAAGCAACGTTAAGCGATGCCAAAAAAGGAGTAACTTCAGGAAGATTAGACGCTATCAAAGAAATCCTGAAAAATTATCCAAACGCTAAATTTGCGATAAACGGACACACAGATAATGTTGGAAATGCAAAAGCAAACCAAAAATTGTCTGAAGCCAGAGCAAAAGTGGTAATGGACGCGCTAATTGCAAAAGGAGTAAATCCGGATAATTTGAGTTCACAGGGATTTGGAGCTTCAAAACCTGTTGCAACAAATAAAACAGCTGCAGGAAGAGCAGAAAACAGAAGAACAGAAATTGTTTACTTAGGTAATTTATAAGCCTAAACTGAATATAAAACCAAAAAGCCATTCGTAATTGAATGGCTTTTTTTATTTTTGCGTACTTCTAAAAAAGAATCACTTTTGATGTATTAGAAGAACTAAAAAAACAAGAATGACAACACAACAACTACACGAACAAATTCTTTTAAAAAAATCATTTTTATGCGTGGGGCTAGATCCTGATCTCACCAAAATTCCGCCTCATTTATTAGAAACCGAAGATCCTATTTTCGAATTCAATAAAGCTATAATCGATGCGACTCATGATTTAGCTGTAGGTTATAAACCCAACACAGCTTTTTTTGAAGCGTATGGTATAAAAGGATGGCTTTCATTGCAAAAAACGATCAATTACATCAACGAGAATTTCCCTGAAATTTTCACGATTGCCGATGCAAAACGCGGTGATATAGGGAATACTTCAAGCATGTATGCGAAAGCTTTTTTTGAAGATTTGAATTTTGATAGTGTAACCGTTGCGCCTTATATGGGTAAAGATTCGGTTGAGCCGTTTTTGGCTTTCGAAAACAAACATACAATCATGTTAGCTTTAACTTCTAACGAAGGTGCTTTCGATTTCCAAACCTTAACTACCAACGGAACCCGAGGCGAAGCCGAACAGAGCGGAGCTAAAGAATTATACAAACAAGTTTTAGAAACATCTAAAACATGGAAAAACAGCCATAACTTAATGTATGTGGTTGGTGCTACCAAAGCAGAGTATTTCGCCGATATAAGAAAAATTGTTCCGGATAGTTTCTTATTAGTTCCCGGAATTGGCGCTCAGGGCGGAAGTTTATCTGAAGTATGCAAATACGGAATGAACGATAAAGTGGGTTTATTGGTAAACTCAGCCAGAGCGATTATCTATGCCTCAAAAGGAACTGATTTCGCAGAAAAGGCTAGGGAAGAAGCTTTATCTGTTCAACAAGAAATGGAGGGGATTTTGAATTCCAGGTTTCAGGTTTAAAGTTTCAAGTTTTACTTTGAACATAATTTTACCACAGAGTTGCACAAAGTTTTTTCACAGAGTTACACTAAGAAGTTTTACCGCAAAGTTCGCAAAGAATTTTTAATTGCTGTTTAATAATAAGTAGTCAAAGTTCACAAAGCTTTGCGCATAGCTTTGTGAGCTTTTTTCGATAGAAAATAACTTTCCGCAAGGAGTATAAAACTTTGCGAATCTCTGTGCAGAACTTTGTGTAACTCTGTGGTAGAAAAACACAATCCAACAACTTGAAACAAAAATAAACCTGAAACATGAAACAACTCACAGATCAGCTCGGTACTTTACATTCTTTTGAGAAAACTCCAAAAAGAATCATTTCGTTAGTACCTTCTCAAACCGAATTATTATACGATCTGGGTTTAGAAGAAAAGATCATCGGGATCACTAAGTTTTGTGTACATCCTTATCATTTAAAATCGACTAAGAAGATTGTTGGCGGAACCAAGAAAATTCATTTCGAAAAGATAAAATTATTGCAGCCTGATATTATCATTTGTAATAAAGAAGAAAACACGCAAGAAATCGTCGAACAATTAAGTACTATTTGTCCGGTTTGGGTAACGAATATTATTACTATAGAAGATAATTTCCAAATGATTTCAGACTTCGGTCAACTCTTTAATTGCAGAACCGAATCTCAAAAATGGAATGACAAACTGACTTTCGCTTTAAGCGATTTCAAAAAATATATGACAGATATTCCGCTACAAAAAGCAGCCTATTTTATCTGGAAAAATCCATTTATGGTGGCCGGAAAAGATACCTATATAAATGAGTTATTAAAACTAAATCATTTCACGAATATCTACGAAGACAAAGGACGTTATCCTGAAATCGAACTCAAAAAAATGCGTATCGAAGGCGATCCTGATATTGTCTTTCTTTCCTCAGAACCCTATCCGTTTAAAGAAGAAGATGCTTTCGAAATTGGACGTTTTACACATCATGCCAAAACAATCTTTGTCGATGGCGAAATGTTCTCCTGGCACGGAAGTAGATTGCTAAAGGCATTTCCATACTTTAAAATATTGCACGAAAGATTGAAAAACTAAATTCCAAGTTTGCTGGATCGTGGATTTAACCGCAAAGGCCGCAAAGTTTTTTTAGTATTAAGTTTTTATAAAAGGCAAAGTTCGCAAAGCTTTGTGTTGATTTAGCTTTGCGAACTTTGCCTACTTATTATTAATATGAAATAAATCTTTGCGAATCTTTGCGTGCTTTGCGAAAAATCTTTGCGGCCTTTGCGGTAAAATTATGCTCAAAGTAAAATATTCCGTTTTTATTTAAAAACTAATTAAAAGAACTTCTAAATTCTAAAGGAGAAACATTGGTTTTGCTTTTGAATAATTTATTGAACGACTGCGGATATTCAAAACCCAATTGATACGCTGTTTCGCTCACACTCAAAGAAGTAGTGGTAAGCAATTCTTTTGCCTTTTCGATTATTTTATTATGAATGTGATGTTGTGTACTTTGCCCCGTTAAAGAGCGTAACATATCACTCAGATAATTAGGAGAAACATTGAGTTCATCTGAAAGATAAGCAACTGTCGGTAATCCGAATCGTTGAACTTTATCACCTTCAAAATAATCAGACAACAAAGTTTCTAACTTCGTTAAAAGCGTATTATTAGCACTTTTGCGCGTAATAAATTGGCGGTTATAAAAGCGATTACAATAATTAAGAAGCAATTCGATATGCGAAATCATAACATCCTGGCTAAAAGCATCGATTGAAGAGCGATATTCCTGCTCGATGTTTTTCATAATTCCTGTAATCATTGCTTGTTCTTTATCAGAAAGATGTAAAGCTTCGCTAACGGCATACGAAAAATAGCCATATTCTTTTATGTTTTTGGCTAAAGCGTAGTTCTGAATAAAATCAGGATGAATGACTAACATTGCACCATAAACTGCCGTATCAACAGTAACTTCTGTTGAGATTACTTGTCCCGGTGACATAAAAGTCATCACGCCTTCATCAAAGTCATAAGTATTTTGTCCATATTTCATCTTTCCGGTAAAGCCTTTTTTGATGCAAACGGTATAAAACGAATAAACAACACTTTTTAGGTTGTCATCAAAATGACAGCTTATTTTGCTTAAATCTACAAAACTTACCAATGGATGTTCCGGTTTCGGAATTTTAAGCAAAGAATGCAACTCTGATATGGATTGAATTGTATAAGGAATATGAACTTCTTTTTTCATAACAAATATTTAAAGCAATATATAAAGAGGAAAAGCTATCGTAAAGATAACTTTTCCTGAGTAATTAGTTTAGTAAATTATTGATCGATTCCGGCCATATTAGCAGCATCATATCTCGCACCAGTTGGAGTACCAAGCGGAATAATGGTTTCTAATCGATTCATTTCTTCCGGACTTAAAATCATTTGTGCTGCAGCAATATTTTGTTCTACATATTTAACACGTTTTGTTCCCGGAATCGGTAAAATATTTTTTGATGTAATCCACGAAAGTGCCAATTGAGAGGCAGTAATTTGTTTTTCGTTTGCAATCTTCTCTATTTCATTTACCAATTCTATATTTTTATAGAATTGTTCTCCCTGAAAACGCGGAATTGCCTTTCTGAAATCAGTATCATCAAAATCATCCGGACTTTTTATATCTCCAGAAATAAAACCTCTTCCAAGTGGAGAATAGGCCACAAAACCAATTTCTAATTCAGTAAGTGTATCCAGAATACCGGCTTCTTCAGCAGTTCTTTCAAATAAAGAATATTCTGTTTGCACAGCAGTCAATGGATGAATTTTGTGTGCTTTCCGTATTGTTTCAGACGAAACTTCAGATAATCCGATATAGCCCACTTTTCCTTCTTTTACCAATTCAGCCATTGCTTGTACGGTTTCTTCAATTGGTGTATTTGGGTCTAGTCTGTGCAGATAATATAAATCGATATAATCTGTTCCTAAGTTTTTTAGGGAACGTTCCACAGCTTTTTTTACGTACTCTTTTTTACCATTAAATTGCCACGTGAGTTGCTCGTTATCGTCAATTTCATAACCAAATTTTGTAGCAATACTATAAGCATTACGGTTGCCTTTTATGGCTTTTGCAATTAACCTTTCGTTATGTAAAGGTCCGTATAAATCTGCGGTATCTAAAAAATTACCTCCCAATTCAAGCGAGCGGTGAATGGTTGCAATGGCTTCTTTTTCATCGGCTTTGCCATAAATATCCATGCCCGCAATTTGAGTCATTCCCATGCATCCCAAACCAATATTGGGAACAATAAGTCCCTGATTTCCTAATTTAATTTTATTGATCGTACTCATAATTTCTGTTTTAATTTTAGTTTGAAAATTATAAGACAAAGATCCGTGAGTATTATTTTTTTAAAGTATCTAAATCTCGTGTAGTTGTATCCAAAATGGGGGAAGAGTTTTTAGATTATAACTTTGAGTTTAGTTTTACCACAGAGTTTCACAAAGTTTTTCATAGAGTTTCACAAAGCTATGCGCAAAAAATATCCCATAGCTTTGTGTTGGATTGTGTTTTCTACCACAGAGTAACACAAAGTTTTTTACAGAGTTTCACAAAGCTATGCGCAAAAAATAACTCCATAGCTTTGTAAACTTTGGCAGCTTATTAAAAATAAAACTTTGCAGAACTCTGTAAAAAAAACTTTGCGAAACTCTGTGAAAAACTTTGTGTATCTCTGTGGTAAAATTATACTCAAAGTAGATCCTTGCAAAACTTTAAACCTGAAACAAAAAAAAAGAATGGATAAAAAAAAGAATGCCGGCATCTCGAAGACGCCGGCACTATTTAACTAACCAAAACCAAAATAATAAATAACCAGTTTATTACATTACAAAGATCCGGCTTATATCAATCTTATGTTGTTAAGGTCTTGTTATTACTTTGTTGAATATAAGTTAATGTCCAAGTTTTATCATTTTGTATATAGTTTTATATAAATAAGGCTTACATTTTTTAGGTAAAGCTAACCATAAAGTAAAGCAACCTGAAACTTTAAACCTGAAACAAAAAAAACTAAAATTGATATAAAAAAAGAATGCCGGCATCTCGAAGACGCCGGCATCATTTAACTAACCAAAACCAAAATAATAAATAACCAGTTTATTACACTACAAAGATCTAACATATATGAATGTTTTGCTGTTAAGGTTTTGTTATTACTTTGTTGGACATAAGTTAAGATTTTTTAATACTGGATTCTGAGCTTTCTGTAGCGTTAAATAACTTTTGGTTATTAAAATATAATAACAATCAATTTTGTTTATGAATATCATAAGGATATCTTCGTATATTTGATAAAACATTAAATATCAGCATTATGGATTCAAACAAAAAATTAACAACTGCAACAGGAACTCCCGTTCCGGATAATCAAAACATACAAACTGCAGGCCCTCGTGGACCCGTTTTATTACAAGATTTTTGGTTTTTAGAAAAAATGGCTCATTTTGACCGCGAAGTAATTCCGGAAAGAAGAATGCACGCCAAAGGTTCTGGAGCTTATGGGACTTTTACTGTAACTCATGATATATCAAAATATACAAGAGCAGATTTGTTTTCGGAAATTGGTAAAAAAACAGAAATGTTTGTACGTTTTTCAACCGTTGCAGGTGAAAGAGGTGCTGCTGACGCCGAAAGAGACATTCGTGGTTTTGCCATGAAATTTTATACCAACGAAGGAAATTGGGATTTGGTAGGTAACAATACACCGGTTTTCTTTTTCCGTGACCCAATGAAATTTCCGGATTTAAATCACGCTGTAAAACGTGATCCAAAAACCAATTTAAGAAGTGCTGATAACAATTGGGATTTTTGGACTTTATTACCCGAAGCTTTACACCAGGTTACTATTGTAATGAGTGATCGTGGAATTCCGAGATCTTACAGACAAATGCACGGATTTGGAAGTCATACTTTTAGTTTCCTAAATGCTCAAAACGAAAGACATTATGTAAAATTTCACTTTGTATCTCAACAAGGAATCGAAAATTTATCTGATGAAGAAGCAGCTTTATTAGTAGGTAACGACAGAGAAAGCCATCAAAGAGATTTATTCGATGCTATTGAAGAAGGGAACTTCCCAAAATGGAAAATGTTCGTTCAGATCATGACCGAAGATCAGGCAGCGAATTATCGTTTTCATCCTTTCGATTTGACTAAAGTTTGGTTAAAAGGCGATTTTCCTCTAATTCCGGTTGGAGAATTCGAATTGAATAAAAACCCGGAAAACTATTTTGCTGAGGTAGAGCAAGCCGCTTTTAATCCAGCGCACGTTCCACCGGGAATTAGTTTCTCACCGGACAAAATGTTACAGGCCCGTTTATTCTCTTACGGAGATGCACACCGTTACCGTCTTGGAGTAAACAATTACCAAATTCCGGTAAACTCATCAAGATGTCCTTATAATACTTTCCACAGAGACGGAGCAATGCGTGTTGACGGAAATAACGGAGGACGTAAACATTACGAACCAAACAGCTTTGGAGAATGGCAGGAACAACCAGAGTTCAAAGAACCGCCATTAAAACTTCATGGTGATGCATATGCACATAATTTCAGAGACGATGATAACGACTATTTCACCCAGCCAGGTTTATTATTCCGTTTATTAACCGACGAGAAAAAACAATTATTATTCAAAAATACTGCAGCACAAGTAGGAGGAGCACAAAGATTTATTCAGGTGCGCCACATCAGAAACTGTTATAAAGCCGATCCGGCATACGGAACAGGTGTAGCAAACGCTTTAGGTTTAACCATGGACGAAGTAAATAATTTTTCAGATCCAAGATTATTAATCGAAGTGAGATAGGTTTTTTTTGGAGGTTCAAAGGGACAGAGTTGCAAAGGCTCAAAGGTTCTCTTTGATATTAAATAGTAAACCCGACAAGTTTTTAAAACTTGTCGGGTTTTGTTATTTGATACAAATACAAATCTTTTAAATCTTTCAAAATCTTTATGTAAACTGGACTGAAGTCCAGCTCTACAATATAATTCGTTCCTTCGGAACTATTAACAGCCTTTGGCTTTATGCGTATTATAGGGCCGGGCTTTAGTACGGTTTAAGAAACCAGTGAAAACCCGTTTAAATCCGCCTAATCTGTGGGCCAATCTGGACTGAAGTCCAGCTCTACAATATAATTCGTTCCTCCGGAACTATTAAAAAGCCTTTGGCTTTATCGATATTGTAGGGCCGGGCTTTAGTCCGGTTTAAGAAACCAGCGAAAACCCGTTTAAATCCGCCTAATCCGTGAGCCAATAATTATACCCAAAGCTTTGCGATCTTCGCATCCCTTTTACATTGCAAGAATAAAACTTAGCGACCTTTGCGTAACCCTTCGCGCACTTTGCGGTAAAAAAAAAACTTAGAACCTCAGAATCTTAGCATCTTAGTAACTAAGAGAAAACAACCGTCTTATTACTATAAACCATTGTCTTACGTTCCGCATGCAGTTTTATAGCTCTAGCCAGAACAATACGCTCCAGATCACGCCCTTTCATAATAAAATCATCAACCGAATGTATGTGAGAAACCCTCGCAATATCCTGTTCGATAATTGGGCCTTCATCTAATTCAGCCGTAACATAATGACTCGTTGCCCCAATAATCTTAACACCACGTTTAAAAGCCGAATGATACGGTTTCGCACCCGGAAAGGCAGGTAAAAACGAATGGTGAATATTGATAATTTTATTCTCGTAAAGCGCAATTAAATTTGGCGTAATAATCTGCATATAACGCGCCAAAACAATAAAATTGATTTGGTATCGCTGCAATAATTCAATTTGTTTCGCTTCGCCTTCTTCCTTATTATCTTTTGTAAAAGGCACACAGTGAAACGGAATATCAAATCGTTCCGCAATCGATCTTAAATCGTTATGATTGCTTATAATAACCGGAATTTCAACATTCAGTTCTCCGGCGCTGTAGCGGCCTAAAATATCAAAAAGGCAATGATCGTATTTCGATACAAACAAAGCCATTTTTGGTTTCTGTTCCTGATTGTACAAATCCCATGACATATTAAAGTCGGTTGCGATCGTTTTGTCAAAATCAGTTTTTAGGTTTTCAATTGTTATGTTATGATTGGTCAGTTCACATTCCAATCGCATAAAAAATACATTTTGTTCTACATCAACATGCTGATCGATGTAAGTAATATTTCCTTCTACTTTAGCAATAAAAGTAGTCACTGCCGCAATAATTCCTTTTTGGTCTTTGCAGTGAATCAGAATGGTTATTTTTTGCATTTCAAGGTTTAGTTTTTTGGGTTAGTTACAAAGTCACAAAGGTTCAAAGTTGCAAAGGCTGCTTTGTACCTTTGTAACTCTGAACCTTTGAGCCTTAAAAAAAAATTATTTTTTATCCTGCATAGCAAATACTTTTTTTAGTAAAGGCGTAGTTCTTGCATTAATATTGGTACGAATATCTTTTTCTTCAACAGCAATCATTTTAAAAACACCTGCCAAAGCCTGATTCGTTGTATAATCAGTCAAATCCGGATTTACTTTCTTTACTAACGGAATCGTGTTGTATTTGTTGATGATATTTTTCCAAACCACATCGGCACCCACTTTTTCGAAAGAGGATTGAATCACCGGATTGAATTTTGCGTACAAAGCAGTATTAGTACCCTTTTGCAAATACGTAGTTGCAGCACTTTCATTTCCTAATAAAATATTTTTAGCATCTGTAAACGACATATTTTTTACAGCCGAAACAAATATCGGAGTCGCCTCTTTTACCGCATCTTCTGCAGCGCGATTCAATACTTTAATCCCTTCATCTGCAAGAGACGATAAGCCAATTTTACGTAAAGTCGCATCCACTTTTTGTAATTCCGCAGGCATTAAAATTTTTACGGCTTCATTTTTATAAAAACCATCAACAGCAGTCAATTTACTCACCTGTTCAGTAATTCCTTTGTTTAAAGCCTCCTTTAATCCAGAAGCAATATCAACACCGCCCACTCCCGAAAGCTGAGTAGATAATTTTGCCAGTTTTTGAGCTAAAGTTTCTTTTACCTGAGCTTGAGAGCTAAGAGACAATAGAAGAGATAGAATTAAAATCTTTTTCATTAGTAGTTTTATATATAAGGTTCAAAAATACTACTTATTCAAAAACAAAGCCATAATTTTCTTTAGGAGCAGAAACAATTTGTTTTATAATTAACATTCGTCCCGCTGTTCGCTGCAATCTTTTGCTTTTTAAATAAAAAAGCAAAAGGATTTCCACTTCCATCGGGGCTGGATTACAGGTTTTGGTTTTTTAAGACGTGACGGTTTTGCGCATAAAAAAAGAGATTCAGCCTTAGCCAAATCTCTTTTGAATTTCTATCAATAAATAGAATTATTTTTTCAATTCAAATTTACCATCTTTCTCACAGTAAATATCATTCGAACCAGATTCGTATTTTTTATAGCATGAATCAGCTGTTTTTTCAACCAGAATAAAACCGTTATCGTATTTAATAAATTTCAATTCCTGTCCTTTATCAGTTGTAATTGTCGTTTTATCATTTACAACAACAAAATCAACATCACCATTATCTTTATATGCCCAAACTTTTGCCTGAGTAGGATCATTTGCTTGTAAAATACTTCCTTCTGCACGATTTGCAAATCGATCAGTTTTTAGTTTTCCTGTAAGTGTTTTTCCGTCTTGAGATACAGTTCCGTTAAGATAAATGTAATAAACAGAATCAAAAGTTGGGTTGGCAACCTTAGTACCAATATTCTTTTGGTTTACGGCCATCAAACTTTTAATGTTTGCTGTAGCTTCGTCTGGCCACATACTCATCATTCCTGCACCTTGTTTTGCAGTTTCAAGATATTCAAGAGCTTTATCAAAATTAAAAAGAAACACTTGTGTCAAAGATAAATTCAGATAAATTACTTTGTTGTAATCTTTTGGCTTTAGTTTTTTGTATTCTTTACCCACATAACCCAAATAGAATTTTTCAAGATCTGTAAGGTAGGCCTGATCTAAAGAATTCCCTGCAATTTTGTTCAGGAATTCATCCGTTTTAGTGTTAAACTCAACAAGTTCAGGAAACTCTTCAGCTTTTTCGAATAAACCATAGTTCAATGAAAATTCTTTTTCAGTTGCAAGAATATTATTGTCTGTAAGATATTTGTATCCCAAATTGTTCAGGTCACTGGCAAGGCTTTGATTTGGTTTACCATTAATATAAGTTGGCGAATACATTTTAGCATTTGAACCTTTTTCGTATAATATTTCGTTGTTTTTGCCTAAAACCAAATATTTAAAATCTCCATCTAAAACATAAGTACCATTATCCGCTTTTTTATAAGTAGCGCCTTTGTATCCCATTAAAACACGAACATCAGGATTTGCTGCATCTTTTTTAGTGTAATCTTCAATAGTGTTTTTAGGTACATTATGCTCGTAAGTTTTAGTGGTTTTGTCTGCATAATCAGCATTCCACGTATCATCTCCCTGAACAATAATGTTGTAGGTTTTAATGTCTTTAAAAAGTTCTGATTTTGGGATCGTAATCTTAACTTTTTTCTTGTTTGTATCTGCTTTTTGAGCATAAGAAGTACTGCCAATTAAAGTTAGCAATAGGAATAATGTAGTTTTTTTCATGGGGTAAATTTTTGCCAAATATAACAATATCGCAATCAAAAAAACTAATAAGAACAAATTTTTTATTGAAATTAATAATTGCTTAATATGTTGTTTTTAAGAGTCTTATAGGTTTATTTTTTGCTTGCAATTAAGCCGTAACTGTAGTTCATCAATTTGGTTTGAAGATTCAAATATCTCAGAATCTAGGAACTTAGAACCTTAGCAACTTAGAACCTTAGCCTCTTTCTCTACGGCCAATACATTCGAACATTATAATTCCAATAGGTTTTGCTGGAAATATAAGTAGGTTGAAATTCCGGTATTGGCATGTTATTTTCGTCAAACAATTGGACTCTTATAATTTTCTCGTTGGTATCATCTTTTAGATCAATGTTACCTTCTGCATCGTCTATGAGTTTCTTTTTCTTCAAATACAAATCGGGCTTTTCGATAATAAACACTACTCCCGATTCATTTTTAGATGCTGCTTCTCCGGCCAGTTTTCCATTAACATCAAAGGTTTCAATTTTTTCTAAATAATCATTTTTATAATAGAAAAGCTGATACCCGATTCCGCCATGCTGTACTTGCAGTTTGTGATGGTCTAAACGAAAACGCAGCACTTGCTTTCTTGCATTTGCAAATTCTGCCGAACCATTTCCGTCTGCGTCAATGTGTTTGGATAAAATTCGGGCAGGTTTCGAAAACTGATTTACCTTATTAATAATGACTTGGTAATTACCCGATTGTGCTGTTACGGAAATGCCTTGCAGAAAACTAAAACAGATCAATAATAATTGTATGCGTTTTCGGTTTGCGCTGATGATTCTAATTGTATTCACCGTTGATGTTTTTGCGGTTTATTTGTTTGATTCCGGTTTTGGTAAAAGAATAAGTCGATTCTTCCTGCCAGCTCCATGTTTTTTGTTTGTCAAGATCTTCGCCCAGTGCACTGTAAAGAATCTTAATCGTTTCCTTAGTCGTAATCATTTTAATTTCAATAAAATGATCCTGAATTTTTGCCGAAGATTCTGTTTTATTACAATATTGCAATCTGTCCAGCACTTTTGTATCCTCCTTGAACCATTTTTTCAAAAAAGACAAATGGGTTTCAGAACATTGATATCCCAGATTAAGCGCCGAAAGAAATCTACATTTTAAATTACTACCGTCTGCTTTTTTTGCGCCATCCCAATTGCATTCACTGCTAACATCTGTTGCGATATAACCTAATGCGGCGCGCTGTTGATCTGTTAATGTTTTGATGTAATTGGTGTTGAGCTGAAGAGTTCCGGTGTTGTCCAGCCATAATATTTTGATATAAATATCCTGACTTTCATTTTCTATAGCAGATTTGTTTACTGTTGTAGAAGATATTGCGTTGTTTTGAGAAAATACTGAAGTAGAAAAAATGGAAAGAAATAATAAGGTAAGCAGGCGGATATTCATAATCGAAAAATTGTGAAAATTTGTTTTTGATAAAGATACTGTATCTAATATTGTTTTTTCAATAAAAAAAGGCAGAAATCTTTTTTAAGAATCTGCCTCAATTTATATGCAATTATTTTTTCAGTAAATCAATCTCTTCTTTTGTTGCTTTCACAAAAACAGTCATTTCGCTGTATTTCCAGGTGCCTTTTTTTTCTGCAACGACAAATAAGGTTGCTTTTCCTTTAGGGCCTTTTATCGGGATTTGTAAATTACAATTTCCACTATCATTGTTTGTGCTGATGTTTCCTGAAGTCATTCCGTCATCTTCAATTGGTGTTCCCAGTTTTTCGATTACCAGTTTGTTCTTTTGCGCTTCGGTCATGGCACCTTTATAGGCATCAGAATTGGTCATCATCGAGGTCACTCCAAAGAAAATACTGGCAATAAACACCACAAAAATCAGCAAAATACTTACACATCCTGTTGGTACAAACCATTTCCAGTTTCTTTCCCACCAGCTTTTTCGAACTTCAACGTAATCGTCTTCCATAATAGATTTTATTTTGATGTTTGAAAGATATGCTTTTTTGAAATAGATCTAAAAAAATAAATTAAAACCTCTAAATACTATCTCCTCTTTACCAGTCTCTATTTTATTCATCTTCAAAATCATAATATTCGTCATCTTCATCCCAAATTACGTTATAATTAATGGCCAGTTTTTCAAGACGTTCATAAAGTTCTGGTGGAAATCCTTCATTAAAATCGACAGGCATTTTTATTTTTTTACCCGTAAGTTTTTGAAACATAATTTCAGGAATTTCGTTTACTGTTTCTATGTCTGAATAATCATTTGTCCAGTCAAAATCGCCATCATTTGCAGGATCATATTCAAAATTTTGATTCTCATAAAATCCAGTTGCAAAATGATTTTCGATTTTCTCTATACGCTCAAAGTTTTTAAGACTATAAGTTTCTTCTTTTAATAAATGCTCCTTGTCTTTAAATTGTTTAAAATATCTTGGTGCCGATTTCCAATATATTATCAATACAGTTGCTTTGTCGGTTTGCGGATTATCTGCCAACCAATCTAAAAATGCATCAGAATTGTCAAAGTTCCAATCCATTACCATTTTGTGCCATGTTTTTGGTGATGCATCTTCTGCGTAAGCTAATATCAGTTCATCTCCCAGTTCATCCATTCTCTCTACGGATATAATCTCTTTCATGATTATCAAATTTATTATATAGTTTTTTTTATTATTGCTTACTTTTCGTTTGGTTATAGTTGCGTTAAATAATCATCGTTTTCTACATATGACTCCAAATCAATAGGATCTATGTTTTTGGTTTTCCTGCTATACCGATTCTTAAAATCGTAGTCCTCTTCATTTCTTACCAAAAAACCACTGATGTATCCCGGACAGGATTTTTCTTTTTTTCGCGCAATTATTTTTGTCATGATTTTGTTTTTAAAATGACTTTTTTATAAAATTACTGCAGAGGAGCATAACTATTGGTAAACAAACGACCTTGTCCAATTTCTATTAGGGTTTTATGCGTATCACCATAATCATCAGACATGATCGATGCCATTTGTAAATTTTTGATACCTTTTATTTTATTATTCTGAACATCTATTTCGCCGGATAAAATAATCAGGTTTTGAAATTTTGAAACTGAATTATTACTTTCTAATTCTCCATTGCTATGTAATAGAATAGAGAATTTATTGCCTTCGCCGGATATAAAAGAACCTTTTCCCTGCCATGTTTCATTTTTAAACATGATAGAGTAAATAAGAAAATTGTTGAAATCGACACTTAGTTTTGCAGTATTCTGATTCGAAAGTGTAAGCGTTGATACACCTACCTCTAAGTCCTCGAAATTATCTTTAGTTTGAGTAGATTTAGCACAATAAAATGGATTTATCGCATAAACGCCTTCTACATTAGGAGGAGTCAAACCTTTGTGAATGGTGATGCCAAGATCATCAATTGCTTTTTGCATAGCAGTATTCACATAGTAATCATAAGAATTTTTTTCAGGAATACTATTTTCATCTTCATTAGAATCGTTAGAAGAACATGCTGTTAAGCCTAAAATTAGGAAGAATAGAAATGGTTTAAGAATATTGATTTTCATAGCTTTAATTTTTATAAAGTAGTACTTTTTGTGAGTTGCAAAGATGTCTTTAAAAAACACTATTTTTTACTGCTAAAAGTTTAAAGACTATTAATTTAAGGTTATAATTTCCTTGGCCGATTTACCATTAAATACGATACATTTATTATAAAAAAAATCGGGAACTCAATTGAATGAATTCCCGATTATATAAGTAAGTTGTTCTAAAATTAATTTGAAGACACAGCTTGTGTAGATAAGATATTAGTTAGTTCAATATCTCTTTCGTAAACATCCTGATAGAAACCAATTTCGCCATTTTCGTTTACCAATGAAGTAAAATACGTAATATAAATAGGCACTTTTTTAGCTAATTTAAAACTGTTTTCTGTTTTTCCTTCCATCGCTTTATCAATTTTAGCGGGAGTCCATTCAGGATAATCTTTAAGCATAGCTGCTGCTAATTCTTTTGCCATTTTTACGTTGATACAACCGTGGCTGAAAGTTCTTTTTTCAAAATCGAATAAGGTTTTAGATGGCGTATCGTGCATATAAATATCATCGGGATTCGGGAACATAAATTTTACCAATCCTAAAGAGTTATCAGGCCCTGGTTTTTGTCTTACCTGACCATTTACTATTTCCATATTTTTTTCGGCAAGATAATTTTTGTTTTCAGCAATTTTACCTTTCAACTCGTTGTTTACAATGCTTTGTGGTACAGTCCAGTAAGGACTAAAAACGATTCTGTCAATTTCTCCGTTAAAAATGGTAGTTTTAGTCAATGGCGCACCAACAAATACACTCGAGGTCAATTGTACTTTTCCGTTTTTCACATAAATCAATTCATACGAAGGAACGTTTACCAAAACATATTCATCGCTAGCAGCAATCTGAGCCGAAATAGCACGACATCTTTCCATATTAAGCTTTAATGTTTCCATTTTATCAGCAAGCGGTACATTCATTTCCTTAATATGTTCTTCTGCCAGAATATAGTTAGGTTTAAAACCGTTACGAACTTTATATTTCATTACAGCATCCATCAATTCACGATCGTAAACATCGCTTTTAGAATCTGTTTTTAAATCTCCTAATAAATATAGGCGGCTTCTGACCTGGGCAATAGTGTTCGAAACAGCATCCGGACGTAATTCTTTATAAGGTGTTTCTGCAGGAGTAATAGGTTTCCATTTATTAGATCGTTCTATTTTTTTATATTTTTTTAGAACATCCTGTAATTTATAGTACTGATCATATTCTACTTTTACATCAGCGGTGGTTGTTGAGGCATTTGCTTCTTCGATAGTGCTGTAGTTTAAAAAATCTTTCAGCAAGGCATCATAAGATACTTTTTTCTTAATATCGGTATTGTTTTTTTTAGCATAAGCAATATATAAAGAGCTTATAAGCATATCAGCATCTGTTTTAGAAATTTTTGTTTCTGAGGATGAAAAAAGGTCATCAATTTCTTTTTGATAAGGAATAATTAAGTCGTTTGTTTTTTTTGCTTTTTCGTAAAGTACAGATCCAAATTCATTAATGTTATCTTCGTCAAACCAAATAGTTCCCAAAGTTCTGTTTTTGTATAATGACATGACATCAGATTTATATTTTTTTAAATCAGAATATCTTTTAAAGAAATCATTTGAAAGTTCTTCTACATTATCAGCATCTGAATTAGTGTAAACAGTTGTGCCGGATGCAGTTTTTTTATAGGATAGGATGTCGTTTTCTACTGTATTAAAAGAAGATACAAAGAAAGTCAAACTTAAAATTACGGTGAATTGGAATAATGTTTTCATTTTTTAAATTTTTACGTTTATTACTTGAGAATAAAAGTTTTTGGGTAAAAATTTGGGGCTTTTCTACCATGCTAAATTACTTTAGGTATCTGGAAAACAAGTTGTTGTATTTAAATTAAATTTTTCAAGATTACCATGTTGTTAACTTTTCTATAAGACTTATATAGGATATATACGATAACGATTGAAATTGTTACCCCTCTCTATAAAAAAAATATTCTTTTTTTTGTTAAGAAAAAGATATTACGATAACCAAATATTATAATATTTTGTAAATTGCTCCCTTAAAATTATCATATTCATAAAATGGAACAACAAATACCATATATTCCTAAAAATAAAGTAAGAATTGTTACTGCAGCATCTCTTTTTGACGGACACGATGCAGCGATCAATATTATGCGTCGTATTATTCAGTCAACTGGGGTTGAGGTAATTCACCTGGGGCACGATCGTAGTGTCGAAGAAGTGGTAAATACCGCTATTCAGGAAGATGCAAATGGGATTGCCATGACCTCTTATCAGGGCGGACATAATGAATACTTTAAATATATGTATGATTTGCTCCATGAAAAAGGGGCGGGGCATATTAAGATTTTTGGAGGCGGAGGCGGAGTAATCCTGCCAAGCGAAATTTCAGAATTACACGAATATGGTATTACCAGAATTTATTCTCCTGATGATGGCCGTTCTTTAGGTTTACAGGGAATGATCAACGATTTGGTAGAACGTTCAGATTATCCTATTGGAGACAAACTAAACGGAGAAATCGATCATATCGAAAATAAAATTCCAACCGCAATTGCACGATTAATTTCGGCAGCTGAGAATTTCCCTGAAATCGCAAAACCGATTTTCGATCAAATTCATACTAATAATACCAATTCTAAAATTCCGGTTTTGGGAATTACAGGAACGGGTGGAGCGGGAAAATCATCTTTGGTTGATGAATTGGTTCGTCGTTTTTTAATTGACTTTCCGGAAAAAACAATCGGATTAATTTCTGTTGATCCTTCGAAAAGAAAAACCGGTGGTGCACTTTTAGGAGACAGAATCCGAATGAATGCCATAAATAATCCACGTGTTTATATGCGTTCGCTGGCCACACGTCAGTCGAATTTAGCATTATCTAAATATGTAGCCGAAGCGATTCAGGTTTTAAAAGCTGCAAAATACGATTTGATTATCCTTGAGACTTCGGGAATCGGACAATCAGATACAGAGATTATGGATCATTCTGATGTATCCTTATACGTAATGACGCCGGAATTTGGAGCTGCAACACAATTAGAAAAAATCGACATGCTTGATTTTGCTGATTTAGTGGCTTTGAACAAATTTGACAAAAGAGGTGCGCTTGACGCGATTCGTGACGTTAAAAAACAATATCAAAGAAACCATAATCTGTGGGATAAAAATCCTGATGATATGCCAGTTTTCGGAACCATTGCTTCGCAGTTTAATGATCCGGGAATGAACACGCTGTATAAAGCGATTATGGATAAAATTGTTGAAAAAACAGATTCAGATCTAAAATCGACTTTTGAAATTACGCGCGAAATGAGCGAGAAAATATTCGTGATTCCGCCACACAGAACCCGTTATTTATCTGAAATTGCAGAGAACAACAGATCGTATGATGAAAGTGCGCTTTCGCAACAAAAAGTAGCTCAAAAATTATACGGAATCTTTAAAACCATAGAATCAGTTTCAGGAAAAATTCCGCAAATTACTAAAGCAGGAATTGATGAAGATAGTGTCACCCTTAGCGCAGCCCAAGGACTTGACGAAAATAGAATATTTCTTAATCTTTTACTGAACCAGTTTGATAAAGTAAAAATGGATTTAGATCCGTACAATTGGGAAATTATCCTGAATTGGGACGAGAAAGTCAACAAATATAAAAATCCGGTATATTCGTTTAAAGTTCGTGATAAAGAAATTAAAATCGCGACACACACCGAGAGTTTATCACACATACAAATCCCGAAAATTGCTTTGCCTAAATATGAAGCCTGGGGCGATATTTTACGTTGGAATTTACAGGAAAATGTTCCGGGAGAATTTCCGTTTGCTTCAGGATTATATCCGTTTAAGCGTGAAGGCGAAGATCCGTCGAGAATGTTTGCGGGAGAAGGTGGACCGGAAAGAACCAACAAACGTTTTCATTATGTAAGCGCGGGATTGCCGGCAAAACGACTTTCGACCGCTTTTGATAGTGTGACTTTATACGGGAACGACCCTGATTTGCGTCCGGACATTTACGGAAAAATCGGGAACGCAGGAGTTTCAATTTGTTGTCTTGACGATGCTAAAAAACTGTATTCAGGTTTCGATCTGGTTCATGCTTTAACCTCTGTAAGTATGACCATCAACGGACCAGCGCCAATGTTGTTAGGTTTCTTTATGAATGCCGCAATCGATCAGCAATGCGAGTATTATATTAAGGAGAACGAATTAGAAAAAGAAGTTGAAGCTAAAATCAACAAAATATATAAAGAAAGCGGATTAGAACGTCCAAGATACCAAGGCGATTTACCCGAAGGAAACAATGGCTTAGGATTAATGCTTTTGGGCGTTACCGGAGATCAGGTTTTACCTCAGGAAGTGTATAACGAAATTAAAGCCATAACATTATCACAAGTTCGTGGAACGGTTCAGGCGGATATTCTAAAAGAAGATCAGGCGCAAAATACCTGTATTTTTTCTACCGAATTTGCGTTGCGATTAATGGGAGACGTTCAGGAATATTTTATTACTAAAAACGTTCGTAATTTTTATTCCGTTTCGATTTCAGGATATCATATTGCAGAGGCAGGAGCAAACCCAATTACGCAATTGGCCTTTACGCTTTCTAATGGTTTTACTTACGTGGAATATTACTTAAGCCGCGGAATGAGCATCAACGATTTTGGACCTAATTTATCGTTCTTCTTCTCGAATGGAGTAGATCCTGAATATTCGGTTATTGGTCGTGTGGCACGTAAAATTTGGGCAAAAGCCATGAAAAACAAATACGGGGCCAACGAAAGAGCGCAAATGCTTAAATATCATATTCAAACTTCGGGACGTTCGTTGCACGCACAGGAAATTGATTTTAATGATATCAGAACGACTTTGCAGGCTTTGTATGCGATTTACGATAACTGTAATTCATTGCATACTAATGCTTATGATGAAGCGATTACAACACCAACAGAAGAATCGGTGCGTAGAGCAATGGCGATTCAGTTGATTATTAATAAAGAATTAGGCTTGGCGAAAAACGAAAACCCAATTCAGGGATCGTTTATCATCGAAGAATTAACCGATTTGGTTGAAGCAGCCGTTCTACAAGAATTCGACCGAATCACAGAACGTGGCGGAGTTTTGGGTGCAATGGAAACCATGTACCAACGTTCTAAAATTCAGGAAGAAAGTTTGTATTACGAAACCCTGAAACACAACGGAGATTTCCCAATTGTAGGTGTAAATACGTTCCTAAGTTCAAAAGGTTCTCCAACGGTAATTCCGGCAGAAGTAATTCGCGCCACCGAAGAAGAAAAACAATATCAAATTACGATGCTGGATAATTTACACCAGTTTCACGAAGCAAAAGTAAATGAGCACTTAAACAAACTACAGGAAGCGGCCATTAAAAACGAAAACTTATTCGACCATTTAATGGAAGCTACAAAGGTTTGTTCGCTGGGTCAGATTACTTCGGCGTTGTTTGAAGTTGGCGGGCAGTATAGAAGGAATATGTAGAATCTTTTTGGATTTTATTTTATGGAAAAACCTCTCAGAAATGGGAGGTTTTTATTTTAATAAAAAGTTCTCAGACCAAATAGTAAAAGTCGTTAGGCAACGAATCCTTTTTTTATAAATTTTTCTTTAAACGTAAATTTTTCCGCCATTTTAAAAGCTTCAATTATTAACCATATCCTATTGGCAATTACGCAAAAGTACTTTCCAGTTCTAAATTCGGTCATTATGCCTACTAATCTATAATCAACTTCAGTTTTGCCTGTCGCAGGGTTATCATAAATCAATAAAAGCCATAGTCCACAGCCACTTATGCCATGAAATTGAGGAATTATTTTATCTCTTTTATTAGTATTAACATTTGTACCTTTTCCTTTTACATTCAATATCATGTGGTCTCTTTTGTTGAACTTATAAAGTTGATATGGCTTATCATTAGTAGGAGGACTACCCAAAAAAAATGTTGCGCCTGTATTAAAAGGTTTTTCTTCTTTAGTAATATTGATAACGGGATAACCAAGTACACAATAATTGGTTCCATTTAATAAATTGTTGTGGTGTCGAAATTTTTCTATAGTAACAGGAATGTAAGCTTTTGACAAATTGAATGTCGTTTGTTTGTCAAGCTTAATGTATGCCAAATCAATAGGTTCACTTTTTTCAATAATTGAATATTTTACTTCACCTAATACAGGTATAAAAAGTTTGTTACTAACTCTAATTCTTAAATCTTCATTAGGATGATCTTCAAAGAAACTTGCAACGTGTGATGCCGTTATAATAAAATAATCATTATAAATCTTAGCAAAGACACCAGAACCAAATGGTTTGAGTTTACCATTTACCTCATTTAAGAATTGAATAGTATGCTTCATGATTTTACTGTTTATTTGCTCTAAAACAGCTTCATCAGTTTCATTAGTAAATACCTTTTCTTTCATTATTGTAGAATTTACTGTTTAATTTTTTACTCTGTTGCCCATGATACATTTGCGTTTATTCATAGTAATAGAATTAAATATTTGATTCATATATTTTAATTCTTATTCACGCAACGTAATTCAAATATATTAAAAGCTTAATGATTAACATTAAGTGTAAATACCTACTTTTTTCTTATTCGCTCAAGTTTTCTGTTCGTAAAACCAAATTATATCCTCACAGTTTTGTCATTTCGACGAAGGAGAAATCCCCACGAGTAGCTCTATAAAGATTGAATTTTCGTTGCGGAGTTACTTGCGAAGATTTCTCCTCCGTCGAAATGACAATATTGTGACTATTTTTGATGAAGTTTAAAAAAAGTTCCGAAGGAACAAAACATAATGTAGGGACGGATTTTAATCCGTCCATGACAAAGAAATTCGTAATCAAAATTCATTAGCGCCAGCAGTAAAACAATAAAGCACCATAAAGTTTGTCATTTCGACCGAAGGGAGAAATCTCCAAACGCTGAGCAAGCACTGTTGAGGAGTTACCAGCGAAGATTTCTCCTTCGTCGAAATGAGAATATTGTGACTATTTTTGATAAAGTTTAAAAAAAGTTCCGAAGGAACAAAACATATTGTAGGGACGGATTAAAATCCGTCCATGACAAAGAAATTTGTTCTCATAATTCATCAGCACTAGCAAAACCATAAAAAATCCTATTATCAAATATAGCCCGTGGTTTCAACCACGGGGACACAATATGAGAAAGACAATATGACGCTCCCGTGGTTGAAACCACGGGCTATGTTTATACCGTTTTGAAATAGCAAAAAAAGAAAATCATTCTCCAACCATTTCCCCAACATAGCCCAAAAACTCCATTTCATTCAAAGGGAACATTTGCAGGACGGTTTCTAAAATAAGCCCCACATTTATAGATTGGTTTTTCTTTTCGTTCACATTGTGCATATCGTGATCAAGTGCCAAAATACATAATTTTATCATATCGGTAATAGCGCAACCCAATTCAAAGTAATTTAAAAACTTAATTTGAGCGATGTAAGTTTCTTGTTGATCGTTGGCAGGTTGTAAGGTGCGAAAATATAATGCAGTTAATTTTTTAAGTCTTGCTAAAGTAGCTGTTTCATTAGTTTCCATAAGGCGTATATTTATTATTTGTATCTTGTTGCTCGTATTACAATTTGGCTTGTATAATTTTATAGAAAGAAAAATCGTACTTTTGTTTGTCTGGCGAAGAAAGAAATAGATTGTTCTATATCAAATCATTTTTGGCTGTATGGTACGGCGATAAATATGTTTTTTACATTTTGCGAGTTTTTACACTTAATTATTATCTTTGAATTATGAGCACACTAACAAAACCAAATCATATAGGGCGAAAAATAAGCCGTATTCGTGAACTTCGTGATATGAAACAGGAAACTTTGGCGCAAGCTTAGGAACAAACCAGCAAGCGGTTTCGGCTATAGAAAATAGCGAAACGATTGATGAAGCAAAACTTATTGAACTGGCGAAAGCACTTGGTGTAACGGTTGAAGCGATTAAGAATTTTTCGGAAGAAGCTGCGATTAATTATTTTAATACTTTTCATGATACGAAAGCCAGCCAAGTGAATTTCGGAAATAGTAACACTTGCACTTTTAATCCGTTAGATAAATTAATGGAAACTGTAGAAGAAGATAAAAAACTTTACGAACGTTTGCTTCAGGCAGAAAAGGATAAAATTAGAACATTTAGAAAAATTACTTAAAGTGAAGTAGTATTTTCAAGAGAGATTTATTCATATAAAAGCATCAGCCACAACTGGTGCTTTTTTGTTTTTAATAAATTTAAAAAGATAAAATCTTCCCTATATTTTACGCTTTACCATTGCATTAGATTTACTTTTTAGTTTTTCTATCAACGCATCGGCTTTATCATTTTGAGAAAGAGAGCGCAAAGATTCTGCGTAGCGGTAATAATATATAGGGTCTAAATCTGAAGTCATAGCAAATAGTTCGCCGTACCATACTGCTGCTTTCTCAAAATAGCAATGCGTATAAGAGGAGTTTCCTAACTTTTGAAACAGGTCTACAGATTTGTATCCTTTTGCGGCAACATTTTCATAAGTTTTTATTACGTCGACATAAGCATATTTGTTGCTTATTTTATCAGTAGTGTAAAATTCTTCAGTCTGGGCAGCAACCCGAAATGAAAAAGCAGTCAATGATATTAAAATAGCTAGTTTTTGTTGCATAGACATTTTTTTGAATGAATTGGAAAAATGCTTAATTCTTAAAACAATAAAAAAATTGAATTTGTAATATTTTTATTTGCAAAATTATGTAAATCAGTTATATAACTCATAATTGTTTTTTTTATTATGGTTTTGCATTAAATATTTCATTACTTATAAAATCACTTTTTATATAACAAAAAAAAAGCATCAGCCGCGGCCGATGCTTTTTC
Source organism: Flavobacterium sp. C3NV (assembly GCF_046825355.2). Classification (NCBI taxonomy): domain Bacteria; kingdom Pseudomonadati; phylum Bacteroidota; class Flavobacteriia; order Flavobacteriales; family Flavobacteriaceae; genus Flavobacterium; species Flavobacterium sp. C3NV. The sequence continues at coordinate 216,297 of NZ_JBKQBJ020000002.1, read as the reverse complement.
AATTTTTTGTAAAAAACAATTAACGACGGAAACCAGGACTTTCGTTTACTGATTCGTCAAGCTTAATAGTTTTTGATTTTTTAGCAGAAACAGCAATATCGTGTTTCGCAACTTTACCATTTTCGTTTACTTCTAAAGTATAAGTTCCGGCAGGAAATGCCTCTAAACTTAAAGTTTTCGAAATCTCTAATTTATCTGTAGCAGATGATCCTGTGTACACTAAATTATGGTTTTCGTCGTAGATAGAAAAAACTGATTTCTCAACGTTGTTCAAAGTAAAGCTAATTACTTTTCCGTTTCCGGTTTTTATATTCAAAATATAATCCCCTTTTCCATCAATTGCGTAAGTAAAGATTGTTGTTAAAAATACGGCAACAACTAAGCCCATTTTGGTAAAATTTGTCATGTTTTTTTTAAATTGTTAATTACTGTTTGTGGAACGCTCAAAACTACAAATTGAAATTTAATTTTATGCAAAAAAATCACTTTTTTCTATGTCTAAATTGCTGAATTAAAGATGTTTCTGTGCTTTGGCTGAACTATGTACGTAATTACTGGGCTCTTGGATGTTTTTTAGTTCCTGTTTTTTAATGGTGTAATAATCACAGTATTATATTTATTAAGAATAGTTTTCTAAAAATAAAATGGCTAAAGGTTATTGGTAAAAATTGGGCATAAAAAAACAGCTCAATAACCACAAAGAGCTGTTCTAAAAACGAATTTCTCGTTTTAAACTTTACTAACTATCTAACCTCATTTTTATACTTTTCAGTATAACTTTTTAGCGTACTGCTACGTTTGTATTTTTAGCAGAAAAACCTGCTTTGTAAACTGATGAAATTGCTTTTTTTGATAATACAGTTGCATCGTCAGTTATAGTAATTTCGTGTCTCACTTTTTTTACATTATCTTCAACTTCCAGGAAGTAAGTTCCGGCAGGAAATTCTTCTAAGCTAAAAGTTCTCAAAATTCCATCTTTACCTGAAGCGCTTTCAGAATAAATTAAAGTACCTTCTTTATCATAAATCGATAAATTGGCTTTTTTTACCTGATTAAGGGCAAACGTAATTACTTTTCCATTATTCTTTAATACGTGAAGATTAAAATCTTCATTCCCGTCAATTGCATAAGTACTCATTCCAGTAAAAAGTACCGCACATACTAAACTTAATTTTAAAATCTTTTTCATGGTATTTAGTTTTAAATTAATAGTTCTAATTCTCTGATGCTAAATTACTTATGATATAGATGTTTTTTAACAACTCTATTTGCCAATTTCGATGCTGTATTCTCATTTACGAAACCGTTATAGGTTAAATTTTGAATTATTTTTAGCGTTTTTGTTAATTAGGTTATTATTTTTTAATGTTTTGTTTAAATTGAGATAATATTGGTTGTTCTGGTTTTCTTACAAAAGTTTTGTGGATTTATGTTGAGATGGTACGCGGATGACACGGATTCGCTAAAGCGAAAACGCAGATAAAAACGGATTTTTTATGCTCATTTTTGTCATTTCGATCTATGATAAAAAGCAAATCTTTTTTCAGGAGCTAATCCCGCTATCCGTTTCAATCTTTTGTGTCCGCCGCGGCGGACACAAAAGGATTTCCTCCCGAAGCTTCGGGACTATCGGGGCTAGGGCCATCTTTTTCATAATAATATTTCGTTTATTTTGTGAGGGATTTTCAAGCGCGGTATCTTCGGAACTTAAGCTTTATATTGACAAAGCTTTGTGAACTCCGTGTTTTTGAGCGTACTCTTAGATAAAACTCTTAGTGTTCTCTGTGTTTAAATCTCATTTTGAAGTAGATTATTTTACCGCAAAGTTTTATTTAACCGCAAAGACCGCAAAGATTAAACTTTAAGGGTTTTATAAAAAATACAAAGTTCGCAAAGCTTTTTGTTAAATTAGCTTTGCGAACTTTGTGTAAATCTTTGCGAACATTGCGTATCCCGATAGCTATCGGGGTTGCGTGCTTTGCGGTTAAAAACTTTATAAATAAAAACTTGGTGTCTTAGTGCCTTTGTGGCAAATTCAAAAAAGTATGGCACAAAAAAAACAGCTCAATAACCACAAAGAGCTGTTTCAAAACAATCATGTTTTTAACTTTACTAACTATCTAACCTCATTTTTATACTTTATGAGAAGTATAAACTTTTTTAGCGTACTGCTACGCTTGAATTTTGAGCAATTGTATTTGCTTTATATGCTGACGAAACTGCTTTTGAAGATAATACAGATGTATCATCAGTAATTGTAATTTCGTGTCTTACTTTTTTTACGCTGTCTTCAACTTGTAAGAAGTAAGTTCCTTCTGGAAGTTCTTCTAAACTAAAAGTTCTTAAAATACCTTCTTTCCCAAAAGCATTTTCAGAATAGATTAAAGTATTGTTTTTATCATAAATACTAATACTTGCTTTTTTAACCTGGTTTAAAGCAAACGTAATTAGCTTTCCATTAGCCTTTAATACATGAAGGTTAAAATCAGCTGCTCCATTATCATTACCATCAATTGCATAAGTACTCATTCCAGTAAAAAGTACTGCGCACACTAAACTTAATTTTAATATCTTTTTCATAACTCTTCGTTTTAAATTTGTTTGTTCTAATTTTCTGATGCTAAATTACTGTAGGGATTACTTTTTTTTCACAACTGTATTTTCCAATTTATGTGCTGTATTCTCATTTACGAAACCGTTATAGGTTAATTTTTGAATAATATTAGGTGTTTTTGTTAATTCGGCTATTATTTTTCAATTATTCAATAAAATTAACATTTATGTAAAAGTTCTAATATTCTTACAAATAAGAGGTATCTTTATTTAAAGCCACTACTAAATACGATTTATGGAAAAAATCTAACAAAAAAATACGGATCATGAAAAAAAATGATGAATTGTAGCAATTTGATGATTTAACTTTTAATGATTATTATGCAAAATTCTCATTTACGAAACCGTTATAGGTTAATTTTTAAATTATATTAGGCGATTTTGTTAAATTTGCTATTATTTTTTAAAGAAATTATCATGAAGACAATTGCCCCAGCTCTTGAAGTGATATCAAACTCATACGGAAGTTCTTTTACCTACACAAAGCACGCCGAAAAGACCAACAGTAAAGCGCATTTATGGCATTATCATCCAGAAATCGAGTTGGTTTATATAAATGGTGGGGCGGGGAAAAGACAAATAGGAAGCCATGTTTCTTATTATACAAATGGTAGTTTGATACTTATAGGTGCTAATTTGCCACATTGTGGTTTTACAAATGAACAAACGGGAAATATTAATGAAACCGTTATTCATATTAAACCGGAGTTTTTAGGGAATGATTTTTTTGTAGCTCCCGAAATGAAAAAGGTTCAGAATCTTTTTAGTCAGGCAAAAGCAGGAATCGCGTTTGGCGGAGAAACTAAAAAAAAAATCGGTAAGAAAATCGAGATGATGGAACACCAGCTTCCGTTTGAACGTTTATTGACGCTCCTGAGTGTTTTAGACGAATTAGATTCTTCTGAAGAATATACTGTGCTGAATGCCGACGGATTTTCGTTAGAATTGCAAACGCAGGATAATGATCGTATTAATGTTGTTTTTAATTACGTAAAAGATCATTTTCAGGAATCTATCGCGATAGACGAAGTTTCGAGCTTGGTAAGTATGACAACGCCTTCGTTCTGCCGTTATTTTAAGAAGATTTCGAATAAAACCTTTACAGAGTTTGTAAACGAATATCGTTTGGTACACGCATCAAAACTATTGGCCGAAAAACCAATAAGTATAAATGAAGTGTGTTACGAAAGCGGCTTTAATAATTTTAGTCATTTTAGTAAATCCTTCAAACAATACACCGGTAAAAGCGCTTCGCAATACCGTCACGAACACAAAATAATTATTAGCTAATTCCATAGGAGGAAGCTTTATATTTTTTGCCACGAATTCCACAAATTAGCACTAATTTTTTCTAAGTAAAAGGAAAATATTAATTCGTGTTAATTTGTGAAATTCGTGGCAAACTTTTTTATTATGTCCAGCTGAGCCTAGTCGAAGCTTTTTTTGGGAATTTAAAATTTTGAATTTTCCCCAATCACGATTAAGTTCAGTATTGGAATTTGGAATTTAAAATTTGGATTTTTTTAATTTTTGTTGTTATAAAAATTATATTTACATGCTTGTTATTTTTAAATTATAACAATCCAAATAATAGATTGAATACATCAACCAAAATTTATAACTGAATGAATTTATTTAGAAAACCTGTTACATTCCTCCTTATCGGAATGACATTTTTTAGCTGCAATAAAAAAGAAGTCGCATTTTCAGATCCTTTAATTACCAATCGCGATACCACCATCAATCCGGCAGATGATTTCTTTAATTATGCTAATAATGGCTGGTTCAAAAAAAATCCTATTGCAAAAACAGACAGCAATAACGGAATTATGAGAACTGTAATTGATACAATCAACGGACAGATTAAAAATATCTGCGAAAGCTCGGCCAAAGATGAATCGGCAGCAAAAGGAAGTAACAAACAAAAAATAGGTGATTTTTATGCTTCAGGAATGGACACAATTGCCATCGAAAAAGCAGGTTTGTCTCCGCTAAATGCCGAAATTAAAAAAATCAACGAAATTAAAGATGTTTCAGGATTAATCAATACAATTGTGCATTTGCAAACTGTTGGAGCAGATCCGGCGTTTACATTTTATGTTTCGCAAGACGATAAAATCAGTACAAAATATGCGCTGTTTTTCGGACAAGGCGGTTTAGGAATGAGACAAAGAGATTATTATCTCGATTCGGACAAACGAAATGTAGAAATTCGTACTGCTTATGTAGCACATCTTAAAACGATGATGCGATTTACGGGAGATGAAGAATCAGTTGCGGTAAAAAATGCAGCAACGATTATGAAACTCGAAACCGAATTGGCAAAATCATCCCGAAAATTAGAAGCACTTCGCGATCCTATAAAAAATTACAACAAACTTTCGGTAGAAAAATTCAATTCGCTTACACCTGATATCGACTGGAAAAAAGTATTGCCAATTTTAGGTATTGCAAAAGCAGATACTGTAATAGTAGGACAACCGGAATTCTTTACAGCTCTAAATACTACGATTAAAAAATATTCGATCGAAGATTGGAAAACGTATTTGAAGTGGAATCTTGTAAGTTCATACGCTCCCTATCTGAATGCGGCTATCGAAAAAGAAAATTTCAAGTTTTATGCCACAACGTTAAATGGAGTAGCAACTCAAAAACCACGTTGGAAAAGAGTAGTAGAGCAAACAGATTCTTCTTTAGGAGAATTAATAGGTCAGGTTTATGTGAGTGATTATATGCCAAAAGGTGTCAAAGAGAAATTATTGGAGGTTGGAAACAACATTCGTGATGTATTTGCTTCGCATATCAAAAAACTGGATTGGATGAGTGAACCTACCAAGCAAAAAGCCTTATTCAAGCTGAGTAAAATGGTCATGAAATTGGGATATCCTGATAAATGGAAAGATATGAGCGCACTTTCTGTAGATCGAAAATCATATTGTGGGAATGTTATGAGTGCTAATATTTGGGATTATAAATACATGATCAACAAATACGGGAAACCGGTAAACAGAAACGAATGGGTGATGCAACCGCAAACTTACAATGCATACTATAACCCAAGTAACAACGAAATTGTTATTCCGGCCTGTAATATTATTGTTCCGGGTTATGAAGGACGTATGCCGGACGATGCTATTTTGTACGGAATTATTGGTGGTTCTTTCTTCGGGCATGAAATAACGCATGGTTTTGATGATCAGGGAAGTCAATATGACGAGAAAGGAAATCTAAACAATTGGTGGACAGCTGAAGATTTGAAAAAATTTAAAGCAAAAACCAAATTGATAGTAGAGCAATATAATAAATATACAATATTGGGCAAAAATGTAAATGGAGATGCCACTCAGGGTGAAAACATTGCCGATTTGGGCGGCGTAATTATGGGGTATGAAGCATTCCAGAAAACAGCACAATTTAAAAACAAGGAAAAAATTAGCGGATTAACTCCGGAGCAACGTTATTTCCTTGCCTACGCTTATTCCTGGATGATCAACAGAAGAGATGAGTCGAAAATCAATCAAATTATGACCGATGTACATTCGCCGGAACAATTTAGAGTCAACGGACCTTTGAGTAATATCCCTGAATTTCACAAAGCATTTAATGTCAAAAAAGGAGATAAAATGTATCAGCCGGATAGTTTGCGAGTAGTAATCTGGTAAGAAATAATCTAATTTATATTTAAAACCATTCGTTGCGGCGAATGGTTTTTTTTTATTTTACGATGTAATGGGCCACGGGTTAAGCGGATTAAACTGGTTATCGCGGATTTTTTTTTTTTTTTTTTGCCACAGATTAAATGATTAAAATGATTTTTTAATCTGTGTCTATTTTTTTGCCACGAATTCCACGAATTCCACGAATTCCACGAATTCCACGAATTAAATGGATGCTGATATTTTTTTGCCACAGACTAAAGTGATTTTTTAATTTGTGTCTTTTTTTTTACAACAAATTATCTGTAATCCAATTCGTGAAATTCATGTAATTCCTTCGCTTGTTTCCTTCGGTCGGGTTTTGGTAGCCTTTTCGCAGCTAAAAAAAATCATTTTAATCATATAATCTGTGGCTTTTTTTTTGCAACAAATTATTCGTAATCCAATTCGTGAAAATTCGAGCAATTCGTGGCAACCTTTCATTATCTAAAAACCAGTCGGATTTTTCATATAATTTACGCGGAAAAAACTATATTTACAATCCCAAAAAAGAAAAAATATAACTATGAAAAACTTTAGAATTTTAGTATTTGCTGTTCTTTTATGCGCTTCTTCAATGAGTTATGCCGCAAAAGTAGATACTTTACAAGTTGCCAGTACAGCCATGAGCAAAACCTACAAAGCGGCGGTAGTGTTGCCTAATTCGTATGCAAAAAGCAAATCGGCGTTTCCGGTGATGTATTTATTGCATGGCGCTTACGGTCATTTTAGCGATTGGCTTAAAAATACACCAAACAAAAAACTAGTTCAAAATTTATCTGATCAGTATAATATTATTATTGTAATGCCAGAAGGAGAGACATTCAGTTTTTATTTGGACAGTCCGGTAAATAAAGGAAGTCAGTTTGAGACTTTTATTACGCAGGAAGTGGTTCAAAAAGTAGATAAAACCTATAGAACGATAAGTAACCGAAACGGAAGAGTAATAACAGGACTTTCTATGGGAGGTCATGGCGCATTATACTTATCGGCCAAACATCCTGAATTGTTTTGCGCTGCCGGAAGTATGAGCGGTGCCGTAGATATGAGTACAATGCTCAATCGTGAATCTTCGGCTCAGGTAGTAAAATTGATGCAGCCTGTTTTTGGAGACAAAAGCGATAGCTCAGAAATGTATGCACAATATGCCGTAATGGGAATGCTGGATAAAATAAAAGCCAATAAACTTCCTTTGATTATCGATTGCGGAGTTGATGACTTTTTGATAGAACCCAACAGAGAATTACACCGAAGATTAGTATATAATAAAGTAGATCACGATTATACAGAACGTCCCGGAGCTCATACGTGGGATTATTGGGAAAATTCACTACCTTATCATGTGTTGTTTTTTAATAAAATATTGCTTAAAAATCAGGTGGTTGTAAAAAAATAATACAACTTTTAGTAAGGAATCACTCAAAAAGCTTTTTTTGGTTTGATTTTTGGAATACCTTTATATATAAACTTAAAAAATAAAAATTATGAAAAAGATACTTACCTTATTCGCAGTTGTTGGATTAATCGTGTTTTCAAGCTGTGAAGGAGATCAAGGGCCTCCGGGATTGGATGCTCCACTTCCTTATGTTTTTGATGCAAAAAATATAAATTTTAGTAGGACTAGTAACTCTGGGACTTACATAGATTTTCCCTCAAAAATTTATTCAGGTGATGTTGTGTTAGTTTATAGATATGATGGACTTGATCCTGATAATGGTCTGAAGATTTGGAAGCCTCTTCCTAGTTTTAATTATTATAATAATGGTAATGTGTATTTTAGTTTTAATTTCGATTTTACTCAAAGAGATGTGAGAGTGTATGTTGAGGGATTCGACTTGGATATAAATCCAATTCCAACTGATTTGAGTAATAATCAAACCTTTCGCATTGTCATAGTGCCTGGAGATGACGGGATAAATACAAATAAATCAGTAAATAAATCTAATTATTTAGATTATTATCAAGTTATCAAAAAATATAATATTGACGATAGTAATGTTAAGTAATTAAATTAATTTTTGTTAACCATAAAAAAAGGAAATCGTAAGATTTCCTTTTTTTTATGAATACATGTTTATGTATTTATCCTCAATCTTGTCATTCCGAGGAACGAGGAATCTCCGCAAGTAACTCCGCAACGAAAACCCCAATCTTTATCTGCTTTCTTGTGTAATTTACTCTGTCTATTTGCTATCGTTCCATTCTCTTTTCTATAGAAATGACAAAAACTTTGTCGATCAATTAGAGCGATTTGTGTTACCGATTAATTATCTATCAAGTAATAAATGTTTGATTAAAATAAAAGGCTATCTTTTGGGATAGCCTTTATTATAAATATATGTTTCAGGAATATTATTCCTGTTCTAAATCAGTATCAGTAAGTTCTTTCTCTTTCCCAAATTTAAGAGAAACTAAAATCCCAACCAAAAGCGAAAGTGCAATAAATCCTAATGAAGCCCATTCTGGAACATGAATCCATTCGTGAAGTAACATTTTTAATCCAACAAAAGCTAAAATAGCTACCAGACTATATTCCAAATAACTGAATTTTGCCAGCATATTTGCCAGGAAGAAATACATAGAACGTAATCCAAGGATAGCAAATATATTAGAACTGAATACTAAAAACGGATCTGATGTAATGGCTAAGATGGCAGGAACACTGTCTACAGCAAAAAGAACATCCATAACTTCGATAACAATCAGGGCTACAAATAATGGAGTTGCAGCTCTTTTGGCAGTTTTTGTCGAAATGAAAAACTTTTCTCCATCCATTTCAGCAGTGATCGGAATAATTTTTCCTAATGTTTTATATACAAAAGAATCTTTTGGCTGGAAATCATCATCTTCTCCGGAGAACAACATTTTTATTGCAGTAAAAAGCAGGAAAAGCCCAAATACATAAGTAGTCCAAGTAAATTTATTAATAAGCATTACGCCAAAGAAAATCATTAATCCGCGGAAGATTACAGCGCCCAGGATTCCCCAGAATAAAACGCGGTGTTGGTATTTTTGCGGAATTTTGAAAGAGGCGAAAATAATCGCAATAACAAAAATATTGTCTACACTTAAAGACAGCTCAATCAAATAACCGGTAATAAACTTCATAGAAGCTACGGCTGGTTTTAGATTGTCAGGATTCGCAATATAATCTGTAGTGTAAAGCCAGTAAATTACTCCCGAAAACAGGAACGATAAAGTCACCCAAATAAGTGTCCATTTACTTGCTTCTTTGGTACTAATAATATGGGGGTTTTTATTGAAAACACCCAAGTCTAAAGCAAGAATAAAAACAACGGCTAATAAAAACAAAATCCAGACTATCATGATACTTTTTTTAAATGATTTACAAAGATAGTTTTTGAAGTTTAACTTAAAAATTAATTATCGAAAACTTATGTTGAAATTCTGAATAAAACTTCGCTATCCTAACTCTTGTGGCGGTGAGGTTTGAGTAAGATAAGAACTTTGTCAAAGTTTTAAACTTTGACAAAGTTTTGTGACTGTCAAAATGATGATAAATAAAAAAAAGTGCCAACAATTACGATGGCACTTTTAAGATATAATCTAAGCTTTGAATTATAGCGCTGATTTTACAGTTTTGATAATTCTTGCAGCAATTTTGTATGGATCTCCGTTTGAAGCTGGTCTTCTGTCTTCAAGATATCCTTTCCATCCTTTTTGAACAGTGTATAAAGGAATTCTGATTGAAGCTCCTCTATCAGATACTCCGTAAGAGAAATCGTGAATAGAAGCAGTTTCGTGTTTACCAGTTAAACGTTGGTCGTTGTAAGCTCCGTAAACTGCAATGTGTTCTGCAACTACAGGACGGAAAGCTTCACATATTTTTTCGTAAGTTTCTTTAGATCCACATGTTCTTAATACTTCGTTAGAGAAGTTAGCATGCATACCTGAACCATTCCAGTCTGTGTCTCCAAGTGGTTTTGGGTGGTATTCGATATAGTAACCATATTTTTCAGTCAAACGATCTAGTAAATAACGGGCAACCCAAATTTCGTCTCCGGCTTTTTTAGCACCTTTAGCGAATAATTGAAATTCCCATTGTCCGCAGGCAACCTCTTGGTTAATACCTTCAAAGTTAAGTCCGGCAGCAATACATAAGTCAGCATGTTCTTCTACTAATTTTCTTCCGTGAGTGTTTTTTCCACCTACAGAGCAGTAGTACATACCTTGTGGAGCAGGATATCCTCCAACAGGGAAACCTAATGGCAATAAAGTTTTAGTATCCATGATGAAATACTCTTGTTCGAAACCAAACCAAAAATCATCATTATCATCATCAATTGTAGCTCTACCGTTAGAAGGGTGTGGTGCTCCGTCAGCATACATAACTTCTGACATTACAAGGTATCCGTTTATACGAGTTGGATCAGGGTAGATTGCAACAGGAACTAATAAACAGTCAGAAGATCCGCCTTCAGCTTGTTTTGTTGATGAACCATCAAATGACCAGTTTCCAAGTTCTTCTAATGTTCCTTTGAAATTTTCATGCTCTTCAACTTTAGTTTTACTTCTAAGATTTTGAGTTGGTTCATATCCATCTAACCAAATGTACTCTAACTTAATTTTAGCCATAATAATATAAATTAATTTTTTTGTTTTTTTCGTTGGGTCAAATATAGATTTATTTTTTTAGCCGTAAAAATTAGGGGGCTGTTTTGTTTATGTCTCTATTATTTTTTGGATAAGCGCAATTTTCTGAGGGGTATATTTTTAAAAAAGCAATTTTTAACACTATTAAAAAATAAATTCGTAAAAATTACAGCTGTTTTTTATAAATCAGGGTTAAGGAATTATGAAAAAATGTTTATTTAATGAAGAATACTGATGTATTTTGTTACATTTCTTTAAATCAAATTCATTATTCTTTGAAAAAAGCATCTTACATTGAAAAATCGTCGAATAAAAATCTCAAATTTATCCTATAAACAGGCTTTTTATTTGTTTATATTTGTCGATCATTTTTTAGTAAAAATTATTACAAATTTTAAACTTATTATACATGTCAACATTACGTTTCCAGGCCTTGAGAGATGCTTCTACAAGAAAGCCAGTACATTTTGAAGAAATCGATAGAAAATCTAACATTTTTGGCGCAAATGTGTTTAATGAAAAAGCTATGAAGCAGTTTTTGACTTCAGATGCTTTAAAGGGAGTTAGAGATGCCATCCAGCACGGAACTAAAATAGACAGAAAACTGGCAGATTATATCGCCATGGGAATGAAAGAATGGGCTTTATCTAAAGGTGTTACTCATTATACACACTGGTTTCAGCCGCTTACAGGAACAACAGCAGAAAAACACGATGCTTTTTTTGAAGTTTCATATGACGGAAGTGATCCTGTAGAGAAATTTGGTGGGGCACAACTGGTGCAACAAGAGCCGGATGCATCGAGTTTTCCGAATGGCGGAATCAGAAATACATTCGAAGCAAGAGGATATACGGCCTGGGATCCAACTTCTCCGGCATTTATATACGGAACTACTTTATGTATTCCGACTGTATTTATCGCTTATACAGGAGAAGCATTAGACAATAAAATTCCGTTGTTAAGAGCTTTATCTGCTATAGATGAAGCAGCGACAGAAGTATGTAGATATTTTGATAAAAATGTAAAAAAGGTAACCGCTACTTTAGGATGGGAGCAGGAATATTTCCTTATTGATAAAGCATTGGCCAATTCTCGTCCTGACTTGATGATGACAGGGAGAACCTTATTAGGACATACGTCTGCAAAAGGGCAACAATTAGATGATCATTATTTTGGTTCTATTCCAACTCGTGCTCTTACTTATATGAGAGATTTAGAGCAGGAATGTATGTTGTTGGGAATTCCGGTAAAAACACGTCATAACGAAGTAGCACCAAATCAGTTTGAGCTGGCACCCATTTTCGAAGAAACCAATCTTGCGGTAGATCACAACTCCTTATTAATGGATGTGATGCAAAAAGTGGCAGAACGTCATGACTTTAAAGTCTTATTTCACGAAAAACCTTTTAAAGGAGTAAACGGATCTGGAAAACACAATAACTGGTCACTGGCAACAGATACAGGAGTTAATTTATTGAGTCCGAGTAAAACACCAATGAGTAATTTACAATTTTTGACTTTCTTTATAAATACCATAAAAGCAGTTAATGATTACGAAACTTTATTAAGAGCGGCGATCGCAACAGCAAGTAACGATCACAGGTTGGGAGCAAATGAAGCACCGCCGGCCATTATCTCTGTTTTTATTGGGGCACAATTGACTAAAGTATTATCTGAGTTAGAAAGTGTGACAACAGGAAAATTATCTCCTGAAGAAAAAACAGATTTAAAACTGAATGTAGTAGGGAAAATCCCGGACGTTTTGCTTGATAATACAGACAGAAACAGAACTTCGCCTTTTGCCTTTACCGGAAATAAATGGGAATTCAGAGCAGTGGGATCAAATTCAAACTGTTCGAACGCGATGACTACTTTGAATGCGATTGTAGCCAAACAACTAAAAGACTTTAAAATAGAAGTAGATACTTTGATCGAGTCGAAAGACATGAAAAAAGACGATGCTATTTTTAATGTGTTGAGAGAATACATCAAACAATCTAAAAAAATACTTTTTGAAGGTGACGGATATAGCGAAAGTTGGGAGAAAGAAGCGGCAAAAAGAGGTTTAAGTAATTTTAAAACCACTCCGGAAGCGATTAAGGCTAAAGTTTCTAAACAAGCTTTGGATTTATTTTCTGAATTAGGAATTCTAAACCATGTAGAAGCCGAAGCGCGTTACGAAATAGAATTAGAAGAATATACTAAAAAAATTCAGATCGAAGGAAGAGTTTTGGGTGACATTGCAAGAAACCATGTAATCCCAACAGCAATTCGTTACCAAAATACATTAATTGAAAATGTAAAAGGATTGAAAGAAATCTTTGGAAAAGAATTTGAAACGATTGCAAAAGAGCAGATCGTTCTGATAAAAGAAATTTCAGGTCATATTGAAGGAATAAATTCTAAAGTATTGGCCATGACTGACGAAAGAAGAACAGCCAATCATTTGACAGATGCGCAAAAAATGGCCGAAGCCTATTGCAATAAAGTAAAGCCTTATTTTGAAGATATTCGTAACCATTGTGATAAATTAGAGTTACTTGTAGACGACGAAAGCTGGACATTAACCAAGTACAGAGAGTTATTGTTTACCAAATAAATAACAGTTGAACAATTCTACCAAGCCCATCGAATTACGGTGGGCTTTTTTTTGTTTTAATGTTAAAATAAAGTAAGATTAACATTGTTTTTAGCAGATGAGAGGGTGTAAATGTAAGGAAATTGTAATAATTAAGTAATTTCCTACTTACGTTTTTAGCGATTTCAGTAGTTCATCGAGATAGTTTTACAGTTCATCGAAAAGTCGTTATGTTATTGTAAAATAGGTATTTATACTTGATTTGATTTTCGATAAGTTTTCTAATTTTGGTCATGAAGAAAGAAAATAAGTCTTCAGATTTTATTTTCGAATGACGTTTTTGATGGCCTGATTTCCCCCAAATCACACTGACCTACATAATAAGTTGTATTAATAACCAATTAAATATATCTATTATGAAAAAAGTAATTTTAAGCATCTCAGCGATGCTGTTTGTAGGGGCTGCAGCAATTGCGCAGGGAAACACTTCATCAGTGAATCAGGTAGGAAACTCTGACCAGGGTCTTGTTACTCAAAATGGTTCAAATAACGGATCTCTTGTTGATCAGTTAGGAGACAACAACAAATCTGAAGTTTTTCAGGGAATTCAACCAGGATTGTACGCAGCAAAAGACAACAAAGCTGATGTGAAACAAAATGGTAACGGTAACGGGGCTTTTATTTCTCAAAGCAACCATGATAACGAAGCTTATCAAACACAAAAAGGGAATAGCAACAGAGCTACAATCTGGCAAGATCAAATTGTAAACGCACCAAGTTCAACAGGTGGATTTGATAAAGCCTGGCAAACACAAACAGGAGACAGTAATACTGCTACTGTAGATCAGGGTACAACAGGTAACGAGAAACCAACAGGTGCTCCTTTTACTGCTGCTCAAATCGGACATGCTAATGGTGTAACTGTTCCGGTTGGTCCTCATAATAACAATAAAGCTTGGCAAACACAAAAAGGTGATAACAACGTAGCATATGCAAGTCAAGGAGGTCAAAGAAACGAGTCTACACAAACTCAAACTTCTCCAAGCGGTACTTCTGCAGCGAACAAAAACACTTCAAACCACTATCAATATGGTGATGATAACAAAGCTACATCTGTACAAAACGGAACTAAGTTAACTGAAGATACTTTGCAAATTGGTAACTTAAACAAAGCCACTGTGACTCAAACCGGAGCATCTCATGCTAGTATTGCATTCTCAAAAGGAAATTCAAATACAATTGTAGTTACTCAAACTAACTAATAGCATAAAATACAAATGAGATAGTCATAGAACGTGACTATCTCATTTTTTTAATCTAAATCAATAAAGATGAAAACTTTCATTTTAAATATTGTTTTGCTTTTACTTTTTTCTCCCGTATTATATGCGCAGGAAAAAGAAGATAATTCAGATTTTAAGCCTTATAGTTCTTCTGTTTTTAATTCTAAAGAAAAAGCTTTTAGTGTAGTTTCGAGCATGGATAAAAAAGCACAGGATAATTTAAATTCTAAAATTCAGTCTGGAATACAAATCCAGCAAATTGGGGATTTAAATAAGGTGAAAGCATTTTTAAAATCAAATGAAACAAAAGTTGCTGTAGACCAAAACGGAAATCGCAATGAATTGTTTTTGGATAAAAGTGCTAAAACACTGACCCAGAATATTGTTCAACAAGGAGATAATAACAAAATTTCTGATTTTACATTGCATACCAATTATAATGTAAATATGGAAATGATCCAAAAAGGAGACAATCAAAACATTCAAAGTATTGGAACCAATTCACTGTCAAAAAACATGAAAATTACCCAGACAGGAAATGGCGCTTCAGTAATTCTTATTAATAAATAAATTTAAACATGCGTTTTTTATATCGACATATCACATTCGTATTTCTGGTTTTTACTGCCATAATATATGGTCAGGTCCCCCAAGACAAAATAAAAGCAAAACTGGAAATTGAAAAAGTAGAGGGTAATGTAAAAATTACCGGTACAGCTGAAAATCTTACTGATGTCATCAGAGGTGCTGCCTATAGAATGTCTGTTATAAAAAATAATAATAAAAGTAATAATCAGTCTAATAATGACCAGGTTGGTGTTTTTACCTTACAGCCAAACGAAAAACAAAAATTATCTACTTCTCAGATTAATCTGTCTGAGGATGATGAGGTAGTCGTATTATTATTGTTTTATGATGAAGACAAGCAAATAATAGCGAAGGATCGTGTTGTTTTGGGTGAAGAAAAAAAAAAGATGTAGAAGTTCTTGTATTGCCTGTTGACGGATTTGTGTTAAGAGGAATTATTACAGACGATACTAAAACCAAAATGGGAAAAGATTTTTACGACAGGTATTATTACAAATACAATGATATTGGAATCAACGCTGAAAAAATAGTCACAATAGGTGAAGAATATAGTTTTGCAAGAAATACATCCATAACCATAAGTATCGACAACGAAGTTATTTATGAGTTTCTGGCAAGGCCGGATGATGAATTTTTGGATGCAGTTGCAGAAGAATCTGTAAATGCCACCTTCACTTACCTGAAAGAAAAAGAAAAAGAGCGCAAATATTTCACTCAGTATTAATTTTATTATTAGCGACATGAAATTTATAATCACCCTGGCAGTATTCCTGCTTATTTCTCCGTTTATAAATGCTCAGGCATTAGTTTATAAACCAGTCAATCCGGCTTTTGGAGGAGACACCTTTAACTATCAATGGCTTTTGAGCAGTGCCGAAGCTCAGAATAAGCAAAAGGATAAGACAGCTGAAACCAAAACACAAACTGACTTAGAACGATTTAAAGCCAATTTAAATTCGCAATTATTGAGTCAGATTTCAAGTACACTCTACAAACAACAATTTGGTACTGATGGCATAAAAGAAGGTTCCTATACCTTCGGGAGCTATTCGGTCGATGTTTACCCATCTGCAGACGGGCTTACCCTAAATATTTTAGATACCAATACCGGCGAACAAACTCAAGTAATTATCCCAAATCAATAACATGAGATTACATCACTACTTATTTATAGTATCCGGATTACTTTTTTCGGGTTGCGGTGCTTATTATAATCAGCCAACCGGCGTGCAAAAAGCAGTTTTAGGAGAAGGAACTCCTGCCACTTCATTATTAAAAGATCTGCCAAAACCCAAAGAACAAGTTGTCGTGGGTGTCTATAAATTCAGAGACCAGACCGGACAATACAAACCACAGGAAAACGGAAGCAGTTTTAGTACTGCCGTGACTCAGGGCGCCACTTCGATATTGATAAAAGCGCTGGAAGATTCTAAATGGTTTATACCCATCGAGCGCGAAAATATTGGTAATTTATTACAGGAACGAAATCTTATTCGGGCAACGCGTCAGGAATATGTAAAAAATGCCAATCCAAACGAGCCTCAGTTAACTCCTTTATTATATGCCGGGGTTTTATTAGAGGGCGGAATAGTTTCGTATGATTCTAATATTATTACCGGAGGTTTCGGGGCGCGATACTTTGGAGCCGGAGCATCGGTAAAATACCGTCAGGATCGCGTTACCATTTATTTGAGAATGATTTCAACATCAAACGGAAAAATTTTAAAATCAGTTTATATCTCTAAAACTATTTTGTCTCAGGCTATTGATGAAAGTTTGTTTCGATATGTAAATTTTAAAAGACTATTAGAAGTTGAAACCGGATACACCACAAATGAACCCGTACATATGGCGGTTACCGAAGCCATCGAAAAAGCGGTAGAATCTTTGGTTCTGGAAGGTATAAAAGATAATATCTGGGAAGCAGATGCACCAAAATTTGAAGTTGATAATCTACTAAAAGCATATGCCGAAGAAACCAAAACGGCTGATGTAACCTCACTTTACGGAAGAGAATTAGAAAACAGAAGAAGCAAATTTGCTATCGAAATTTCCGGCGGGGCAACCCTTATGGATGGCGATTATCAAGATCCGCTTTTACGGCCTTTTGGTCGCGGCGCTTTAAAGTATTTTATAACGCCCGGTTTTAATATAAGCGCTTCTACAAACGTGGTCAATCTCGCCAACAAAAATTTACTCGACGTAGGTTATATCACTTATGATCTTAATCTCGAATGGATTTTACTTCCCAAAGATCGTTTTACACCTTATCTCTACGCAGGCGGAGGATATGCAACAAACAGGAAGTTCGAGAATGCTTATGGTAAAATTCAATACGGTTTAGGACTTGAATATCTGATTTCAGACAAAATTGGAATCAAATTGTTTGGAGAGCAAAACATTAATTTTAGTGATAATGTCGACTATATAAAAGCAGGAACCCGTGACGATTACTATTATAAATTCGGGTTAGGACTTACTTATTATTTTGCAAAAAAGAAAAAATAAGGAATTGTGAAAATCAGAATTTAAAAATATAATGATGAAGTTTAAATTTAAAAACAAATTAATAATGAAGTATTTATACAAAATAGCAAGCGTACTTTTTTTATTGTTTTTGGTTTCATGCAGTGAAGAGAAAATAGGAGAATCAGCATATGGTACCGTTAGCGGAAGAGTAGTTAATGCAGATACTTTTGAACCAATGGAAAATGTAAAAATCCTTTCAAGTCCCACAACAAGTACCGTTTTTACAGATGCCGAAGGTAAATTTACAGTTTCGAATGTAAAAGTGGGCGAATACTCTTTTCAGGCTCAAAAAGAGGGTTTTATAGCAAAATTCGAAGCCACAACCGTTACAGCAAACAATACATCACAAGTGGTTTTTGAACTCAAAAAAGCATCAGCCAATAACAAACCGCCAACAGTTCCCGTATTAGTAAGTCCGGTTGATAATAGTACCGCCCAATCTGTAACATTAGACCTGACCTGGACAGCTACAGATCCGGATAAAGACGAATTAATTTTTAAAATAACCCTTAGAAACGATAGTAACAGCGAGGTAAAAGTTTATGATGCTATAAAAGCCAATAAACTTACATTGACAGATTTGATCTTTGGAGCAAAATACTATTGGCAAATTGAAGTTACAGATGGTGTAAATACACCTGTTTTAAGCACAGTAAGTACCTTTACCACAATTGCTTTTCCGGCAACACGATATTTGTTTGTAAAAAATATAAATGATAATAATGTCATTTTTACTGCCGATGATGCGGGTAAACAATATCAGTTAACGAGTTCAAACAGAAATTACTGGCGCCCAAGAAGAAATAATCTGGTAAAGAAAATTGCTTTTATAGGAACAAATGGTTCCCAAAATGATCTTTATACCATGAATTTTGACGGAACGGGAATTAAAAAGTTAACCAGTTCAGTACCTATTGCCGGATTCAATTCAGATTATATAGGGTATTCCTGGAATGCTTCAGGAAGTGAATTGATTTATCCTAATTTCGATAAATTATACAAAATCAACAATGACGGAAGTGGTTTGACCAAAATATTCCAGACACCAAATGGTAAATTTATATCAGAGTGTGACTGGAGCGCCGACGGATCAAAAATTGCATTAAAAGTAAATGATGCCAACGGATATAATGTTGAGCTGTATGTAATTAATCCTTCGGGAGTAGTAATCGCAACCATTCTTTCCGGTCAAAACGGAGCAGTCGGCGGCCTAAACTTTTCCATCACAGGCCAAAAATTAGTGTATACCCGAGATGTTACAGGATTCGAAAGTTCAAATTACCGACAATTAGATGCCAAAATTTTCGAATACAGTTTTGCATCCGGAAATTCTACACAAATTATAACAGAGAAAATATCCGGAACAAACGATCTCGATGTACGATATTCGCCAAACGAGTCCGAATTAATTTTTACCAATACCTCAAATGATGGTATTTCGATAAAAAATATTGTAAAAACCACAGTAGGAGTTGTCAATTCCAGAGTAGTATTATTTTCAGGAACAGCAATGCCCGACTGGGAGTAACTTTTAGGAGCCAAAATTTTATAACCAATTTTACTCAGGAAATTCGGCAGCGCTATAAAACCTGCCGAATTTTTTTGTGCGTCAAATATTCAATTTTAAATACTATAGCCCTGAGAATTAAAAAAAGGGATTATCTTTGCACCACATCAACACAAACTAAGTTTCATGAGTTCAGATTCTAGCAAAAGGTACGCACAAAGAGGTGTTTCGGCATCAAAAGAAGACGTACACAACGCCATAAAAAATATCGATAAAGGTTTATTTCCTCAAGCATTTTGCAAAATTGTACCTGATTATTTAACACAGGACGAAGAATATTGCTTAATAATGCACGCTGACGGCGCTGGTACAAAATCGTCTTTGGCGTATATGTACTGGAAAGAAACAGGCGATATTTCGGTTTGGAAAGGAATTGCTCAGGATGCCTTAATCATGAATATTGATGATTTATTATGTGTTGGCGCAACAGATAATATTTTGCTTTCATCAACCATTGGAAGAAACAAAAACTTAATTCCTGCAGAAGTTATTTCGGCAATCATCAACGGAACAGAGGAATTAATCAACGAATTAAAATCTTTTGGCGTAACCATTCATTCAACTGGCGGAGAAACTGCAGATGTTGGAGATGTAGTTCGCACCATAATTGTAGATTCTACCGTAACCGCTCGCATGAAACGCAGCGACGTTGTAGACAATGCAAACATAAAAGCAGGCGACGTAATTGTTGGATTGACTTCTTTTGGTCAGGCAACTTACGAAAAAAGCTATAATGGCGGAATGGGAAGTAACGGATTAACATCTGCACGTCACGACGTTTTTGGTAAATACTTAGCCAAAAAATATCCGGAAAGTTATGATGCGCTTGTTCCCGAAGAATTAATTTATTCAGGTCAGGTAAATCTAACCGATGAAGTAGAAAATAGCCCAATAAACGCAGGTCAGTTGGTACTTTCTCCAACTCGTACTTATGCGCCAATTATCAAGAAAATTTTAGACACCTACACACCAAACGAAATTCACGGAATGGTGCATTGCAGTGGAGGAGCACAGACTAAAATTTTACATTTCGTTCAAAATTTACACATTATAAAAGACAATTTATTCCCGGTTCCGCCATTGTTCAAGTTAATTCAGGAACAATCAAAAACCGATTGGAAAGAAATGTATCAGGTTTTCAATTGCGGTCACCGTATGGAAATTTACGTTCCCGAAAACATTGCACAAGATATTATTGCGATTTCAAAATCATTCAATGTCGACGCACAAATCGTAGGTAGAGTAGAAGCGGCAGATGCAAAGAAATTGACCATTACCAGCGAATACGGAACATTCGAATATTAATTTTTTTAAGGTGCTAAGGTTCTGAGTTGCTAAGATTCTAAGTTACAAAAATTCTGAACTTATTCTTAAAAGAAAAAATTAGAATTTATTCATCAGGTAATGTGTAGAGACGCACAGCAGTGCGTCTTACGCAACGCTCATTTGGATTGCATTCGTTATAAAAATAATAACCATTAGCTTTTTTAGGAGCTAATCCCGCTATCCGTTACAATCTTTTATCCGCCGCGGCGGACAAAAGGATTTTCACTACTATCGGGGCTAAAAACACCAGGCTATGTACGAATTACTTTTTTGGAAATATTTAGAAGAAGTTTACCTAAACCACCACGAAGTTTACGAAGCTCTTGTAGAAAAAGAAACAGTAGAAGGTCTTGAAACACTTCCGGTTGAGGTAATCATGAACCGAATCAATTCTGTTTTTTCTAAATGGGAAAAAGTAGACGAAAACAGCTGGCAAAATACTTCAGGAAAAGGCGCTTTTCAGGTAATCACAACCCCACAAAGCATCAAAATTGACTGTTACGGCACCGAAGGTAAAACCATGAATAAATTGGTAGAAGTGATGGAAGAATTCAAATTACCGTTGTACGATCCGCAAGTGCCGGAACGTTACGACGAAATGAGTGAATAGTTTTTTTCTTTTATATCTCTTGTGAGTCTTTGTAAATACTTCGTGCATCTCTGTGAAAAAGTTTTTACACAAAGTCACGCAAAGATTCAGACAGAGCATCACAAAAAAATAGCTTATGACAACACCAATTTTCAGTTTCTCAGACAATATCATTTTAGAAGACGATTTAGTTTTATTACGTCCGTTACAAGAATCGGACGTGGATAATTTATTAGAAATATCGATCAACGAGCCAGAAACCTGGAAATATTCCTTAGTAGGAGCAGACGGAAAAGAGAATCTGATCAAATATATTCAGCTGGCCATAAAAGCACGAGAAAATCAAAAAGAATTTCCGTTTATTGTTTTCGATAAAAAGACTCAAAAATACGCAGGTTCAACCCGTTTTTACGATATGAATCTTGAATTCAAAACACTTCAGTTAGGCTACACCTGGTATGGTTCAGCTTTTAGAGGCACCGGACTCAACAAACATTGTAAATTCTTACTATTACAATTTGCTTTTGAAACCCTCGGAATGGAGCGCGTCGAATTCCGTGCAGATAATGACAACAAACGAAGTATCGCTGCCATGAAAAGCATCGGTTGCAAAGTCGAAGGCGTTTTACGAAGCCATATGCCTACAATAGATAAAGAAATACGCCGTGATTCCATCGTTCTGAGTATCCTTAAAAATGAATGGTTCGACGAAGTAAAAGAAAATCTAAAACAAAAACTTTAAAAAGAGCCGTAGGCTTCTACCTATATTGTAGAGCTGGACTTCAGTCCAGTCTAGACAATCAAGAAAAAAAAAGAGCCGTAGGCTCGCCAAATATTGTAGGGCTGGACTTCAGTCCAGTCTAGACGATCAAGGAAAATAAGAGCCGTAGGCTCGCCAAATATTGTAGAGCTGGACTTCAGTCCAGTCTAGACAATCAAGGAAAAAAAGAGCCGTAGGCTCGCCAAATATTGTAGGGCTAGACTTCAGTCCAGTCTTGACGATCAAGAAAAAAAAAGAGCCGTAGGCTCGCCAAATATTGTAGTGCTGGACTTCAGTCCAGTCTAGACGATCAAGGAAAAAAAGAGCCGTAGGCTCGCCAAATATTGTAGGGCTGGATTTTAATCCAGTCCAGCAAGGATTTACCCAATATTTAAATTGAAATTTAGAATTTAAAAAGTCTGGAATTTGGAATTTAAGATTTGGAATTTAAATCGAGATTTAAATTGAAATTTGGAATTTAAAAAGTTTGGAATTTGGAATTTAAGATTTGGAATTTAAATCAAGATTTAGATTGAAATTTAGAATTTAAAACTTCTACCCATCATGTAAAATAAGATCCTGTTCCTTTCTTAGTTTCGCAGTTAAATTATCGACATAGGTTTTTATTTTTGGCGGTAAAGAATTCCAATTAGCATCTTTTTTGAATGTTCTGCAATAATCAAGAACACATTCTACGGCGCGAATTGCATACTTTTTGTTCTTATAAACCGTAATAATTTTAACCCTTCTTATTTCATTATTTTCATTTCTGGTTCCGTAAACAATTACAGGATCGATATAGCCATCTCCGTCAAGATCTTTGGTGCTGCAGTATTTGGTCCAGAACCAAATATTGGTTTCTTTAGGATCGCTAATTTCCAGTAAATCATTTATGCGCCATTTTTCAAGAAAACCACCATGATCGCTCATTGTATAAATCGCCTGAATTTTGGTGTTTAAAGTATCCTTTTTAGTAATAGATTTTTGATTTTCGCACAAAAGCAAATTATATACGCCGCCTTTATCAGAACATTCAAAAGCCTTATAAATAGGGAAATCCGAAACCTGATCGAGTTCTCTTTCTTTTATCTCACTTTTTGTTAGTTTATAACTTTCTGTTTTTTGCGAAAAGCTCGATATAGAAAAAGAAAACAACAGAAATAAAAAATATTTTTTCATGTGTAGCATGGTATTTTTTGATCAATCAAAGATATTTAAAAGCTTTTTAGTTCTTTAAATTTTATATTTTTTAAAAAACAGATTTTGTTGTATTTTTCTAACCTGTAATTATTAGAAAAACGTTTTAATAAGTGCCTGATACTGTTTTGTAGAAAATTTAATGTTTAAATAAAAATACCTGATGAATACAATAAATTGCAAAAGTTTTCTCTTAGGATTCTCCTTTTTAGTAATTGGCTTTGGAGTAAAGGCTCAGAAAAAAGCAATAGAAAAACGTAATTTAATTCAGTACGTTGATCCTATGATTGGTACAGCTAAGATGGGACATACTTATCCAGGAGCAACCGTTCCGTTTGGAAGCGTACAATTAAGTCCGGAAACTGATACTACTGCATACAGTTTAAACGGAAAATATAACGGAGACGTTTATAAATATTGTGCAGGATACCAATACGAAGACAAAACCATTGTAGGTTTTAGCCATACCCATTTTAGCGGAACAGGCCATTCAGATTTAGGAGATTTTCTAATAATGCCTACAACCGGAAAATTGCAATTGAATCCCGGAGTAGCTTCAAAACCATTATCAGGTTATAGATCGGCATTTTCTCATTCGACCGAAAAAGCAGAACCGGCTTATTACAGCGTAATGCTGGAAGATCATAAAATTAAAGCAGAGCTTACTGCAACTACGCGCGTGGGAATGCATCAGTATACATTTCCAAAGTCGGATGAAGCGCATATCATTCTGGATCTGACTTCAGGAATTTACAATTACGATAAAAAGAACGTCTGGACATTTGTTCGTGTTGAGAACGATACATTAATTACAGGATATCGTCAGACAAACGGATGGGCAAGAACCAGAACTGTTTATTTTGCAATGTCCTTTAGTAAACCCATTAAAAATTACGGACAAGCGCCTGTTGAAAAAAGTGTCTACAGAGGTTTTTGGGGAAGATTCGATCAAACGAAGAATTTCCCGGAAATGGCAGGTCAAAACTTAAAATTGTTTTTTGATTTTAATACTAATGAAGGAGAAAAAATCAAAATAAAAATGGCTTTATCTCCCGTAAGTTCAGCCGGTGCGCTCGAAAATATGAAAAAAGAAGTTCCGGGTTGGGATTTCGAAAAAGTAAAAAAACAAAGTCAGGAAGTATGGAACAACGAATTGAATAAAATTCAGGTAGAAACCATTCAGAAAGAAGATTTGGTCAATTTTTATACCTCGATGTATCATGCCTTTTTAGGACCAACAGAATACATGGATTTAGATGGTAACTATAAAGGTTTGGATATGAATGTTCATAAAGCCGAAAATTTTAAAAACTATACCAGTTATTCATTATGGGATACGTACAGGGCTTTGCATCCTTTGTTCAATTTAGTGCAGCCAGCCAGAAACTCAGACATGATTAGTTCGATGTTGGCGCATTCAGATCAAAGTGTACATAAAATGCTGCCAATCTGGTCGCACTATGCCAATGAAAATTGGTGTATGATAGGCTATCATTCAGTTTCTGTAATTGCCGATGCGATTGTAAAAGGCAATGGGAATTTTGATCCTGAAAAAGCACTTCAGGCGTGTGTAAACACAGCAAAAGTACCTTATTATGACGGATTGGAATATTATATGACAAAGGGTTATGTTCCTGAAGATAAAAACGGGGCTTCGGTTTCTAAAACTTTAGAATATGCTTATGATGACTGGGCGATTGCACAGGCAGCGAAAAAATTGGGTAAAACAGAAATTTATAATGAATTTATCGAAAGATCTAAAAATTATAAAAACGTTTACGATGCAAAAACAGGTTTTATGCGTCCGAAATTAAACGACGGAACTTTCAAAAAAGAATTCGATCCACTTGATACACACGGACAAGGATTTATTGAAGGAAATTCATGGAATTACAGTTTATATGTTCCGCAGGATCCTGCTGATATGATTAAAATGATGGGAGGAAACGACAAGTTTAATGTTCGTCTTGATTCGTTGTTCAGTATGCACTTACCGGATAAATATTTCGAAAATACAGAAGATATTACCAGAGAAGGAATTATCGGGAATTACGTTCACGGAAACGAACCTTCACATCATGTGGTGTATTTGTACAATTGGACTAATTCACCCTGGAAAGCACAGGACAAAATTCGAATGATCCTGAAAAAAATGTATAGAAATGGTGCAGATGGTTTAGGCGGAAATGATGATTTTGGACAAATGAGCGCCTGGTATATTTTTAGCAGTTTAGGATTTTATCCTGTTGCTCCTGGTTCTGACGAATATGCGTTGGGAAGTCCGTTGGTTAAAAAAGCGGTTTTTAATTTAGAAAATGGTAAAACTTTTGAAGTTGAAACGGTAAATCAATCAGATAAAAATGTGTTTGTAAGTAAAGTTATTTTGAATGGAAAACAATTAGAGAAACCTTTCCTGAAGCATTCTGACGTTATTAATGGTGGAAAAATTACTTTTTATATGAGTGCGAAACCCAATAAGAAGAATTACCAGAATTAAATTTGCCCACGGGTTTTACGGATGAAACGGGTTTAAGCGGATTTTTTATTGTAATGTTTCTCTGAGCGAAGTCGAAGAGCTTTAAGTCGATGAGGACTTCGACATCACTAAACCGGTCAGCTTTCTCGATGTCACCCTGAGCGGAGTCGAAGGGCACTCCTATAGGACGTGGGCTTCGACTCCGCTCAGCCTGACAACACTTAAGTACAGATTATAATTCGTGATAATTAGTGCAATTCGTGGCAGAAAAATTAATAAGAACAAAACATAACGGACTTTGCAAAAACTTCCCGAAATTTGCACTTTAAATAAAAAGTAAATATGAAAATAAATCTAAAATCAGGAATTGATAAATTGCTTTTCGGAATGAAGCAAAACGATGTAACCGCTGCTTTAGGAAAACCGGACAAAAATTATGTAGATGAAGATGATAATGTGATTTTTGTATACAACGCACACAAAATCAGATTGACGTTTTATCAGGAAGAAGACTTGAAATTAGGTTATTTGGTAGCGTCAAGCAATGATTTGGAAGTTTTTGGATTCAAATTAATCGGAAGAAAAATTGCTGATGTAAAGAAGGATTTAGCGACTAAAGGAATTACAAAATATACTCAGGAGACTTTTGATACTTTCGAAAACTACTTTAACGAAGACAATTGGTTTATTCTTCAAACTGAATTTGATGAAGTAGTAAAGTTTGAAGTTGGTGCGATCATCAACGAAAAAGACGAATTTGATTGGAAATTTCCGGTAAAGAAATAAGCACAATCTTGTCATCCTGACGCAGGAAGGATCACACTAGTTTATCGCCAAAGGATATCGACAATCTTTGCGGAGTTTCTTGTGTGATCCTTCCTGAGTCAGGATGACAAAAAAAAAAAACGACAATCACTTGTCGGTTTTTTTATGTCATAATCTAAGAGCTGGTAATACACTAAAGTTCTTAAAATGCCTAAATCCCTAGCCCTGATGGGAACGGCATCCTTTTGTGGTGGGGTTCACCACAAAAGATACAGTGGACAGCAGGAAATAGCTCCTTATTTTTATTATTTAATACTTAGTCTGACAAACTAAAACAAAAAAACCGACAATCACTTGTCGGTTTTTTTTATGTTTTGATGAAAAGAAATTATCCTTTTAACCATGCATTTTTAAGTTTGTCTTTTGAAGCATCTGTCGCTTTAAAAGTTTCTTTTTCTTCGAAAGGTACTTTTACAGTTCCTTTGATGGTTTGTTCTTTTCCGTCACGTTTGATTTTGATTGTGATAGGATCATTTTCTTTCCAGTTTTCACTTTCGGTAATCAAATCATAAATATTGTCTAAGTTGTAAGCTTTTGCGTTTACAGTAAGGATTTGATCGCCTGCTTTAAGATTTAAACTGGTAAAAAATACATTAAGGTCAATTCCCGGGCGAACGCTTATTATTTTGGTTACCTGATCAACACCAATATACGGAGCTTGTCCTTTGATGAAAATAGATCCCGGAACTTTTTCTGATGCTTTTCCTACGCCCACTTTTGCCAAATAAAAATCGTAAGGAATTGGAGTTGTTCCCTGAACATATTTAGTCAAAAATTCGCCCACTTCTGGGTAAGTAAGCTGTGTGATTTTAGCAAAAAGTTCATCATCATTAAATGGTTTTTCTACACCATATTCGTCAGATAATTTATGCATTAAATCAAGAATTCCTCTTTCTCCGTTGCTTTTTTCTCTAATGATAATGTCGATGCACATACCAATTAAAGCTCCTTTTTGGTATACATTTAAGTATTGGTCTTTATAAGGCTGCTCTAATACATTTTTGCTCATAACGGTAAACGACATTGTATCATTTAGATCTTTTGCCTGTTCGATTTTATCAGCAATACGAGTATAAAACTCAGCTTCGCTAATTAACCCCTGATTGATTTGGAAAAGGTTGGCAAAATATTCTGTTACTCCTTCGTACATCCATAAATGTTCAGACATTTTTGGTGCATTATAGTCAAAATACTGAATTTCTTTTGAGTGAATCGTTAATGGTGTTACAATATGAAAAAACTCATGCGAAACAACATCTTTCATTGATTCTACTAATTTTTCTTTTGGCATAGATTCCGGTAAAACAACGGTAGTTGCAGTAGGATGTTCCAGAGCTCCAAAACCGTGAGCATCATCTTTTGCCATGCTTGACAAATACAATAAAACAGTGTACTTTTTAGTAGCATTTACTTTTCCTAAAAAGTTTTTCTGAGCTGTCATCATTGTTTTCATCTCAGGAGTAATACTTTCGGCAGTAAATTTTCCTGTTGGAGAGTAAACAGCGATTAAAATATCCATTCCGTTTACGTTAAACGTAGTATAATCCGGTTTAGAATACATGATTGGGTTTTCGACCAAAACAGCATAACGCGGAGTTGTAAAAACGTCGCTTGTGTTGCTTGCATCTTCATCATTCATTGATGTTGCTCCCCAAAGTGTTTCAGGATGTGTGATTGTAACTTTATAAGGTACATCTAGTTTATCCTGAAAATAACCTACGAAACCATGCGTGTTCACCATAAAGTTGATTCCTGCATTGATATTGGTTCCGGCCGGCGAAAAAACGTCGTCGTTACCAAATCCGGTTCCTTTTTCGGTATCAAAAGTATCACCTACTAAATAGGTTACTTTTTTTAATTTTTTGGCATCAGCAATTGACCATGAATTATCGTCGATTCTTTTTACTGTTAAAGGATTTCCTTTTGCATCAAAAGCTTTAAAATCATCTGAAAATTTACCGTAGTTATCTGTAGAGTAAGTTCCAGGAACTGTTTTTGGGATACTATAAATTACTTCGTCGGTTTTTATTGTGGGAGGTGTAACGGTCACCAGTACTTTGTCATCTTTTACATCAACAAGATTAATGTTAACACCTACGACATTTGCGGCACCAGATGAGCTTCCTGTTTTACAGCTCCAAAGAGTTGCTGCAAGAGCTAAGGTGTAAAGTATTTTTTTCATTTATTTAAGTTTAGTTATTCGTATATGACTTACAAAATATTAAAAAGTTACATTAGCAGTAAAAATAATAAAAAAACTCCTGAATGTCAGGAGTTCTGTGTTAGTCTAGCTTGTTTTTTATATAATATTTACCATCCAGATCTTCGTCAAAATCATCTATTTTAACAGGCTTTGGTTTTGGTTTATTTGCAATTGCCTTTTTTTTCCACATTTCAAATTTTTCAAGTGGCATCTTCTTTTTCATGATTTCCAGAACTTCTTTTTCTGCCAATCCAAATTCCTTTTTAATGATCTCAAATGGATTTTTTTCTTCTAAGGCTAGCGAAACAAGTTTTTCGGTTTGCTCCCAATTCAATTCTTTGCGGTTACTCTTTTTCATCACGTGAAAATTAATTCAAAATAGGGGTTAATGATTAATAGATTGATTTTCAATTTAAGTATCAATATTAATAAAAAAAATAATTAGTTGGTTCGATCTGGGATATTTTTTTTAATGATTTTAACTGTTTTTTGCAGATCTTGATTTTTGAAACGGAATTTGCAATAAATTTTGCAATTTGTTGTTTTCTTCAGGTTCCATATGTGTATCAACTCCGTAAATTAATTCTTCTTTTGGAAGTGTCGTAAAAGTGCCAAAAAGCCGATCCCAAACTGAAAAAATATTTCCGTAATTGCTATCAGTATAAGGTAAAACATAATGATGATGTACTTTATGCATATTGGGTGAAATGATAAAATAACTCAAAAAGGAATCAAATTTAGGAGGCAAAGAAATATTAGCATGATTAAACTGCGAGAAAATAACGGATAAACTTTGATATAAGAAAACCATCCACATGGGGCTTCCTACAATCAGAACGCCCAGAGTAGTAAAAATAAACCGAATGACACTTTCTCCCGGATGATGTCTATTGGCGGTTGTGGTGTCGATCCAGGTATCGGTATGATGAATGATATGAAAACGCCAGAGAAATTTTATTTTGTGCTGAACGAGATGCGCTAAATAAGCTCCAATTAAATCCAATAAAAGAAGTCCTATAATGGTATACAACCAAATTGGTATTGCGGGCAGCCATTGCAATATTCCAAAATGATTTTCTGTTGTCCAGTTCGCTGTTTTAATGAGGATAAAAGCCAATACAAAATTTACAATAATGGTAGTGAAGGTCAAAAAGAAATTGATGCCTGCGTGCTGCCATTTTCTGTATTTCATTTGAAACAGCGGGAAGGTATTTTCGATGAGCCAAAAGATAGTAATTCCTCCCACCAGAATTAAACTTCGATGGGTAGACGGAATGGTGCTGAAATATGCTATAATATCATTCATAAGTAAAATTTAGATTGATAAAAAAGTGTAATCTGTTTTCTATGAAGAAATTAATTTAAAATACAGGCATATAAAAAAAGAGAAAACCGAATATAAATATATCAGATTTTCTCTTTAAAAGTAAGTTATAAGGTGTTTTTTTATGCTTTTTTAATCAGGCTGATTAAAAACAGTAATACCCAGGCTCCTCCAACAGCAATTAAAATTTGCCAAAGAAGTCCGCCGCCGCCAATGCCAAGATTGCCGGCAATCCAGCCACCAATAATTCCGCCAATGATCCCGACGATGATATTACCCAATAATCCAAAACCTGCGCCTTTCCAGATTTGGCCAGCAAGCCATCCTGAAATTGCTCCTATAAGTAAAAAATATAAAAATGCCATATGATGTTTTTTTAGTTGAATTGAATTTGATTAAGCTGCGTCGTGATTTTGTAACAACGTTTTGTATAAAAATCCGGCTACAATGGCTCCTAAAATTGGTGCAACCCAAAATAACCAAACTTGTGCTAATGGCTCTCCTCCGGTAAAAATTGCCTGAGATAAAGATCTTGCAGGGTTTACAGAAGTGTTCGTAATAGGAATACTGATTAAGTGAATTAGAGTTAATGCCAAACCAATTGCTATACCGGCAAATCTTCCGTTTGCAAATTTATCTGTAGCCCCAAGGATTACCAATAAGAAGAATAATGTTAGAACAAATTCTGCAATAAATGCTGATGCCATAGAATAGTTGTCAGGAGAGAACGCTCCGTAACCGTTTGAGGCAAAAGCTCCGGCTTGTGTGTTATTGATTGCATTTCCTGCTTTTCCTGACCAGATGATGAATAATGTTCCGGCCGCAGCAAGTGCACCAACGCATTGTGAGATAATGTAAGGTAAAAGATCTTTTGCCGGGAATCTTCCGCCGGCCCAAAGACCAAATGATACTGCCGGATTAAAATGTCCGCCAGAAATATGCCCTACAGCATATGCCATCGTTAATACTGTTAAACCGAAAGCCAATGCAACTCCTGCAAATCCAATTCCTAAATTAGGAATTCCAGCAGCAAAAAGTGCGCTTCCACAACCTCCAAAAACTAGCCAATAAGTTCCAAAGAACTCTGCAAATAATTTTTTCATAATAAAATAATTTAATTAATAGTTGATTGTTAAAGGGTATATTGGTATGCCCAAAAAATCAAAACAAATTGTAAGGGCAAACGTACAAATAAAATCCAATTTGGTAAACCAAAACTTGCTTTTTTATTTTGATACATAAACAGATTTGCAGGAAATACAGCAATTAATAGTGCAATAATTCCCCACGCAGCAAAATTTGTTGTGTAACTAACCATTAGGAGTATGCCAAAAACAACTTCGGCAACTCCGCTTAAAATATTTATTAATTTGGGGTTGGAGAAAAAGGGCGGAATGATTCTGATATACATTCCGGGATTTCTAAAATGATTTAATCCGGCAATAATATAGAGCGCTGCCATTAAATATAAATGCCAAGGTAAATTCATGATAATTAAATGTTTATCACGAATTTATAAAAAAATTAACAATTATTACATTACAAGTCACTTTTTTTTAGATCCTCATAAAATAAGTTAATTTTTACGTTTAAAATTGACATTCATAATAATTATGGCAAGAATGATCAGGACGATTCCAATCCATTGAGAAAGAATTACTTGTTCGTCTAATAATACATAAGCCATCATGACAGAAACAGGAAGTTCAAGTGCTGAAACGATACTTCCTAAACCAATTCCGGTTAATGGAAAACCTGCAGTCATAAGCATAGGAGGAATAATAGTTCCGAAAAGAGCCAGGATGATTCCCCATTTCATGAAGATCTCAAAGTTAAAAGGAGTAACCTGAGTAGCAATTGCGAATGAAAATACAATTACAGCTCCACCTAAAAGCATATATAAACTACGTTGTGCTGATGAAATCTCTGTAGCAACGCTATTTGCCGTAAACATAGTTGTAGTAAATGAGGCTGCTGCCAAAACTCCCCAGGCAAGACCACGCCAGTCAAGATCTACATCATTATGAATGATATTGGTAGCCAGAACAGTACCAATAAGTACAATAATTACAGCAATTACTTTTTGTTTTGAGGGTAATTTTTTTTCTAAAAACATTTCCAGTAAAACTCCCATCCAAACGGTTTGCATTAATAAAACAATACCAATAGAAACGGGAATGTATTTTACAGCCAGATAATAGAATAAACTTGTCATACCTAATGATGTACCGGCAAGCATTAAGCTGAATATGTTTTTTTTGGTCGCTTTTACAACCTTGTCTTTATGTTTTGCTTTTTGAAAAGCGTTTATCAATAAAATACCAATGATTCCTAATATAAATTGAGATGTGGTTACTTCGGCAGTTGTATATCCTTCTGAATAAGCCATTTTTACGAAAGTAGCTAACATTCCGTAAGTTGTAGCGCCTATTGCGACTAAAAATACTCCCTTTAATACATTGTTTTGTGACATCTTAACTTGTTTAGATTAAAAAAATAAAGCCGGCAAAGGTAAGCTATTTTGTTTAGGATTTAATAGAAAACAGCGAGAAACATTATTATGAGTTTGGTTTAGATCTTATTTTATACTCTAATATTGTGAATTTGATATAATTGGATAAAATAAAAAACCCTTCAAAATTCTATATTTTGAAGGGTTTGAATATATTCTGATAAAATAAAAATCTTATTTTGCTGCAGGCTGATTTTGGTAGGTTTCAATTTCGAAAACCAAAGTAGAGTTTGGCGGAATAACTCCTCCGGCACCCTTTTCTCCGTAAGCTAAATTTGAAGGAAGAAAGAAAATTGCTTTTTCTCCGTCAGTCATCATGTCTAATGATTCAATGAAACCAGGGATCATTCCGTCTTTTTTACCTACTGTAAACGGGAAAGCCTGGTATCCTTTTTGAGCATCGCGGTTTGCATCATATTTGCCATACGCTTTTGCTACGCTTGCAATACTGCTGTCAAAAAGATTTCCATTTTCAAAATACCCTGCGTAGTGGAAATAAATATTAGAACCTTCGGCACCTTTTACACCAGTTCCTTTTTTAGTAACTACATATTGTAAGCCTGATGCAGTTTTAGTTGCTTTCGCTTTAGTAGCGGCAAAATAAGCTGCTTTTTCAGTTACTACTTTTTGAGATTCAGCTTTTTTAGCTTCTTGTTTTTTTGCATCATCAGCTAAAACTTTTACAGCATTAAACTTTTTAGCAGCGTCACCTTTGCGGGTAATGGTAATTTTCGTCATGATATCATCCTGAACAATTTTATTTACATTATCCATTCCTGAAACTACATGACCAAAAATCGTATGTTTTCCGTTTAACCACGGAGTTTCTTTATGCGTGATAAAAAACTGGCTTCCGTTTGTAGCAGGACCAGAATTTGCCATGGCAAGAACACCGCCTTTTTCAAATTTTAATTCTTCAACAAATTCATCTTTAAAAGAATATCCAGGACCTCCAGAACCATTTCCGTCCGGATCTCCACCCTGAATCATAAAGTCATTGATTACTCTGTGAAATTTTAATCCGTCGTAAAAAGGTTTTCCTTTAAGTCTTTCCACTTTTACATTAGGATTATTTCCTTCTGCAAGTGAAATAAAGTTAGCTACCGTTACCGGAGTTTTTATGTATTCTAATGATACAACAATATCTCCTTTTGTAGTTGATATTGTAGCAAAAATTCCGTCGTTTGGATTGGTTGCCGGAGCCACTTTTGTCGCTGCTTTTGTTGCAGGCGCTTTTGGTTTTGCTACGGGTTTCTTTGTCTGAGCCTGAATGTTTACTACTGCCAGGCAAAATAAAAATAGAAATTTAAACTTCATGATTTAGAATTTAAGTCTATATTGATTTTATAAATAATTTATTGTGGCTTTTCTAATAATTGAATTTCGAAAATAATGTTAGCGTTTGGCGGAATAACTCCTCCTGCACCAGTTGCTCCGTAAGCTAAATGAGACGGAATAAAAAGTATTGCTTTATCTCCAAATGAAAGTTGCTCAATTCCTTCTATAAATCCAGGAATCATACCATCTTTACGACCTGCCTGAAACGGAATTGGCTGGTAACCGTGTTGATCTGCTCTTGCTGCATCAAATTTTCCGAAAGCTTTATTTACCTCTTCTACGCTTGAGTCAAACAAAGTTCCGTCTTCTAAGAAACCTGAATAATTAATGTACAATTGAGTTCCTGCAGTTGGTTTTTTACCTGTTCCTTTTTCAGTAATTAAATATTCTAAACCTGAAGTTGTTTTAGTTGTCTTTGGTTTGACAGAGGCAAAATAAGCTACTTTTTCTTTTTGAACTCCTGCGTATTTACCTTTTTCTTTAGCAATTTCAGAGAAATAATCGTGAAATACTTTTACAGCATCAAACTTTTTAGCGGCTTCACCATTTCTGATAATTGTTACGGCAACGATCGTATCGCCTTGTTTTACCTGATTTACAACTTCCTGACCTTTGTCTACAACATGACCAAAAATAGTATGTTTTCCGTCTAACCAGGGAGTTTCAACGTGCGTGATAAAAAATTGACTGCTGTTTGTTCCAGGTCCGTTATTAGCCATTGCCAAAACTCCTGCTTTGTCAAATTTTAAATCTGTGATTTCGTCTTTAAATTTATATCCTGTATCTCCTGAACCAGTTCCTTCCGGATCTCCAGTCTGAATCATGAAATTTTCAATAACTCTGTGAAATTTTAATCCATTAAAAAAAGGTTTATTCTTTAGATAGTCTTTTGTTACAAACTCGTTTTTACCTTCGGCTAAAGTGACGAAGTTTGCAACAGTAACTGGTGCTTTTGTATAATCTAATTCAACAATAATGTGCCCTTTATTGGTTTCAATATCTGCATATAAACCATCAGGTAGGTTGCTGTGCTCGTCTTTACAAGAATATAATGAGCTAACGGTAACAGCAAGTAATAATAGAATACTCTTTTTCATTTTTAAAATGTTGTTTTTATGGGTTTATTGTATCTTTTTTAGTTGGAGCTGCAGGTTTTGGTGTTGCAGGTTTTGGAGCAGCTGTAGTGGTTGTAGTGGTTGTAGTGGCAGTCTGACCCGCTACAGGCGTTGGTTTAGCCGCCGGATCCGGTACAAAATTACGAAGCGTAACGGTGCAAATTAAGGATTGATTGGTTCCTATTTTTTTGTTGTCTCCATGATATCCATAGGCAATATGCGAAGGAAATAAGAAAGTTACGGTTTCATTTTTATGCATCATTTTGATACCATCGCGCAATCCCATCATGATTTCCTGTTTGTCTACATAATAAGTTTGAGGGCCAAGATCAGCTTCAGAATAAATAATTTTACCGTCTATGTCTTTTACTTCCAGATTAAAATAAGCAATATCTCCTTTTTTAGGTGTCGAAAGATCTGTTGTGTTTTTTTCGTCATAATACAACCAGTATCCTTTTCTGGTAGCGTAATATTTTATTTTCGGATTGCTTTTGATTATCTTTTTAATAACCTCCTCTTCGTTGGCTACTAATTTTTTGTTTCTGTCCACCGATTTTTTCATGAAAGTACCCGAAGCCTGAGAAATAGGTCTTCTGGCTTCTTCGTGTTGCTTACAGCTCACCAATAAAACAGCAAAAAGTAGGGGGTAAATGCTTAGTTTTAAGTAGTTCATATGGGGTTATATTTTTAGTTTATTTACTAAATCTTCAAATTTCTTCACGGTTTCTTCCATCGAAACGTCAGATCTTCCGCCGGCCGCATTGCTATGTCCGCCACCATTAAAGTGATCTCTTGCAAATTGGTTGACGTCGAATCCGCCTTGTGAACGGAAAGAAATCTTGATAATTTTCTCGTCTTTATTTTCGATAAAAATAGCAGTAAAAACAATACCTTTTATACTTAGTCCGTAATTAACGATTCCTTCAGTATCACCTTTTACATAATCAAAGGAATCCAGTTCTGCCTGAGTAAGTGTAGTATAGGATGTTTTGTGTTGCTCAAGCACTTTCATATTCTGTAAAGCGCGACCTAATAATTGCAAACGGCTGTATGAACTATTATCAAATAATAAAACAGGAATCTGAGTGTTTTCGACTCCTAAATCTATTAGCTCTGCAATGATTCTGTGGGTGTTTCCTGTTGTTCCCGGAAAACGGAAAGAACCTGAATCAGTCAATATTCCGGTATAGATACAAGTGGCAATGGTTTTGTCTAAATCTTCTTTTCTACCTAAAAAAGAAATGAAGTTATACACCATTTCGCAAGTTGATCCAAACGAAGTATCAGAATAGGTATAAGCTGCATAATCATCCGGTTTTTGGTGGTGGTCGATCATGATAAACGGAGCCGTTAGCTTTGCTAAAGTATGTTCCATTTCGCCAGTACGATGAAAAGCATTAAAGTCTAATGTAAAAATCAACTCAGCTTCTTCTAATATTTTGGTGCAGTTTTCAGTGTCTTTTTCGAAGATTTTTACGGTTTCAGAACCTGGTAACCAGGCTAAAAAATCAGGAAAATCATTGGGAGCAATCACAGTTGGCTGATGATTGTTTTTTAATAAAAAATGGTATAAACCTAAGGTTGAACCCATAGCATCCCCGTCAGGACCTCTATGTGGAATTATGGCGATTTTCTTTGGGGTAGCGAGTAACAATTGTATCGCTTGAATATCTTGTATTTTCATAGTGTGCGAATTTACATTTTTTTAATGTAATGTTGAAATCATTTTACAGATTAACACACTTTTATTAGTTGACAGTTTTCGGTCGCTCCCGATAGCTATCGGGATCAGTCTCAGTTTTCAGTTTTCTGAAATAGAGTTGATTGAAAAAAAGTAATAATGGTACGCAGATGAAACGGATTAGCTAAAGCGAAAACGCGGATTTTAAACGGATTTTTTCTTTTTGGAATTTGGGATTTGCTTTTTGGAATTTAAGTTTTTTTATTTCACAGAGATTCTCAAAGAAAGCTCAGAGATTCACAAAAGGAGTTAAAATAAGACTGATTTGTTTTCGTTGGAATTTGGAATTTATTTTTTGGAATTTGAATTTATACGCAGACAAAACGGATTCGCTAAAGCGAAAACGCAGATTTAAACGGATTTTTTTATTTTGAAAATTGAATTTCTTGCTAGTATTGGAATTTGGAATTTAATTTTTGGAATTTTTCTTTTCTATTGGATTTTGGAATTTAAAAAATTGGAATTTATTTTTCGACACAATTTGCGATTTATAAATTCCCACAGAGCCCGAAGAAAAATAAGCAATTGTACAGGCAATGGCAATAAATAATCCGGGTTGAATGCCAAAAAGTTCCATTCCCATAATAGTGCAGGCGATAGGCGTGTGGGTTGCTCCCGAAAATACTGCAACAAATCCCAAACCTGCTAATAGTGCAATTGGCAACGGGATTATTAAGGATAAAGCGCTTCCTAAAGTGGCGCCGACAAAAAACAATGGAGTTACTTCGCCGCCTTTAAATCCTGCTCCTAAAGTAAAGCCAGTGAATAAAATTTTAAGTAAAAAATCGTACCACATATTGGCATTCGAAAATGAATCTACAATAACCGGAACACCTAATCCTGCAAATTTTGTTAAACCAAAACCCGCTATGGCAATCGCCAGAATTATTCCTCCTATAAAAGGACGTAGTGGCGGATATTTAATTTTAGAAAAAAGTGAACCCCAAAAATGTGTACTTCTGGAAAATAGTAAAGCTGCAAAGCCTGATAAAACTCCAATGATGATAACGTAGCATAAAGTTGAAATGCTAATTTCAGGAACAGTAGGAATACTGTAATGCGTATGTTTTACCTGCCAGAATTCTACGGTAAAATATGCAACGTAAGCTACTAAAAAAGATAAAATAATGCTTTTGAAATTGATTTTACTAAAGTATAAAACCTCCAAAGCAAAAATAGCGCCCGCTAACGGAGTTCCAAAAACCGATGCAAAACCGGCACTGATCCCGAGGATAATTAGAATCTTTCTTTCGGAATTATCTAAATTAAAAATCCTGGTAAATTGATCGGCAATTGCTCCTCCCATTTGAACAGCAGTTCCTTCTCGACCGGCAGAACCTCCAAATAAGTGAGTAATTAAAGTTCCTAAAAGCACCAAAGGAGCCATCTTGAACGGAATAACTTTTTTGGGATTTTCGTATTCTTCGAGCAATAAATTATTTCCTTTTGCAACAGATTCTCCCCAATAATAATAACTGAATCCAACTAATAATCCGCCGAAAGGCAAAAGCCAGATAATCCAGTTGTGGTGAATTCTAAATTGTGTTACAAATTCTAAAGCAACCAGGAAAAAAGCTGATGCAGATCCGGATAGAAGACCTATCAAAACGCATATCAAAATCCATTTGAAAGTGGTCAGGAATATTTCTTTTAGTTTTTGAGAAGTCATTAATTATTTAAAGAAAAAGTTTGCCACGAATTTCACTAATTTTCACTAATTAATAGCTTTTTGATTGTGAAAAATAAAAAAAGAAATCTTTTAAATCTTTAACGCGGCTAGTTCTATTTAGGAGTGGCAAAAAAAAATGAAAAATTTTAACCACAAATTCCGCAAATTTTCACAAATTAATAGTTTTAGCAAAAAAACAATTAGCGAAAATTTGTGCAATTTGTGGTTAAAAAATATTTACTGTACAACAGCTGTAAATTCAATTTCGACTAAATATTCAGGTGCAACGAGTTTGCTAATTTCATAAAAACCTGTTGTAGGTTTTACATCTTTAAAAAATGAAGCGTGAGCTCTTGCAACTTCTTCGAAAGAAGTAATATCGGTAGTGAAAATTCGGGTTCTGATTACGTCTTTCATTCCAACATTCAAATCTTCCAAAACTTTTTCAACACGTTCCAGGATGTTGTAGGTTTGAGCATAAGCATCATCGGCTTTTACTTTTTCGCCATCAACAATAGCCACAGTTCCTGAAACTTCAATGATATTACCAATTCTTACCGCGCGGCAATATCCCATTTTGTCCTCCCAAGGTGATCCTGTCAAGATGTTTTCTCTTTTCATTTCTTTATATTTTATTGAATTTGTTTCTTCGATTTCAAATCAAATTCAGGTTAGTTAATTTCGCTGCAATTTATAAAATATACAACTGATAAAGAACCAAATTAGATTGAAATCAATTCGTAAAACGTTCTTTTTTGTGATATTTTGAGGAGTAAGTTTTATTTTCTTGCCACAGATTAAAATGATTCTAAGGATTATTTATTGCGTAAAAAATTTTGCCACGAATTACACAAATTTACACCAATTTTAATTCGTTTAATTTGTGTAATTCGTGGCGAAAAAACACTTACAGCATAAATCATTTTAATCTGTGAATCCCGATAGCTATCGGGAGTGGCGAAAAAAAATCATTATTCAATTT
The DNA here is from genome assembly GCF_046825355.2 of Flavobacterium sp. C3NV. Classification (NCBI taxonomy): domain Bacteria; kingdom Pseudomonadati; phylum Bacteroidota; class Flavobacteriia; order Flavobacteriales; family Flavobacteriaceae; genus Flavobacterium; species Flavobacterium sp. C3NV. The sequence continues at coordinate 176,773 of NZ_JBKQBJ020000002.1, read as the reverse complement.
GATGGTGCTGATAAAGGCGAAGTTTATTTTGAGTTGCAGTAAGGTTTTGTTGCAATACTTCGATTTTGTCTAAAAGATTTGCAATGACATCAATACCTTCTAAATTGATTTTAAGGTCATAATGCAGGCGGATCATTTTTTCTACAGCGGGTAATTGTTCCGGTTGTAGATATTCATCTTCTTCAAGAAAAATAATTTTCACTAAACCATAATTATGAAGCTCTGTTATAAAAGTGTTTTCAATTTCGTGATACAGACAAAACTGTTTTATTTGAATTAAGTTTTTACTATTCATGATTTCTTAATTTAGCTAGTTCTTCGAATAATTCTTTTTCTTTTGCCGATAATTTTGTTGGAATTTTTAACGTATAAGTAATGTACAAATCCCCAAACTGATTGTCTTTTTTATATATTGGAAAACCTTTTCCTTTCAGTTTTACTTTCGTTCCGGGTTGAGTTTCCGGAGCTACCTTTATTTTTACTTTTCCGTCAAAAGTGTTTACATAGATTTCGCCTCCTAAAATGGCCGTGTATAAATCCAGGTCAACATCAGCATATAAATTATTGCCTTCACGTTTAAATTCTGAATTATTATCAATTAAAAAAGTAATGTATAAATCCCCGTTTGGTCCGCCATTTGCGCCCGGTGCTCCATGATTAGGAATTTTTATAATTTGTCCGTTTTCGACTCCGGCCGGAATTGTAATTCGGATATTTTTGCCGTTTACCGTTAGATTTTGTTTGTGCGTAGTATAAGCTGAAGCTAAGTCAAGTTGCAATTCGGCATTAAAATCCTGTCCGCGGTATTTTGCCTGACCTCTTGAACTTCTTCCTGAAGAACCGTACATAGAATTGAAGAAATCAGAAAAATCACTTCCTGAAAAATCTCCTCCGCCAAAATCAGAATAACTTTGATTGCCGCCTTGCTGTTGTCTGGAATATTGTTGCTGTTGGTTAGGATCGTAACCTGCTTTTTCGAATTCAGCAGCATGTTTCCAGTCTTTTCCGTATTTGTCGTATTTTTTACGATTTTCGGGATTGCTTAAAACTTCGTTTGCTTCATTGATTTCCTTGAATTTTCTCTCTGCTTCCTTATCATTCGGATTCAGGTCTGGATGATATTTTCTGGCCAGTTTTCTATAGGCCTTTTTAATCTCGGCTTCAGTGGCCGATTTTGTGATATCTAATACTTTATAATAGTCAATGTAGTCCATTTGCTTGTATTTTTATAAAGATAAATTAAAATCTTGAAGTTACTCATAACTTATTAAATGTCAAAGTAAAAAGAGCATTTTTGTATTAAAACTCTTGTTTTAAGAAATTTGAATCAGTATTTCTTTTATTTAAGTTAAATCTTACTTTTTTGTAGGTATATGTAATTATTTCTTATATAATTGCAGAAATAAACCTACAAATATTTGTAGAATCTAACCTTTTAATCTTTAAATTATGAGAAAATTATCTTTTTTGAAATCAACCTTTAGCTTTGCACTTTTGATTTTTATGTCAGTTTTAGTTTCAAGTTGTAGTTCAAGCAGTGATGACGATAATACATCAGCAGGTACAGCATTCAATCCATCAAATTTTTCACTAACCATTACAAAGAAAGAAGTTACTGCAACTGTTGGTTTAATGATTACATACGACTTGAAAAATATTTCAAAAGAAGCATATAATGATTATACGCAAGGTTCTTTTTCTGTAAAGTTTACTGTTAAGAGTACAGACGGAGAGATATTCCAGGATATTGTGAGTGTAGATTATATTGATGCCGGAATTACTTTTAGTGGGTTAACTTTTCTTGATTATAGCGAAGTAAAAACTTTAGATCTTACAACACTAACTGCTGTAATTATTAAAAATAAATAGCATAAAAATAAACAGTAATTAATTACTAGTGTGATGACCGATTTGTTTTTTTAACAAATCGGTTTTTTTTCTACAAGAAGTTTGGCAGGTTTTTTGCTTTCCAAAAATTAGCCTAATATATTGTTATAATAGTCTTAAAGTTGTAGTGCCTAATTAAATTATGCTATTTTTGTGATGCTATGCTTTGATCTTATAAAATTTTTAAAAGCCGATTCGATAATACTTTTTCAATGAAGCACATCTTATTTTTCATATTATTTTTTACCGCTGTCACTGTTTCAGCTCAAACTGAATTTGGTACTAAATACAGACCTATCGCAGCACCTAAATTTGGTGCAAAGCCAAAGAAGACTCCAATACCAGAGGTTAAAGATCCTCAGGCTGATAAGATGGATATACCAAGTATAAAAACACCAAACGTTTTTGATAATACCAGTATTACTCCAAAATCGCAATTGCAGGTAGGAGCAGAGAAAAGTAAATTTACAATGTCTACCGAAACTGATTTTGCCAATCCAGGTGACCGTTATGTACCTAAAATGGAAAAAGATCTGGATAAAGCTTTAAGAGATGCAGGACTAAAAGAAGGTCGCGGACAATTAGTAAGAAAGAATATTTCTCTGGGAGATTTTAGAACAAAATCGAAATACTTTATTATAAAGCTAAGAGATTTTGGTGCTATTGATGGCGATTTGGTAAAAGTATCTTCTAATGATCAGGTGATTAGAGATCAGATATTTTTAGAAGGTAATTTTAAAGATGTAAAAATTGATCTTGTAAACGGTTTTAATAAATTGGATTTCGAAGCACTAAACATTGGTAGTTTAGGAGGAAATACAGCCGAAATTCGAGTTTATGATGATAAAGGTCAATTGGTAACCAATGATTATTGGGATAATCTTGCGGCAGGTTTTAAAGCTTCTATTGTAGTAACAAAAGAAGAATAAGATACAATCAAATCGTGTTGCATCTTATTCTGCTTCTTATCTTCTAGCTTTAATAATTATCAATCTTTCGCCAGTTCAGGAGTATTATTCGATTTTCCTTCGCCAGTTTCCTTTAATAGAAAACTCACCAGAATTGCTATCGAAATTCCAATAATCCAGAATAAACCTGCTTGTTGAAAATGCATAATTTTATCCGTTGTATCATTTAATGTTTGTCCGAACAAACGACTGAATAACGGACTTAAAAGCGTTGTTACTCCAAAAGTTATAAAATTAATGGCTCCTGTAGCACTTCCTTTTACATTGTCAGGATTCGCTTCTTTAATTATAGAATACGGAATCATTGCGGCACCAGAACCAACGCCCAACAAAAACATACTGATTTTCGTAGGAAGTAAATCGGGGAAATACAATAACTGAATCAGACTCAAAATCATAAATAGCGCTCCAAATATTAAAACGGGTTTGCGTTTGTTTATTTTATCTGTAATATATCCTAATAACGGACAGCCAAATACCCAACCAAAAGCGACCATTGCACTCGAAATTGTTGCACTATGAAAGTCGAAAGCACGATCTTTCTGAAAAAAATCTACTGCCCAAGTCATAGCAAATATAGTGGTTGGAGCAAATAATAATCCTGAAACGATTCCGCACAACCAGGATTGAGGATTACTAAAAACAACTTTATAAGGTTCAAGCAAGCTTTGCTTTTTTACGATAGTTTCTTCCTTTTTCTCGACTACGTTTGCCGGAGTTATAAACCAAAGTCCAAAAGCAACGATTATAGTAAAAATTCCGATAGAAAGCCAGAAAGTTGTTATATCCATTCCTTTTTCGATTAAAGGACCTACAACAAATTGTCCTGCTGAACCGCCGAGCATTCCTAAGCATTGAGTAACACCAATTGCAGTTGCCAATGATTTTGCTGAGAATCCTTTGCTCGCCAAATACACACAACCCGGAAAAGCGAAGGCACATCCGGCACCTTGAAACAATCGCCCCGTTACGCCGCTAAACTGACTAGAAATCATAAACAGTAAACATCCAATTCCTAAAATAAGTGCTCCGGCAAAGAGCGAATATTTGGCTCCAAACCGATCCAGGGCAATTCCTGCGATTAAACTGCAAGTCGAATAAGTGTAATAATAAGTTCCTATAATAGTAACCAATCGAATCTCATTTACGGAAAAACTCTGTGCAAGTTCCGGAAGCATTACAGCCGGGGATGAGCGTATAACATAATCTAAAAAATAGAAAAGCAAACCAAATACCCATGCAATAATGTAATATTTAGTATATGATTTATTTGTATTGATGTCCATAAAAATGTATTTCTTTTATTTTGAAGGAACACGAATTGCACGAATTTGCACAAATTTTTGATGAGTACTTTAAGTTTGCGAAATTAATTTCACAAATAGAATTGGTGCAAATTCGTGTAAGTAGTGTTTATATTTTGAGTCTAAAAATCAGTTTTAGATGCCTTCTTTTAAATGCTTATAATTAGATTTAATAGTATCTAAAACTTCATCCATTTTACCGCCCAGCATTAGTCTTGTCATCGATTTTGCCATACCCACAACTTGTTCCCATTCTACTTTTGGCGGCATTGCCAATGCATTTGGGTTCGTGAAGATGTTTAGTAAAACAGGACCATTATGTCTCAACGCATTTTCGATTGCAGTTTCAACTTCTTCGGGTTTGTGCACATTTACACCCTGAAAACCCATTGCCTGAGCAATTAGTCCAAAGTCCGGATTGACCATATCGGTTTCATTATCTGGTAAACCAGTCACTTCCATTTCGAGTTTTACCATTCCTAAAGCACGATTATTAAAAACAATAATTTTTATGGGAATTTCATATTGTTTAATGGTTGCCAAATCACCCAATAGCATTGAGATACCACCATCACCACACATGGCAATTACTTGTCTTTCAGGATGTGCGAGAGCTGCTCCTATAGCCATTGGCATTGCATTGGCCATAGATCCGTGATTGAAAGAACCCAGCATTTTTCTTTCTCCTGTTCCCTTTATGAAACGAGCTCCCCAAACGCAGGTCATCCCGGTATCGACTGTGAAAATGGCATCTTTAGTGGCCAGTTTATCAATGATATGCGCCACATATTCCGGCTGAATAGTATCTTCTCCGCCATTATCATTAATATAAGTGTTCATGTTTTCTTTTACGCTGGCATATAATTTAAGCTGTGCCTGTAAAAAACTATCATCGGTTTTGGTTTCTAATAATGGTAATAAAGCTTCTATAGTATCGGCGACATCACCGCATAATCCCATGTACAGATTGGCTCTTCGGCCTAAACGTTCCGTGCTGGTATCGATTTGAATAATTTTATTATCACCAGGCATGAATTTATCGTAAGGAAAATCAGTTCCTAACAATAAAACCAAATGCGATTCGTGCATGCTATGATAAGCAGAAGGCTGACCAAGTAAACCTGTCATTCCTATTTCGTTAGGATTATTGGGCTGAATACTCATTTTTCCTCGGAAAGAATATCCTACGGGAGCTTTGATATGCTGCGATAATTGCACCACCTGATCGTGAGCTTTTTCGGCACCAATTCCGCAGAATAAAGTGATTTTGGAACTCTCATTGATCGCTTTTGCTAAATGCTGTAATTCAGTATCAGAAGGTCTGATAACCGGATTACAATGAAAAAACTGAGTTGAAATATTGCTTTCAACCGCTTTTAATTCTGATACATCACCCGGTAAACCAATTACGGCAACACCTTTTTTGCCCAAAGCATGTTGTATGGCAGTTTGTATGATTCGGGGAGCTTGCTCAGCCGTCATAATCATCTGATTATAATAACTGCAATCGTCGAAAAGTTTAATGGTATTAGTTTCCTGGAAATAATCCATTCCCATTTCGCTTGTATTTATGGTGGAAGCAATGGCTAATAAAGGAACGTGCGAACGATGCGCATCATACAAACCATTTATTAAGTGTACATGTCCCGGGCCGCAACTTCCGGCACAAACCGCAAAACCGTCTAATTCGGCCTCGGCAGCAGCTGCATAAGCGCCCACTTCTTCATGGCGAACATGAATCCATTTTATTTTTCCGTTTCTGCGTATCGCATCATTAAAATGATTTAAACTATCACCGGTAACCGCATAAACGCGTTTTACTCCGGCTTCTACCAACATGTCAACTAATTGTTCTGCAACTATTTTACTCATGGATTATATTTTTAAAATTAATATTCAGATAGTACAAACATTGGTTATGGTTTACTTTCTTAATGATTATATTTTAAGATACACTTGGTTATGATGTAAAAACGGTTTTTGGTATGGGTTTATAAATTTAGGGATTTTTTTTGAGTTAGTAAGGTTCTAAGCTGCTAAGGTTCTAAGTTTTTTTTGAAGGTTCTGAGGTTCTAAGCTGCTATTCCAAGGCTTCGGGCAATGCCATTAAGTTAATATATTTTAGATTGTGTTCCATCGGAACACCTCATTGGTAGAAAAAAGAATGCATTGTGAGAAACATCGTCCCATTGGGACGTTTGATGAATTGTATAGGTAATCTGTATAAATTATTATTTATAAAATCAAACGTTCCTACGGAACGTGAAAAAACGCCGTATTTATTGAACTACCAATGAAATGTTCCGATGGAACAAAAAAAAGTGATGAGATATTATCCTTAACAAATTGTTCCAGTGGATTTTTCTTTAACTTGATGAGATTGGACTTTGGGACTAAGTTTTTCTTTTGGGGAAATACAAAAAAGGTTCAAAGGAACAAGTTTTGATCTTGTTTACCTTTGAGCCTTCGTTTTTAAGAATCGAAGATTCTAGTTTTTTAAAACTTAGAATCTTAGCAACTCAGAATCTAAGAACCTTTAGAAAGGATCCGCAGTTACTCTAAACTTCATATTTGCTTTTACGGTTACATCTTTGGTAAGAGTTTCTTTTAAGGTAACCTGAGTTCTTATTTTATATTTATCGGCTTTAATGTATTGATCTAGTCTGGCATCGGTACAAATTAAATCTAGTGTATTGCTTGTCGAGTTGATATTGTCCAGATAGGCCAATTCGATTTCGTCAGCATCATTTGTGGATATGTAGAGATGAATTGATTTTAAAAATGTAAAAGTTTTATCTGAAGGATCAGAAATCGTTAATGTAAGAGACCTTATTTTTACATCTTTTACCAAACTCGCTTTGGTTTTGTTGTTGCTAAATTCAGCCGAAGAATTTGTAGTAACATCAGGGGTAATAATTTCTGATGGCAGATTGATGGGTAAATTGCTTTTTATCTTAATAGAAGCTTCATTAGAAATAGTAAAAGTCAATAAGTCGTCTACCGCATCGCAAGAGGTTACAAAGACAGCTAAAAAAAGAAAAAGGGCAATAAGTCTTGATTTCATGTTTATGGTTTTTCGTTTAAATACGATGTTTCTTGAATGTTGGTTTTTTTTTAAGATACTAAGTTTCTAAGGTGCTAAGTAACTAAGTTTTTTTGACGATCCAACACCTTAGAAACTTAGTAACTCAGAAACTTAGAATCTATATAGAAAAAAAATCAAAATTCCATTTTTCAAATTCGAATATAAAAAGTATTTTTGCGCATGCAACACAACGTACTTATTTTAGATTTCGGATCGCAATATACACAGCTTATTGCGCGTAGAGTTCGCGAATTAAATATATTCTGCGAAATTTTCCCTTACAATCACTTTCCTAGTGATTTATCACCTTATAAAGCCGTAATTTTAGGAGGAAGCCCTTTTTCTGTTCGTGCAGAAGATGCTCCACATCCTGATTTATCTCAAATTCGAGGCAAACTACCTATGTTGGCAGTTTGTTACGGAGCACAATATTTAGCCCATTTTAGTGGAGGTGAAGTAGCCGCTTCGAACACCAGAGAATATGGTAGAGCGAATTTATCTTATATTAAAGAAGGGGAAACTTTCTTTAACGGAGTTTCAGAAAACAGTCAGGTTTGGATGAGTCATAGTGATAGTATCAAGGCTTTACCAACAAATGCTGTAAAATTGGCAAGCACGCATGATGTAGAATATGCTGCTTACAAAATTGACGGCGAAACAACTTATGCAATTCAGTATCACCCTGAAGTTTTCCATTCTACAGATGGATCAAAAATGTTGAAAAACTTTTTAGTAGACATTGCCGAAGTTCCTCAAAACTTTACACCAAATGCTTTCGTAGAAGAAATGGTGGGAGAATTAAAAGAGAAATTAGGAAACGATAAAGTAGTTTTAGGATTGTCAGGCGGAGTAGATTCTACTGTAGCTGCAGTTTTATTACACCAGGCAATTGGTAAAAACTTATATTGTATTTTCGTAAATAACGGTTTACTTCGTAAAAACGAATTCCAAAATGTATTAGATCAATACAAAGGAATGGGATTGAATGTAAAAGGAGTAGACGCCGGAGATCGTTTCTTAAGCGAATTGGCCGGAATCAGTGATCCTGAAACCAAACGTAAAACTATTGGTCGTGTATTTATCGAAGTTTTTGATGATGAATCACATTTGATCGAAGACGTAAAATGGCTGGCACAAGGAACTATCTATCCTGACGTAATTGAATCGGTATCTGTAAAAGGACCATCGGCAACGATTAAATCACACCATAATGTAGGTGGATTGCCGGATTATATGAAATTAAAAATTGTAGAACCACTTAGAATGTTGTTTAAAGACGAAGTTCGTAGAGTTGGAGCTACTTTAGGAATAGATCCTGAATTATTAGGAAGACACCCTTTTCCGGGACCAGGATTATCAATCAGAATTTTAGGAGATATTACTCCGGAGAAAGTTCAAATCCTGCAAGATGTTGATGCTGTTTTTATCGACGGATTAAAATCTTGGGGATTGTATGACAAAGTTTGGCAGGCTGGAGCAATTTTGCTTCCGGTAAATAGTGTTGGGGTGATGGGCGATGAGCGTACTTACGAAAAAGTAGTAGCGCTTAGAGCTGTAGAATCAACAGATGGTATGACTGCTGACTGGGTTCATTTACCTTACGATTTCTTGATGAAAGTGTCGAATGACATTATAAATAAAGTAAAAGGCGTGAACCGCGTGGTTTACGATATTAGCTCAAAACCACCAGCAACAATTGAGTGGGAATAGTATTGTTTTTCAAATTAAGGCGTTACATTTGTAACGCCTTAATTTTTTAAACCTACTATTTATGAGAGAATTTTTAACGATTTCTCTTGTCTTTATTTTGTCTTTTAACAAAATAACTGCGCAAGATTCAATTATTGAACACAAAATTCAAAAAGGAGAAACTGCCTATTTTATTGCCCAAAAATACAAGGTTTCTGTAGATGAAATTTACAAACTCAACCCCGAGTCGCAGAGCGGAATCAAAGACAATCAAATTATTAAGATTCCGGTTCACTCCGCAGAAAAAGAAAATTCAAACCAGCAAATTACTCATGTTGTTGGTCCCAAAGAAACCCTTTTTGGTTTATCAAAACAATATAATATTACTGTAGAAGCGCTTCAAAATGCAAACCCCATTTTGGCCAATGGATTACAGATTGGTCAGGAATTAATTATTCCGAATCCTTCGAGTTTTCTTAAAACAGAAAGTACAACTTCTTCAAAAGTAACGCATCAGGTTGTAGCCAAAGAATCCTTGTTTAGTATCGCGAGAGCTTATAATGTATCTGTTAATGATTTAGAAAATCTAAACAAAGACCTTCTTATTAACGGATTACAGATTGGTCAGACGATTTCAATTCCGAACAAACGAAAAACCTTAGACGGACGAGTTCGCGTAATCAATCAGGAAACGGTTTTTCATGTGGTTGAACCAAAGGAAACTAAATTTTCGATTGCGAAAAAATACAATATTTCTATCGATCAGTTAGAATCTCAAAATCCTGAAATCGTTAACGGGTTAATTGTTGGAAATAAATTAGCTATTAATACTGCAGCAATAAAACCAACAAACGAAAGCGAAGAATTGATGTTGGCTTTAGCCGAAAAACAAGTTGTAGTCGAAAAAGGAAAAGCCAAAACGGTTGAACTGGAAGATTTGAAAGACAGATTGGTGGTTCAGAAAGAAATGAATCAAAAGATTATTAAGATTAATGATTTGAAAGTGAATCTGAATGACATGAACGGTTCTAAAGAAAATTCGGTTGAAAAATTACGTTTGGTTCTGGAAGCCAATAAAAATGTACAGGATATTTTAATGGCAAAATTAGATTCGTTGGTGAACACGATGAATAATGATTTGGTCGATTTAAAAAGAATGGATATTCTGAATGTCGATGAGTCAAAAAGATTAGAAAAGCGATCGTATGAAAGTATTGGCAAAACCAGTGAATTATCTTCTCAACTAAAAAAAGAATTAGCCGAAAACCGAAAAGCTTATGCCGGTTTAATGAATAAAGTAGAAAAAATTGCTGTTGAAGAAAATCAGGAATACAAGAAGAAAATCCGCGAAAGCGAAAAAAATACAAACGTTACTTCTTTGCAGCAACGACTTTCATTAGAAGAAATAAAAAGATATAAAATAGAACAGGAGCAGGGCGATGCGCAAAATCAGCTTTTAATTGCTAAGATTGATTCGCTTGATACGCAGAAAAAAATCGAAGTAAAACGACATATCAGCAAAGCGACTTATTATAGTATGGAAGCCCGAAAGTTTGATGATAAACTGGCTTTGATAAAATTGAAAAAGTATCAGGATGAAGCCATTAAAAAACAAGATAAATCAACTTCTGCTGAATCTGCAAAAACAATTTCGCTTGAAGAAATGAAGCGTGAACTTAAGGAAAATCCGCTTAGAGCAGACAAAACAGTAAAAGTTGAAGTTTATGATAATCTTAAAGAAGTTTCAAACGGCTATTACTTAGTTTTAGGTATATTTACAGACTCGTCGCTGAGAGATAAGCTCATTATGAAACTCATTGATTCTGGCGATTTTAACGCTAGTTTCTTCTTTAATATCAACAGTCTTTCGTACTATGTTTACTCAGATATGTACCAAAATATGGAAGAAGTGCTTTATAAATGCAAGAAAAACGAAGAAGATGAGTTATATAAAGAGGTTGTTATTGCTAAGGTAGAAATTGATCTTAGATAATAATTGGCGATAAAATAACAAGTGGCAAGAATCTTGCTTTAAAGAGATTTTAGTAACTTGTTTTGAATTAAAAATTAAATTGTTTTAAGTCTATTATGAAGTATTATTCAACATTATTGTTTCTCGTTTTTTTTGTAACATTTTCTGCTTTTTCACAAGAAAAGGTTATTAAATATACCGTTGCGAATGGAGAAACTATTAACCAGATTGCCGTAAAATTTAAGGTTACGCCTTATGATATTTATGCATTAAACCCCGATGCCAGAAGTGGTATAAAACCCAATACAGTTTTACTGATCCCTACCAATAATGCAAAATCTGCAGCGGTTAAAACAGAAACAGCTGTGGCAAAAACGGGCGGTAATACCAAAGAAATAATTCATGAAGTACAGCCAAAAGAAACTTTTTATAGTATCGAGAAAAAGTATGGTATCTCTGATGAAGCTTTGAAAGCGGCAAACCCTACTTTAGAAAAAACCGGAGTTCAGATTGGACAAAAACTGGTGATTCCTGCAAAAGGATCAGCGGTAAAATCGGCTGTAAAATCTTCGGTAGCGGCTGAAAAACCAGCGAAAGAAAAAGCTCAGGAAAAATATGTATATCATGATGTTGTAGCAAAAGAAACTAAGTTTTCGATCGCTAAACAATACGGAATAACCATTGAAGAATTAGAAAAACGCAATCCTGAAATTGTTTCTAATTTACCCGTAGGATACCGACTAACCATAAAAGGAAAAGCACCTAAAACAGATGCTGCAAGTCCTGCTGTAACAACTACTGCCAAACCAGTTGAAACTGCTAAAAAAGCGACAACTTATATGGAGTATCAGGTAAAACCAAAAGAGACTTTTTATAGTTTAGGAAGAACTTTTCACATTTCTCAGGAAGAATTAACGGCATTGAATCCGTCACTTTCTGAAGGAGTAAAAGAAGGAATGGTTTTAAAAGTTCCTGCAGGATATTTAGCTCCGGCTCCAATTATTCCGCAACAGCAGCCTGTTGAAAAAGCAATAGAAAATTCAAATACAGGAGGTTCTATACAAATTGTAGATAAAGTAAAATCTGAAACTGTATCGGTTAATCCGGAAGTGGTGGAACTAACGAAGAAAAGAGGACAAAACGATCGTAAAAAATTAGTTTTATTGTTGCCATTTAATTTGAATAAAATGCAGAATGATACAACAAGTCCTGCTAATCGTATCAAAAACGATAAATTCTTAAACATGACTCTTGATTTTTATGCAGGAGCAATGATGGCGATCGACTCGGCTAAAACCTTGAAATTGCCAATTGATGTGGCGATTTATGATTCTCAGGAAACAAAGACGAGTTCAAATGTTTCTACTTTAATGGCTCAGAATAAATTGCAGGATGCCCATGCAGTAATTGGACCATTTTATCAAAATAATGCTGAAGCTACAGCAAATACATTGCGTTTGTTTAATGTTCCGGTGATTTCTCCATTATCAAAAGATAAAGCAAACCCAATTGATAATTTATACCAGACAATTCCGTCTAGTGATGTGGTGAGAAATGCGATGTTTGATTATATGCGTGCGAAAAACGGAAACATTGTAGCTGTTGTTGATAAAAAGAAAGAATCGGTGATTAGTTATATCAAACAAAACCAAAAAGGAGTTGTTTTTGCAGCTTTGACAGAAACAGGTGGTTTGGATGTAGCGAGCTTAAAAAGTTTGTTATTGCCAAACAGAATGAATTATGTGGTAATGGAAACCGGAAACACGGCTATGGTAAAAACTACCATTAAAGCTTTGCTGGATGCGCAAAAAACATGTCAGGTTCAATTGGTTATTTTAGAACCAAACAGCACATTGGATACTGACGAAATTAGTTTTGATAACTTAGTAAAACTGAAATTAATGTATCCGTCTGTAACTCGTGAAAGCGATGAACCGGGAGTTTTAATCTTCGATAAAGAATACAGATTGAAGAATAAGATAAACCCAAATACTTATGCAACACGCGGATTTGATGTTACTTTTGATACGATGATGCGTTTGGTACAAGGAAAAACATATCAGGAAACTGCAGATTTAATGACAACGGAACAAGTTGACAATAAATTTCAATTTTATAAAAAAGAAGATGGTGGACACGCCAATAAAGGAGTGTACATTTTATATTACGATTCAGACTTAACTTTAAAAGTAGCCAATTAATGACATCAAAAGTAACCTATTTAGGAGATTTAAGAACAAAATCAATTCACGTGCAATCAGGAAGCGAAATCATTTCTGATGCACCTTTAGACAATAACGGAAAAGGAGAAGCATTTTCTCCAACAGATACAGTTGCCAATGCTTTAGCAAGCTGCATGATGACCATTATGGGAATCAAAGCACGTGATTTAGGCGTAGATTTTATAGGTTCAACTGCCGAAGTAACTAAGATAATGAACGCTGAACCAAGAAGAATTGGAGCGATCGAAATTGCTTTTGAAATGCAGGGTGTTACAGATGAGAAAAACAAAACAATTCTGGAACGCTCAGCCATGACGTGTCCGGTGTTTTTAAGTTTAAGCAGTGAAATAGAAAAGAAAATTACTTTTAACTGGAAGTAATATTCAAATCAAAATAGTAAAAAGCCATTCAATCGAATGGCTTTTTATTTATAAACCTTTTTCTGGTTTTAAATCTTCCAGAATTGGGGTTAAAATAGTCTTTATATCTTTTTGAATAGTTTCATTTTTTTGTTCGAAAACGACAATGCTATTTTTACCTTTTTTAAGCCAGCATCCAGGCAAATAAAGAGTTTGTTGCGGACCAACGCTCCAATAACGTCCAATATTAATTCCGTTTACGAATACAATTCCTTTGCCCCAATCGCGCATGTCCAGAAAGGTATCTCCGGTTTTAGTGAGATTAAAAGTTCCCTGATATAAAGTAGGACGATTTATTTTACCTGAGTTTTTATACGCTGTTAAATCTGGTGCCGTGGTCATTGGTAATTTATACATTTCCCAATCACCGGTAATGGTTTCTCCGTTAATGACAACAGGAATTATAATACCTTTATTGTTGGCATTAATTTGAGAACCATAATTAATGCGTCCCATGTTTTCGACCAAAATGTCTAAAGTGGCATTAAAGGGAACTTCGATTTCGCAATCGTATTTTTTATAATATCGGTTCAGTTCTGCTACTTTTTTCCCGTTAACATAAATAATGGCATAATCACGTAATCCTTTCAATTCTAATTTCCCACTAATAGGTTGTGTAAATTTTTTGCTGTACCAAACATAACCATCGCCTTGATTTAGTTGTTCAAATGTTTGCGGATTATCTTCAATAACGGGTGTGATTTTCGATTTAAAATCGGCTAAATCAACCACTTTGGTCAATGCAATTTTTGGAAGAGTAATTACAGGCATTTTTTCCGGAACTGCAGGAGTTTCACTTGTTTTTAATAATTCTCTTAACGCATTGTATTTTGGAGTTGCCCAACCCGCTTCGCTAATAGGAGCGTCATAATCATAAGAAGTCATGTCTGGCTGAATATCGTGTTCTTTATCATAATTGGCACCCGAGGTAAAGCCAAAATTGGTTCCGCCATGTACCATATAATAATTGAAAGAGACTTGATTGTCCAGATATTTTTTGGTCTGACGAACGGTTTGTTCCGGTTTTTGTGTCGGGAAAGGTTCTGCCCAATGATCCAGCCAGCCCGGATAAAATTCGGCAACCATATAAGGTCCCTGATTATTATTAAACTGATTGACAACGGCTTTTAACTTTGGAATGTCGCTTTCGCCATTGGCAGTTGGTAAAGCGCCCGGCAAAGCTCCGCCTTCAAACAACCAGCTTCCGTCTGATGTAAAAAATGGCACTTCAAAACCAACATCTTTTAATTGCTGAAAAACGGCGGCGCTGTATTTTTTGTGCTCTTCTAGCGGGATATCTTTACGTTGGGCGACATAAGAACCAAATTCATTTTCGCCCTGAACCATAATAATTGGTCCGCCTTTGGTAATTTGTAAATCTTTGACTTGATTGTACAATTCGGTAAAATAGGCTTTGGTTGCAGTTAGATATTCTTTGTTATTTCCACGAATCACCATATTAGGAACATTTTGTAAAAACCAAGGATAACCGCCAAATTCCCATTCGGCACATACATACGGACCTGGTCGAAGAATAACAAATAAACCTTCTTCCTGTGCTGTTTTAATGTATTCGGCTAAGTTTTTATTTCCGGTTTTAAAATCCCAAACTCCGGGAGTAATTTCATGATAGTTCCAGAAAACGTAGGTTGCCACAGCATTTAAACCCATTGCTTTCATCATTTTTAAACGATGACGCCAATACGGTTGTGGAATTCTGGAATAATGCATTTCGCCTGAATGAATCTGAATTGGTTTTCCATTCAACAAAAAATTCCCATCGCTTATAGCAAAAGTTTGTCTTTCTTGTGCTGTTAATAATGAAGCTATAAAGAAATTAAACAAGAGAATTAAATAAACTTTTTTCATTTTATTTGAAATTGATGATGTTTATAAAAAGCAAGAGAGCACTATGAATTGCGCTCTCTTGCTAACCTAACTAACCAATAAATTTATTACTCTGAAAACTCTAATTTTTGTAATTTTTTCCATCCGCCACGAGTGAAATCAGGAATTTCTACAGGAGACGAGTTATTATCAAGTGAGATCTCTGTTAAAGGACCTAAACAAGACCATTCTGCAAGATCGTAAACATCCATATCTAACGGAAGACCTTTTTGAAGACAGTGAATCAATCGGTAATCCATCACGAAATCCATTCCGCCGTGACCGCCCACTTTTTTAGCTTTTTCTTCAATATCTTTTACAATTGGATGTTTGTATTTTGCCATCAATGCTTTTTTAACATCTTCAGGAACAAATGAATGTGCACTTAATTTTTCGTGATTTGGTTTTACATCATCTCCTAATGCTGCACCGTCTAAAGCATAACCTTCTAACGGATATTTGTTGGCAAAACCTTTAGTTCCGCTCAATTGGTACATTCTGCTGTACGGACGAGGAGAAGTAACGTCGTGCTGAATCTGGATTGTTTTTCCGTTTTCAGTACGAATCATAGTCATGGTATGATCTCCGTTTCTAAAATCTTTAATTTCCTGACCTGATTTTTCTTTGATGTAAGCAGGATTTCCTACTGCTTTGGTATCCATAGAAACTAAAAAGTTCATTTTATCACCACGGTGAATATTCAAAGCCTGACAAGCTGGTCCCATACCGTGAGTTGCGTAAATATCACCTCGGTGTTTGATGTTGTAATCCATTCTCCAGTTGTTCCAGTATTCACCCCAAAATGGTTGAAGACCGTGAATGTAAGAACCTTCGGCATGAAGAATTTCTCCAAACACACCTTGCTGTGCCATGTTTAATGTCGTTAATTCGAAGAAATCGTAAACACAATTTTCAAGTTGCATACAATGTTTACGGGTTTTTTCGGAAGTATCAATAAGATCCCATATTTCTTTCATGGTCATAGCACCCGGAACTTCGATTGCTACGTGTTTTCCGTCTTTCATTGCCTGAACACCTATTAAAGCGTGATGTTTCCAGTCGGTTGCGATGTAAACTAAATCAACATTTGGCAAGGCGGTAACTTTTCTCCAGGCATTTTCATCTCCAAAAAATTCCTGTGCTTTAGGAAGACCAGCTTTTGTTAAAATTTCATTAGCCGATTGTGTGTTTTTCTCTGTCATATCGCAAAGCGCTACGATTTCTACTCCGGGAATATGCGTCATACGCTCAACAGCTCCCGGGCCACGCATTCCTAAACCAATAAAAGCAACACGAACTGTTGGAATTGGAGCAGTAGCCAAACGCAAAACATCTTGCTGACCTTTTGGACGGGTTGGTGTTTTGGTTTTGATCATTTGTGCCGATGCGATTGCTCCTCCAAACAACAGACAGGCCACTAACATGAATTTTAAAATACTAGTTTTCATAATTGAATTAATTTGATTTGAAATGATGATAATCTAAATGCTGATTATCGGGAATTATTGTTTTTGTAAATTGTTTATTTTTAAAACGTCTTTTTAAGGTAATGTGTCAAAATTTATTTCTGGTTTTTTATTGTTTAAAGGTCGTGTAAAGATCGTTTTTGGTGTTGTATAATTGTTAAAAAAACCACCGTCTTTTAGATAAAAAGAAGTATTGTCGAGTCCGCTTGCAAAATCCATTCGGTATTCTTTTGCTCCGGTATTATCTGTTGTAAAACGAGCTGAATTGATCTCTGACCAAACTCCCTTATCGTCACAAACCCATTGATTGTTGAAGAGTACTTTACGTGACAAATCGCCTTGTTCCGGAATAAAATTTTCTAAGAACGAATGAAATCTTTTTAAATACGTATTCGTTTCAGGACGATTAAAACTAGCGATTAATAGCCATTTTTGCAATTCAGGTGCGTAAAAATAGGCAGTATACGTGGTTGTATTATTGTTTTGAGGGAATCCTTGTAATAAAAATTTATAAGTGGTTCCTGCTTTCCAGTTGTATTTAAGATAGCTTTGACCGCCAGAACCTTCATTTCCAAATTCGCCTGTGTGAACATTTTCGCCTTTTTTAAGCATTTTAATTTTATGAGATTCAGGAATACTGGCCGGATCATCAGTATTAAACGGACTCCATACAGAAAATAAAACCCTTCTTTCTGAAGCCGAATTGACCTGAATACCAAAGTAACCTTCTCCAAAACCATTTGCCATAAAATAAGAACCAATTTTATCTTCGTTTTCCGGAACGGTAACTTCGTTATAATACCATTTTGCATTGATGTTTTCTGGAACCTCATAATTTAAATGTACCGATGGCCCGCGACGTCCCCAATGATAAAAATTGCCTTCATTATTTGGAACATATGATATTTTAGCATCGTAATCATCACTCGAAATCGTTAAACGATTTATAGCAGGAAAACGATCTCCTGTTTTACTGATTCCTTTTATCTTAACGGCAACATAACCTTCCTGATTAATTTTCCAGGTACCAATTGTGACCGCTTTTTTTGAAGTATCAAATTTTACTTTTTTGGCTTCATTATTAATCGAAAATTCTAATTCTGATTTTCCAACTACTTCTACCGATTCTTCAACAGTTAACTGAAAACTTCCGGCTTTCGAAATTCTGAAATAAATAGTGAAAAATTCTTCGGCACTGGTCCAGTTTTCAATTCCGTTATCCGTAATAGTATTGCTTTCTAAATGTTTGGAGCTGTAAGCGTTTCCTGCCAACGGAAGCGAAATACTGGTTTTTGGATTTTGTAAAGGATCTTTCTCAGTGGTTTCGCTATTCTCTGTACAGGAAAAAGATACGAGCAATGAAGCAAAAAATAAGTAAAATAAGTTTTTCATAGTATCGATAGTTCGTTTATTTCTTTTTTAAAATTACCTCTCTAATCTACCAAATTAGAGAGGCTTCAAAAACAAAACAATTCTAAATAATTATGGATTCTGTGTTAAAGTTCCAGGATACGCATTAATTTCTGATTGCGGAATATATTGAACCACTCTCAAGCTTGAAGCCGGCCAGTCTGTCATTGGCAAGTGAGGACCAGGATAATGACGCGTCATAGTTTGACCATTTCTGTAAACATCATAACCTCTATGTGCTTCAAACGCTAACTCTAACTGACGTTCTTCATCTACTCGCTGTACGGCATTTGTACTGTTTAATGATGTATAACCACCACCAACAATCGATCTTTCTCGAATTATGTTTAAGTTGGTTAAAGCACTATTATAATCACCTTTTTTAACATATGCTTCTGCGATGTTCAAATACATCTCGGCCAATCTTGAAATAGTAGGCGAGTGCAGGTGCGAATCATTATTCTGAAGAGAACATTTCGTGATATAATACATTGGATAAACACGGTTCAGCAACATCATAAAATCTTTTTCGCCTGTATACGTTTTACCTTCGTATTCAATCGAATATTGATTTTCGGCTGCATTTACTGCGGTTAAGTTATAATCAGCATTTCCTATTGTGATATAAAATGTACCATTAGGATTTGTTTTTAATGGTTGTTGCATATAGTTGTAACCCGTTTGTGTACCGGTAGCATTTTTAACGTCATAAATAAAACGGAATGCCTGAGTTTTGTTTCCTGCATCATCTGTGGTATATTGAGGATCGATAAAAGCCCAACGCGCATCTTTCTTTAAACCGGATTTTCTTAGCAAATCAAGATATTTGGCACTGGCATACATTTCGCCCCAGCCTTGTCCCTGAATATTAGCATACATTCCGCCAATTCCATAAAAATGATCGTAACCTGAAAATTCTGATGCCACTTGTTTTACAGCAAAAATCGTTTCGGTTTGCTCATCAGAATCTGGAGCGTAGGTATTAAATTTCATGAAGCTGTCTCTGCTTAATAAATGATATCTTCCGCTTGCTATTACTTTATTTGCGTAGTCTATCGAAAGCGTTGCATATTCCTGATTAGGGGTTTCATATGTTCCGCTCATATACAAATAAACTCTTGAAAGCATTGCCTGAGCAGCTTCTTTTGTTGCATAAGCCGCTTTTCTTTCAGTTGTCATTAAAGCTTCAGCTTTTTTCAAATCACTGATGGCTTGTGCATAAGTATCTTTTACTGTTGACCTGTCCGGAAGGTTAAGATTATTTAAATCTGCCGGTAAACCATTTACGATCGGCACTCCTAAATTAGTTTCTGGTGATTGCGAATAAGGTCTTCCGTAAGTACGACACAAATAAAAGTAAATCATACCTCTTAAATAGTAAGCTTCACCTAATTGCTGATCCATAGCGGCGCTTTCTCCTTCGGCAATCATTTTCATTAAATCACTTGATTGCGAAATAATTTTGTAACTATTGTTCCAAAAAACAGATAAACGACCGTTGTCCGGTATGTGCTGATAGGAGATAAAAGAATAAAAAGCATCTGTAGAGGTACCTCTAATCATGATATTGTCACCCGGATATTCTCCAACCCTGTGCATAACATCAGACCATCCTTTTAATTGTGCGTAACATCCGTTTAGTAAAACTTCGATCGAAGCTTCTTTATCTTGTTCAATTTTGTCTTTTGTATAGGAATCAAATGGTTCTCTGTCTAAATCACATGAGGACAGGAAACTAATTGCCATACATAATATAAATATCTTTTTCATGATTTTGTTTTTATAGAGTTAAGTTAAGTCCTAATACAATTTTGCGCGTTTGAGGATATACCTGTGTCGCAACACCAGTAATAGCGCCATTTGCAGGAGGAATTTCAGGATCAACTCCGGAATAATGAGTAATCGTAAATAAGTTTTCACCGGCGATATACAATCTAAGATTTGCGATATGCAAACGTTCGATAGGTACATTATAACCTAAAGTGATGCTTCTCATTTTTAAGTAAGTTCCGGTTTCCAGGAAACGTGATGATGCTTTGTTAGAGTTACTGGGATTATTGTAAAGTGCTTGCGGATGCGTTGCAATATCCCCCGGTTTTTCCCAACGGCTCCATCCGCTGTGAAGGTTCATTTGGTTTCTATCGGTATACGCACCATCAGAATCGAATTCTGCTCTGGCATAATTATAAATTTCACCTCCTACAGAATAACTGAAAATGGCAGCAAAATCAAAGTTCTTATAATTTACACTGGTAGAAAATCCTCCAAAAAAGTCCGGAGTATAAGAACCAATTACTTTTTGGTGTTTAGAAGCATCACCATAGTTAGAAGTTTTTACACGTTCTCCTGCAGCATTTGTCGTAAACCATTGTGGTTTTCCGTTTTCAGGATCTACACCAGCCCATTCTGTCAAATACCAGCTATCAACATCTTTTCCGGGAGTTAATAGTTTTGATGCAGATCCTGCAATACCACTACCATCTCCAACAATAATTTCCTGCTTGCTTCCGTAAAGACTCGTTACTTTATTTTTATTAGTACCAATGTTAGCATCTACAGACCAGTGTAAATTTTCATTTTTAATGATATCAACATTCAAAGATGCCTCGAAACCTCTGTTATTTACAGCTCCAACGTTTCTCCAGATACTTGTAACACCAATTACTCCTGGTAATGGTACTCTGTATAATAAATCTGAAGTGTTTTTATTATAATAATCTAATGTAATATTTACTCGGTTAAAGAAACTAACATCAACACCTACGCCGCCAGTATATGTTTTTTCCCAGCTTAAATCCGGATTGGCCAATTGCGAAACCAATGCTCCGGGATTTTCATTATAACTTTGAGAGAAAGAATACAAAGGAAGGTGAGGGTACAAACTGTTAGGACGATTTCCTACCGAACCATAACTTGCTCTTAGCTTAAGATTATTGATATAATCGGCATGAAAAAAGGCTTCGTTATGAATGTTCCAACCACCACTTACAGAGAAAAAGTTACCATATTGTGCATTTGCTCCAAAGTTAGAAGCTCCGTCACGACGAAACGAAACTTGCGCTAAATAACGATTGTCATACGAATAATTCACATTCGATAACAAAGACTGCACAGCCCATTGCGATCTGTTACCACCCACTTTTTCAGGTACCGCAGCAGCATCTGTAACTATAATTCCCGGAGGAATTCCTGTTGCTACGCCAGTACTTGTTTTAGAGTTGTATTCGTTCCATTCATAACCTGCAAGAGCATTAAAGTCATGTTTTCCGAATGATTTATTGAATTTTAATAATTGGTTCGTGTAGATTCTGTTATAAGTAGAAAAGTAATCTTCGATTCGGCCTTTTACCGCTTCTCCTGCAGAAGATCTTGGATCTGAATAATAAGTTGAATTATAATTACCAAAAATGTAATTGTTTACAGAAGAATATGTTAGCCAGCTATTAAATTTAATATCAAAATCAAGATTTGCCCTAACCGTATAAGATTCAGATTCACCATAATTCCATTGTAAATCATATAAATAGTTAGATCCGGTTGTATTTACCCAGGTTGGGTTTGGCGCGTTTCCTGCCAAAGATCCATCTTCCAGATACGGACTATCCCAAGGCATGTTTCCGTAAAGTGCACCCACAGAATGTTGTTGATCATCTGTTGTTTCTCTGGTTTACTTGCGGTCTTAGCGTAAACCAACTATTTGGTTTGTACTCAAATTTCATCAAACCATTGTATTTTTTGTACTCATAGCCTCTTATAGCACCCGTTTCGTCATAAAGACCAATAGAAACGTAGCTTTTAAAGTTATCTCCGCCACCACTTATGGATAGATTGTAATCCTCTGCAAGTCCGGTTTGTGTACCATTATTCCACCAGTCAAAATTTTGGTTTCTCAATTCCGGTTTCCACCACCAAACATTTTCAAAATCTTGTTTGTTGGCAAACGAATCATACAAATCGTATAATTGCGACCCGTTCATGATTTTAAAATTTCCATTATTGATAGTAGTTAAAGCTGTTTTAGCAGAAAAACTAATTTTAGATTTCCCCGCTTTTCCACTTTTTGTAGTAACCACAATAACACCATTGGCACCCTGTGAACCGTAAACTGCTGTAGACGCGGCATCTTTAAGAACCGTTAACGTTTCGATATCAGATGGATTCATGTTTGCCGAACTATTCCCCACAATAACTCCGTCAATTACCCATAAAGGATCTGTACTTCCGTTAACGGTTGTTCTGCCTCGAATGATTATTTTTCCTACGGCTCCCGGCTGTCCGCCACCAGTATTTACATAAACTCCCGTAGCTTTTCCTGCCAGCATATTTTCTACAGAAGGAGTAGTTACATCTACAATTTTTTTATTGTCTAAAGTTTGCAGCGATCCGGTTAAACTCTCTTTTTTCACTTTAGCATATCCTACCACTACCACCTCGTCCATTTGTTCACCGGCTTCTTTCATCACGACGTTGATAGAACCGTTTCCTGCCGCAACTTCCTGATCCTGCATTCCTAAAAATGAAAAAACTAAAATCGTATTGGCATTGGGTACATCTATGGCAAAGCTTCCATCCATATCCGTTTGCACTCCTTTTGATGTTCCTTTTATGATCACATTTACTCCGGGAATCGGAATTCCTTTTTCATCGACAACCTTACCCTTCGTTAGTTTTTGAAATGCCAGTAAATTGGTTTTGTTTACCGGAATTTCTTTTGAAGGTGCTGCATTGGTAACTTGAAAACTTAAAGACAACAACGAAAGTAATGTTGCTTTTAAACTTTTTTCAAGTACAGTATGCAACCTTAAGTTTCCAGGTTTTTTTGAGAATACTTTTTTCATACTCTTTGTTTGGTTTTGGTTAATGAATGTGTTTTTGTTTAGTTATTTTTTTTTCTATTTTTTAAAATTTCACCACTCATTTTTTCGCTTTTTTGGTGTAATAAAAAAGGCCTCAAAAGCGGTGAAAAAGGGTAAAAAAAGCCATGTTATTTTTTTATTCTTCGACGAAACTATAGATTATATTTTTATTAACCAAGAAAAAACACAAAAAATGTGCTCGAACACACAAAAAAAGTGTTCTCGAGCACATAAAATTGTGCGATACGTTTTTTTTAATATAAAATGATGCGATTATTCTAAAAAAAAGCACAAAAAGCACATCGCTTTATTTTAGGCGTATTCGCAACTATGATATTTTATTTTTAAGGAATAAAAACAAGTTGTTTGTATTTCTAAGAATATCGCAATCATCAATTAATTTGTTTAATAATAAATCAAACTTTTAAAGGTTTTAATTTGATCCGTTTTTTCTTATTTTTTACTTTTTAAATAAAAAAGCAATAAAAAACAGCAATTAGGTTTTAAATAAAAGTTTGACTTATATTAGCATTTTTATAAGAAGTTTTTTTAAGTAGATTTTCTACCTTTTAAAATGATTAAAATGCTTCAGGATTTCATTTTCATTAAATTAAATTTTTCCAAAAAATATGCACGAAATTTTAAAAGAATATCAGGTAGTTTTAATCGAAAAAAAACAAATAAATAACGACCTAATTTTGAATTCTTCTGCATGGGAAAAAGCAAATTGTTTAACTGATTTTTGTTCTCCGTGGAAAAATGATTCATTTTCGAAAATTGAATTTAGGGCGCTTCATGATCTCGAAAATTTCTATTTTAATTTTAGGGTTTTTGATACTGATATTTATATCGATCAAAAAGACAATAGTTTCCTGAGTATAGGAAACTCAGATCGGGTAGAACTGTTTTTTAGGACCAATGAATCCTTAAATCCTTATTATTGCCTTGAAATGGATACATCAGGCCGAATAATGGATTTTAAAGCGCTTCCTGAAAAGAATTTTGATTTTAACTGGAAATGGCCTAAAAAGGATATAGAAGTGAAAACGGCAAAGGATGAAATTTCCTTTATTGTTGAAGGACAAATTAGTATTCAATCCCTAAAAGATTTAAATTTAATTCAGAACAATACAATTGAAGCTGGAGTTTTCAGGGCAAAATTCGCTCTGGTCGAAAATCTGCAATACGACGCCACCTGGATTTCGTGGGTAAACCCAACTACCGAAACGCCTAATTTTCATATCGCTTCTTCGTTTGGGAAGTTTGTTTTAATGAAATAGGTTTAGAAAAAGAGGCAAAGGTTCAAAGGTTCAAAGGGACAAAGGTTAAGAGGTTTCGCCCACGAATTAAACGGATTCAAACTGGTTTTTGCTGGTTTTTTAGTACAAGGTTGATAAAAAGAATCTGCTAAATCTGCTAATTCAGCATGCCGTTTTTTTAGATACAAAGTTTGATAAAAAAAAATCTGCTAAATCTGCGAGCAAACTTTGCCGCACAGATAAAAAAATCCGTGTAAACCAGTTTGAATCCGTTACATCCGTGGGCACATAATTTACGATACGTAAAACGAAGCATTCTCTACATTAATAATATCAATAGGCAACAAGATCGTTTCCGGGATATCTTTGCGGAATAAAAAATGCTCTACCAAGGTACTAACACCTAAATAAGCCTGTCTTTTTTGATTTTGATGAATTAAAAAATGAACCAATCCCTGATTCAGAAAGTTGACATTTTTCTCAACTAAGTCGTAACCAATAATGGCAATTTTTTTATTTTTTAAAGGAGCTAAAATCGAAGCAATCTGATATGCTTTAGAAGTTGTGATAAAAATTCCCTTCAGGTTTGGA
Source organism: Flavobacterium sp. C3NV (assembly GCF_046825355.2). Classification (NCBI taxonomy): domain Bacteria; kingdom Pseudomonadati; phylum Bacteroidota; class Flavobacteriia; order Flavobacteriales; family Flavobacteriaceae; genus Flavobacterium; species Flavobacterium sp. C3NV. The sequence continues at coordinate 151,758 of NZ_JBKQBJ020000002.1, read as the reverse complement.
TTTTCTTCCAAAAAGGCCGAAAATTTACTTTCGACATTAGGATGTTTCAATTTTAAAGTAGTTAAAGAAAAATCGGCAATTTTCTTCTCGTCGAAATAATTTCTAAAACCCTTTTCCTTTTCCTGCATGTGAACCGCATTTTTTACGCTTTCATCTATATGTACAATCGCAATCTGACCATCGCTTAAAATCAAATTCATTAAACTGGCGGCGACACGACCACTTTTATGCAAATCCTGCCCCACAAAACTTTTGATAGATTCGCTTTCAATTTGGTTATTAAAAGTGTTTACGATTATTTCGAGTTCGTCATATTGTTTTACGATTTCAAGCGTTTCCTTATGAAATAAAGGAGCAATTAAAACAGCGTCTGGAGATTGTTTAAGAATCGTTTCGTGTGCATTTAAAAACGATTTTTTACTTTCAGGATTAAAGTAATGGGTTTCTATAACAACACCGTACGCTTTAAACTCAGTTTTGGCTTCCTGAATTCCGTTTACGCACGGCAGCCAATACGGATCTATTTCCGGATCCGGAAGCAAAACGCAAATACGGTAAACTTTGGTGTTTTTTAAATTACGGGCAATTAAGTTAGGCTCATAATTAATGACGTTCAAGACTTCATTAATTTTATCCAGCGCCGTAGGAGAAACTTTTCCTCTGTTATGCAAAACACGATCTACAGTTCCTTTAGAAACTCCGGCCATTTTTGCTATATCCTTAATAGTGTACTTTTTATCCATATAAGCAAATATAGAAACTTTGGTTTAATTATTTAAAAAAATATTGTTCGAATTAATAAGTGTGCTCGAGAACATTTATTTAGTGTGTTCGAGCACATTTTTAGTTTTTTTCTTGGTTTATAAAAATATAATCTATAGTTTCGTAGAATCAAAACCAAAAAAACAGTGTAAATTCTTAACCTATTAATGTTGTAATTATTTGTATTGCAATGTTTTATTATAAAATTTATAAGTGAAAAAAATTACTTCATTAGCTCCCGGCCGAACGTGCCTCTTTGGAGATCATCAGGATTATTTAGGATTGCCGGTTATAGCCTGTGCAATCGATCGAAATATAAAACTAACCGCTGAACAAAATAACACCAATACGTTTGTGCTGAACATGATCGATATTGGCGAAATCAGGGTCATAGATATCGATGCTACTTTCGATACATTAGAACCTCGCGATTATTTTGCCTCTTCGTTACGCGTTTTGCGGCGATATGGTTGTGTACCCAATGTAGGTTACACCATTACCATTACAGGAGATATTCCTATAAATTCAGGAACATCGAGTTCATCGGCTTTATTGATGGCCTGGATTCGGTTTTTGATTGATGCTTTTGGAGTCGATCACGAAGTTACTCCTGAATTTATAGCCAAAGCTGGATATGAATCTGAGGTTTTAGAACACGGAGAACCAGGCGGAATGATGGATCATTTTAGTATTGGGGTAGGGAATGTGGTGTACATTAATACCAAAGAACCTTTCTCGTTTAAAGTAATAAGAACAGATCTTAAAGGTTTAATAACAGGAGTTTCTGGTGTTCCCAAAGAAACCATTGGCTTAATTGGCGAAATAAAAGGCAACGCTTTAATGTCGATTGGCATTGTAAAACAAAACTTCCCTGATTTTGATTTGAATACTTCTGAAATAGAAGATATAGATCGCTACAGAAATTGTTTACCGGATCGATTGATTCCGTTTTTCGAAGCCGCGCTAAAAAACTTCCATTATACCAAAGAAGCTTTAAAAGAATTCGAAAAGCCGGTTTTAGATCTCAAAAAAATTGGCGCATTAATGAATCAGCATCATGAAGTTTTGCGCGATTTATTGAAAATTACAGTACCAAGAATCGACGATATGATCAATGCAGCTTTGCGTGCGGGAGCATACGGAGCTAAAATTGTAGGTTCTGGCGGTGGCGGAAGCATTGTGGTAATTGCCAATCCTGAAAAAGAAGCCGCGGTAATCGAAGCTATTTTAAAAGCCGGCGCAGAAGAAGCTTACGCGGTTGCTGTAGATCCGGGTGTGAGAATTATAGAAAATATTGAAATTTAAAAAATAAATATGCACAACAATTTAGTTATTCTGGCAGGTGGAGCATCATCCAGAATGAAAAAAGAAGCTGTTCTTGATAATTTATCAGCAGAAGAAATTGCTCAGGCAAACGAAAGAAGTAAAGGTTTAATTGGTGTTGGCGCAAGCGGAAGACCTTTATTAGATTATCTTTTATTGAATGCCAAAAAAGCGGGATATAAAAATATCTACATTATTATAGGAGAACAAGGCGAGTTGTTTAAGGAATTTTACGGAAGCCAAAATCTTAATAATGATTTTCACGGGCTCAACATTTCCTTTGCAGTACAATATATTCCTGAGGGAAGAGTAAAACCTTTTGGCACGGCCGATGCTTTGTTTCAGGCTGTTGAGCAGTTCCCTGAACTAAACTCACAGCAATATTCTGTTTGTAACAGTGATAATTTATATTCGGCGAAAGCCTTATTAGCACTTAGAGAAACAACTAGTCCTAATGCTTTTATTGCCTACGATCGTGATGCATTAGAATTTCCGTCTGAAAGGATTTCGCGTTTCGCCATTGCAAAATTAGATCAGAACAATCAATTATTAGACATTCTCGAAAAACCTTCTGCCGATGTTTTAGCGGATTATAAAGATGTCGAAGGAAAAATAAGAGTGAGTATGAATGCTTTTAAATTCAACGGAAGTACATTATATACGCATCTTAAAAATTGTCCCGTTCATCCGGAAAGAGACGAAAAAGAATTGCCAACCGTACTTTTAAATTCGGTAAACGAACATCCAAATACTACTTTGGGAATTCCGTTTTCAGAGCACGTTCCGGACTTAACCGCCAAAGAAGATATTGCCGATGTCAAAGCATATTTAAAACAATATTATCCTGTTTTAGACTGGCAAGCCTAGAAAAAATTAACAAAAAATTGATATCTAATTTACGAATAAGTACAACTTATTAGAGTACTTTTGTTTTAAATTTGCAAAAAAAATGCATTAAATTGTGTTTTAATTGCAATATATTTGCAAAAGTGTTGATGCTATTTTAGATAGAAAAAAGAACTAATCTATTAATAATCAACCAAAAAAATATGTCAAACATTGAAAGTGCATTACAAATAGAAAAAAGGAGTACCATTATTCCGATGGTCATTTTAACCGCTTTATTTTTTATTCTCGGTTTTGTTACCTGGCTCAACGGTCCTTTAATACCATTTTTTCAATTGGCTTGTGAGTTAACCTCTTCTCAGGCTTATTTTGTAACTTTTGCTTTTTACATCGCTTATTTTGTAATGGCAATTCCGTCATCATGGGTAATCGAAAAAGTAGGGTATAAAAATGGTATTTCGTTAGGATTATTGATCATTGCTGCGGGCGCATTTATGTTTTATCCCGCTGCCGAAAGCCGAACTTTTGTATTGTTTTTAATTGCATTATTTGTAATGGGAACCGGTTTGGCAATTTTGCAGACAGCATCAAATCCATATGTGGTCGTTATTGGTCCAAGAGAAAGTGCCGCGGCGAGAATTAGTGTATTGGGAATTGCAAATAAAATGGCAGGATTCGTAGCTCCGCTGATATTAACAGCTTTGGTTTTGTCTAATATGCAGGAGTTTACAGCAGATAAAATAGCATTGCTGGATTCGGTTTCAAAATCAAACGCATTAAATTCTCTTGCATTGCAATTGCAAAGACCTTACCTTTATATGGGATTGATTATAATGGTTTTGGCGGTTTTGGTAAAGTTGTCGCCGCTTCCTGAAATTGATTTGGATGAAGAAGGAAATGTGACCCATTTGAGTATTTTTAAACAAATGAGAAACGCATTCAAACGCCCTCAATTGGTTTTAGGAGTAATCACTTTAATGCTGTATTTGTCTGCCGAAGTTTTAGCCGGAGATTCTATTGGAGGTTTCGGAAAAGAATTAGGAGTTTACGGAACAGAAGGAAATTTTTATTTAAAGTTAACTTCTTTCACAATGTCGGCAATGGTTGTGGGGTATATTTTAGGAATCACATTAATACCTAAATATCTTTCGCAAGTCACGGCGCTAAAGGCATCCGGAGTTTTAGGCGTAATTTTAGTTTTGGCAATTGTTTTTATTTCGCCAAAAATAATGTTTCAGTTACCCGGAATTCCAAATTTACCGGTCGTAATACTTTTAGTAGCATTACTTGGCCTGGCAAATGCGTTGTGCTGGCCTGCAATCTGGCCAATGGCGCTGGAAGATTTGGGAGGCTATACTAAAATTGGAAGTGCAATTTTGATCATGGGTATTATAGGAGGAGCCATTTTTCCTTTATTATACGGATTGATCACAGAAAATATAAACGCATCAAATATTGCAAACGGAACCGTTGAAATTTCGAAAAGCGGAAATCAGATTGCCTATTTAATGTTGTTACCATCTTATTTAATGATTCTTTTTTACGCTATAAAGGGACATAAATATCGAAGTTGGAAAATGTAACGAGAGGAATTAAAAAAAACTATATCATGTTAAAAAGTAAAACAGACAAAGCGACAGGATTCGAGAAACGATTTGAAAACATCAATACAATTGTTTTCGAAAATTCTGGCGAAGCATCAAAAGCAGTAGCGCAGGAAATTGCAGCTTTAATTCAATCCAGGCAACAAGAAAATAAGCCTTGCATTTTAGGACTTGCAACAGGATCTTCTCCAAAAGGATTGTACGCTGAATTGGTTCGCTTGCATAAAGAGGAAGGTTTGAGTTTTAAAAACGTAATCAGTTTTAACTTGGATGAATATTATCCAATGGAACCAAACTCCATCAACAGTTACGTTCGTTTTATGAAGGAATTACTGTTTGATCATGTTGATATTTTACCTGAAAACGCTCATGTTCCAGACGGACTTTTAACAAAAGAACAAATCGCAGATTATTGCCACGAATACGAAGCTAAAATTGAAGCTCTTGGCGGAATTGACCTTCAGATTCTGGGAATTGGTGGTAACGGACATATAGGTTTTAATGAATCAGGTTCACTACAAAACTCTAAAACGCGTTTGGTCGCTTTAGATCATATTACGAGAGTTGCTGCAAGTAAAGATTTCTTCGGTTTGAGCAATACGCCAAGAACTGCTATTACTCTTGGAGTTAAAAAAATCATGGAAGCGAAAAGAGTCATCTTGTTGGCTTGGGGAGAAGGAAAAGCAAATGTGGTAAAAAGATCTGTAGAGGATGAAGTTACGAATAGAGTTCCCGCTTCATTTTTGCAGGAGCACAACAATGCCGTTTTTATTTTAGATAAAGAAGCTTCTTCAAAACTTACCAGAATCAACAAACCTTGGTTGGTAGAAAAAGTAGAATGGACCGATAAACTGACTCGTAAAGCGGTTTTAGGATTGGCACTTCAGCTTAAAAAACCAATTTTAATGTTGACAGATGCTGATTATATCGAACACGGAATGAGTGATTTATTGGCTGATTCTGGTCCGGCATACGACATCAATATTAAGATTTTCAATAAATTACAAAATACAATTACAGGCTGGCCAGGCGGAAAACCAAATGCAGACGATTCTAACCGTCCTGAAAGAGCAGAACCAGCCAGAAAACGTGTATTGATTTTTAGTCCGCATCCTGATGATGATATCATTAGTATGGGAGGAACTTTTATGCGTTTGCAAGATCAGGGACATGAAGTGCACGTTGCGTATCAAACTTCGGGAAATATCGCTGTAGCGGATGATGAAGCGTTACGTTTTGCAAGATTCGTAATTGATTACAATGAAAAATTCGGAATCAAAAGTCCTGAAGCAGATGATATTTACAAAAAAGCCCAAACTTTTCTTGAGAATAAAAAGAACAGTGAAATAGATATTCCGGAAGTTCGTTACATCAAAGGATTAATTAGAAAAGGTGAGGCGAGAGCAACAAGTCATTTTGTTGGTTTAACAGATGATCAGATTCATTTTATGGAATTGCCTTTCTACGAAACCGGAACAATCGAGAAAAAACCAATCGGACAAGAAGATATTCAACTGACGATGGATTTAATCGAAAAAATTAAACCACATCAAATATATGCTGCAGGAGATTTAGCAGATCCGCACGGAACACATAAAGTTTGTCTGGATGCTATTTTTGAAGCTGTAAAAGCACTTAAACCAAAATCGTTTATGGATGATTGCTGGTTATGGTTGTACCGTGGAGCCTGGCAGGAATGGGGAATTGACGAAGTCGAAATGGCTGTACCAATGAGCCCTGATCAGGTTTTGGCAAAACGTCACGGAATCTTCAAACACCAATCGCAAAAAGACGGTGTTGTTTTTCAGGGAACTGATGCCCGCGAATTCTGGCAAAGAGCCGAAGACAGAAATGCCGAAACTGCTGCTTTGTACCAGGAATTAGGTTTAGCAACGTACGCAGCGATGGAAGCTTTCGTGAGATGGCACTATTAAGTTGCTAAGGTTCTGAGGGGCTAAGATTCTAAGTTTTTTTAGGGTTTAAAAAATATTCGCCACGCATTCACGTATTATATTTAAAGCTAATTCGTGAATTCGTGGCGATTTTTTTATCTGTAATTTTTTGAATACAGACTTCAGGTATTTTATTTATGGTGAAAATCATTTTAATTCTTTTAATCTGTGGCAAAAAATAATAGCTTTGCGTTAATTAGAAGCAAGAAGAAAGAATCAGTCTATATTCTTTTCTCTTGCTTCTTTCTTCTTAAAAAAAATATGGAACCAGACAAAAAACTTCTCATAAAATTAGCCCATACCAAAATGCCTTTCGGGAAATACGAAGGACGATTTTTAATCGATTTACCGGAGTATTATGTCGTTTGGTATCATAATAAAGGTTTCCCTAATGGTGAATTAGGGCAGCAACTGGCTCTTGTTTACGAATTAAAATTGAATGGTCTGGAGGAACTGATTCGGAACATTAAAAAGCAGTATCCTAAGCCTTTAAAATAAAATAGTAAGAAAAACCTTTTGCTATTTCGATTTTTTTATTTAAGTTTGATATATAAAAATATTACAATTTTTAAAAACTAATTGATACCACAGAATTCAAGACTGAATTTGCGAATGTGTACAAGTCAATATTTTGAAATTATAATATTTGAATACATAAAAAATATTATAATTTTTAAAAACAAATTGACACCACAAAATTCAAGACTGAATTTGTAAATGTGTACAAGTCGATGTTTTAAAATTATAATATTTTTTTTTATGTCAAAAAAATACTTCAATTACAATTATAACAGGAAGTTTTTATAGCCAGTTTTTATACGTAATGTTCCAAATCTTTTTAAATAACTGGAAATCCCTTTTGATTTTTTTGTTAGTAACTTTCAAGTATTCTCTATTGCTCCCCTGAGTGTTTTTCTATTTTTGTAAAAAATAACATGAAGAACTAAATGGAAAACAGTTTTAAAACCTCAAACTCAGGTGAAAATTTTAGTATTGCAGCTTTAGTTTTAGGAATAATTTCTATTATAGTAGCTTTCATTCCTTGCATAAATGTGGTGGCGCTAGTTACTTCTCTTCTAACTGTAATTTTTGCAGCAGTTGGTTTGTTTAGGGCAACAAATGCAAATTGTCCAACTTTGCTAGCTAAAATAAGTTTGATTTTAGGAATAGTTGCACTGTTGTTCTCAGTAATTCTCGTATTAGTTTATGGTCTTATTATTGGAGCCTTGTCATTTTGGGATTAGTAAACAGACTATGATTATTAAAAATAATAAGAAATCCCTTTTTAATTTATTTGTTAATAACTTTGAAGTATTGTTCGTTGTTCACATAAGTGTTTTTCTATTTTTGTAACAATTAACATAAAACACTATATGGAAGATTATAAACAACCGTCAAATGCAGGTCAGGGCATGGGTATTGCAGCCTTAGTGCTGGGAATCGTAGGTCTTATTGCAGCATTTATTCCTTGCTTTGGTTTTATTGCCGTAATTTTTGGAGTACTTGCCATAGTTTTTGGAGCAATTGGTCTGTCTCAGGCAAAAAGAGAACAAGCTTCAACTACAATGCCACTAGCAGGTTTGATTTTAGGCTGTGCAGCAACAGTTTTTGTTGTTATATGGGTGCTAGTTGTAGTAGGTTCTATAGGATCTGCTGTAATGTCTCATAAAGATGAAATTACTAATGCCATAGATTCTGCCACTATAGAGTCTGTAAAAATACAAGATTCACTAAATGATGTAGAAATAGCAACTGATACTATAAAAGTAGAAGAAACAAAATAATAAATCTCTTTTGTGGAAATAAAATCTTCTTACGAAATTGATTCTTATAAAAAGATAAACACGATTTTTATTGTAATCATCATGTTTATCTTTTTTTATTGTTTTATAATGCCATTTTTAAACTTTGGTTTCCGCTCGACTTGCGAAGGAATGCCTTTGGCTTATTGTAAAAGTCGCGGTTTAACAAGGGCTTTTGCTCAGATTTTAAGATTAAACTTTAGTGAGGCAATTGTTTATAATCCATACAGTATAAAGATCTTTTTGTTTTTTCTAATTCAATTATTTATACGCTTATTTATCAATAAGATAGTACGCCTTTCTAATTTTAAAAAAATAATGATTTTTGATGTTTTGTTGAGCGTTATATTATTTGTTTTTTCATTTTATAATCTTGTCATAATCTAAAAACTTAAAATTAGCAGGGTAATATTCAAAAAAACATCCAATTCAAAGTTAAAATTATCGATTACGAAATCATCTAATCGTTCTAATTAAAATTTTGCAAATTATCTCATTCTCTAATTGGCAAAATATCTAATTAAATTTGTACTTTTGCCAAGTTTTTTACACAACTACATACAAACAACAACAGAATGAATCAAACAAAATATATTTTTGTTACAGGCGGTGTGACTTCTTCATTAGGAAAAGGGATTATCGCAGCATCTTTAGCAAAATTGTTACAAGGAAGAGGATATCGTACAACTATTCAAAAATTCGATCCATATATCAATGTGGATCCGGGTACGTTGAATCCATACGAACATGGAGAATGTTATGTAACAGATGATGGTGCAGAAACAGATTTAGATTTAGGTCACTACGAGCGTTTCCTGAATGTTCCTACTTCTCAGGCAAATAACGTTACTACAGGAAGAGTATATCTTTCGGTTATTGAAAAAGAAAGAAGAGGAGAATTTTTAGGAAAAACGGTTCAGGTTGTACCTCATATTACAAACGAAATCAAAGACAGAATGCAATTGTTGGGTAAATCCGGCGATTATGATATTGTAATTACTGAAATTGGAGGAACTGTAGGTGATATTGAATCTCTACCTTATATAGAGTCTGTTCGTCAGTTGGTTTGGGAATTAGGAGAAAATAACGGAATTGTTATTCATTTAACTTTAGTTCCTTATTTGGCTGCTGCAGGTGAGTTGAAAACAAAACCTACGCAACACTCTGTAAAAACATTGATGGAAAGCGGAATCAAGGCTGATATCCTGGTTTGTAGAACCGAGCATGAGCTTTCTGATGAATTGCGTAATAAATTAGCGTTGTTTTGCAACGTAAAAAGAGAAGCCGTAATTCAGTCTATTGATGCTTCGACGATATATGAAGTTCCAAATTTAATGCTTGAAGAAGGATTAGATGTTGTGGCTTTAAAGAAATTAGATTTACCTAAAAAAGCAGCTCCGGATTTAAAAAACTGGAATACTTTTTTACGCAGATTAAAAAATCCAAAACATACCGTAAATATTGGTTTGATTGGGAAATATGTAGAAATGCAGGATTGTTACAAATCTATTTTAGAGGCGTTTATTCATGCAGGAGCTTCAAACGAAACCAAAGTAAACGTAATTTCTATTCATTCAGAGCACATTAATAGTGATAATGTTGAAGAGAAATTAGGACCTCTTGACGGAGTTTTAGTAGCACCTGGTTTTGGAGAAAGAGGTATCGAAGGAAAAATCGAAGCAGTTCGTTTTGCGCGTGAAAATAATATTCCGTTTTTCGGAATTTGTTTAGGAATGCAAATGTCAGTTATCGAATATTCACGAAATATTTTAGGTTATGCTGATGCCAATTCTACTGAGATGAATGAAAAAACCAAACATCCGGTGGTGAATTTAATGGAAGAGCAAAAAACAATTACAGATAAAGGTGGAACAATGCGTCTTGGTGCCTGGAAATGTGATATTAAGCCAAATACTTTAGCACACAAAATATACGGACAAACGACTATTTCAGAACGTCACCGTCACCGTTATGAGTACAATAATAAATATGCCGATGAATTGCAAAAAGCTGGATTAAAAGCTTCAGGAGTGAATCCGGATACAGGTTTGGTAGAAATTGTAGAGCTTGAAAATCACCCGTTTTTTATTGGTGTACAATATCATCCTGAATACAAAAGTACAGTGGCAAACCCACATCCAATTTTTGTGAATTTTGTGGCTGCTGCGGTAAATGCGCATAAAAAATAATAATTAATATTCTAAAGAGTGTAACTTTTGAGGTCAACTCATTACTAATACGCTGTAACGAATAACCTTTTTTAAATTATAATGGAAGAAAAAAAATTTGATCTTAATTCAATCATTGGTTTTGTATTGATATTTGGAATTTTGGTTTGGATTATGTACCAAAACCAACCTTCTGATAAGGAAATTGCTGCTGAAAAAGCCAAGAAAGAATTAGTTGCCAAACAAGAAGCACAAGCAAAAACTGATAAAACTAAAACAGCTGTTTTACCAGTTGCTGCAACAACTCCCGGAGACACAGTTCAGTTAGCGCAATTGCAAAAAACATTAGGTGGTTTTGCTTATTCAGCTACACTTCCTTCTGCAAAAGAACGTTTTACCACTATCGAAAACGATAAGATAAAACTAAAAATTGCTAACAAAGGTGGTTACATCGTTGAGGCAACCTTGAAAGAATTCAAAAGATTTGAGAAAAATTCAGGACAATTAGTAGAATTAATCAAAGACAATAATTCTAATTTAAATATCCAGTTACAAACGACGGATAATAGAACTTTAAATTCTAAAGATTTATATTTTGAGCCAACACTGACTAAAAACGGTACTGATCAAATATTGACTATGCGTTTGAAAGCGGGTGCTAACGAATTTTTAGAATATAAATATGTATTAAAATCAAATGAATATTTAGTTGGTTTTGATATTCGTTCTCAAGGATTGAATAAAGTTTTAAATTCTTCTAAACCATTAGATTTACAATGGAATTTAAGAACTTTTAGAAACGAAAAAAGTATTTCTTATGAAAACCGTTATGCTGAAATTTATTACAGCTATCAGGATGGAAAAGAAAGTTATGTAGGTCAGGGTTCTCTAAAAGAGGAAACTCCTGAAAAAGTAGATTACGTGGCTTTTAAGCAACACTTTTTTACTACAATTCTGCAAACAAATACTTCTTTTGAGAAAGCACATTTGGTTTCTGAGAACTTGGTAAAAGACGAAAAAATTGATACTATTTTCACTAAACAATTCAAAGCAAATGTTCCTTTAGCATTTACTAATGGGGAAGTGGATTATAAAATGAGTTGGTATTTTGGACCAGCTGATTACAAAGTTTTAAAATCATACGATAAAAATTTCGAAAAAATTATTCCATTAGGTTGGGGGATTTTCGGTTGGATCAACAAATGGATCTTTATTCCTTTGTTCGGGTTTTTAGCTTCATTTATTCCGTACGGAATTGCAATTATCATCTTTACGATTATCATCAAAATTGCGATGTCGCCAATTACGTATAAGTCTTTCTTGTCTCAGGCTAAGATGAAAGTTTTACGTCCGGAGATTACAGAATTGGGAGAAAAATTCAAAAAAGACCCAATGAAGAAACAACAGGAAACGATGAAGTTGTACAACAAAGCAGGGGTAAACCCAATGGCAGGATGTATCCCGGCATTGATTCAGCTTCCGTTTATGTATGCGTCATTCCAGTTCTTCCCGTCGGCTTTTGAGTTAAGACAAAAAAGTTTCCTTTGGGCAGACGATTTATCATCATTTGATGCTGTTGTAAAACTACCATTTCACATTCCTTTATACGGAGATCATATCAGTTTGTTCCCAATTTTGGCAGCAATCGCGATTTTCTTCTATATGAAAATGACTTCTGGAGATCAACAAATGGCAGCGCCTCAGCAGGAAGGTATGCCGGATATGGCAAAAATGATGAAAATCATGATTTATGTTTCACCATTGATGATGTTAATTTTCTTCAATAGTTACGGTGCAGGTTTGAGTTTGTATAACTTTATTTCGAACTTAATTACAATCGGAATTATGTTTGTAATCAAAAATTATATTGTTGATACAGATAAAATTCATGCTCAGATTCAGGAGAACAAATTAAAAGAGCCTAAAAAGCAAAGCAAGTTTCAACAACGTCTTCAGGAAGTGATGGAGCAACAGGAAGCTGCAAAAAAACAGAATAAAAAATAATAAGTTATTTATAAAAAAAAATCTCGATTCGTCGGGATTTTTTTATTTTTGAAACATACTTTATTAAAGTGAATTTCGTTAAAGTTTAAAATAAAATACAATGATTTATAAAAAAATAATAATTGCATTACTTTTCTTAAATGCTGTTTTAGTATCGGCGCAGGACTTTAATAAAACAGATGCTAACGGAAAAAAAGACGGTGTTTGGAAAGGTACATACGAAGTTTCTAAACGTCCGCGTTATGAAGGAACTTTCGATCACGGAAAAGAAACCGGTATTTTTAAATTTTTTGATGATACTAAAAAAGGTGATGTTATTGCAACTCGTGACTTTACGGCTAATAACGGAAGTTCGTATACTATTTTTTATGATCAGAATAAAAATAAAGTAAGCGAAGGAAAAGAAGTTGGTAAAGCACGTGAGGGAGAATGGAAATATTATCACAAAGCTTCTAAAGTATTGATGACGCTTGAAAATTATAAGAACGGCAAATTAGAAGGTTTGAGAAGTGTTTATTATCCCAATTCAAAAATTGCCGAAGAAATGAATTATGTAAATGGTTCTAAAGAAGGAGTGTATAAAAAATACGGACAAAACGGAACTCTTTTAGAGCAAAGTACCTATAAAAATAATGAATACAACGGCGAGGCTGTTTTTTATGACGCAGATGGAGTTGTAGCATCAAAAGGAAAATTTGTAAACGGAAAGAAAGCAAATATGTGGCAGTTTTACTTAAAAGGTAAATTAACCAAAGAAGTCAATATGAGCGATCCGAAAAGTAGTTATCAGGTAGATTCGAAACCTAAAACGCAATAATTTTACAAGTCCGCTAAGCGGACTTTTTTTTTGCCACGAATTGCACAAATTTTCACGAATTTTTGTTTGCCGTTAATTATTAGAATAAAAGTTCGTGAAAATTCGTGAAATTCGTGGCAAACTATTTTTTAAATTTGATTCACTAATAATTTGATTCAATGGAATTAAACGAACTTATAGGGCGGTTTTTATTGTTGTTTTTCTCAATTTTGATTTTGTATTTTTTCTCTAACCGAAAAGATAACGAAACTATAAATCCATTGATGGTTATTGTTGGTCTTTGTACTTTTTCGCTTTGTTATTTGTTTACGAAAATCGAAATAGGAGTGGGGATAGGATTCGGGTTATTTGCGATTTTCTCCATATTAAGATTTAGAACCCAATCTTTTACTGTAAATGCCATCATTTTTCTTTTTGCCACGATAACACTCTCGATTTTAGATATCATGTATCCGTACGAAAAGATCGAAGTGTTGTTGTTTTTTCAATTAATTATTATTGGATTTTACATTGCCGCTTCCATTTTGGTTAGTAAAAAAATCTCTAAGTATTTGAATGTAGTCGATGTGAAAATTCCTTTGGAAGGAGATTTTTCATTAAACAATCAAAACATTCGAAAATCGATTCAGCAAAAGATAAATGTTGAGGATTTTGATTTTAAAATTGTACTGATCAATACCGTTTCTAACGAAATTGATCTTTTAGTTTATTATTGATTATTCATTAAAAGGTCTGACTTGTTTGATGTATAAATCCCTGTTTTCGCCCACAATTTTAAATTCGATATCAACCGGATGATATCTGTTTTTTCTCCAGTAACGATACATTTTAGCTTCAATTTTTTGACTTACAAGAAAAAGGCGGCTCATTTCTTTACGGCTCAGTAAGGGCTCATTATTATTTAAATTAGAATTTGAAGTATAATCGACATCAAAATCGTCATCATCAGTTCCCATATTAAAATGATAGGCAACAAATTGTTCGCAGACTTCTCCTTTTTCTGGTTTTACAACTGAGTTTTCTCCTTTTTGAATGTTCACCGTAATGCCTGGAAAGTTTTTACGGAAAATATTTTTCGTAATTATTACGCCATTTGCGAGTTCATCCGGAAAAGAGCGATGTACTAAAACTCCCATAGCAATATTTCTTTGGTCAATACCAAAAAGTTCTCTTTCTCCATAAGAGCCTTCATTCCATACACTGGCCCAGACTTGTTTAATCGCTTTTTCGAAGGTTTTTGTGCTGTCGCCTACAATTCCGGTTTTTGAGTCGTATAAACCTGCGCCATTAAAATCATCTAAATCTTCGGCATTGGTTGACGAACGGAATCTGAAGTTTTTGAAGGAAGCATTTTTAAAAGTCTCATTTAGCTTTGCAATTAATTGAGGGTTAATTGGTTCTTTTTTTATCGCATCTCTAATTTTTTTTAATTGTTGCTTTACCCAAACTGCCGAATCTTTACGGGTATTTGCTAAAAGCTCATTGATCAAAGGGGAAATAGATTTACTTTGAACGTGCTTTACATAAAAATAAAAGGGAATTGCATGCGCGTTTTCCGGTGTTTTGAATTGAACATCTTTAGAAATTGCAATTAAATACGCTAAGTTTTGTGCTTTTGAACCAATATAATTAATTCCGTTTTTAGGTATTTTACTGAGATCTACTATCGAAGTTACAGTGGTGTCAATAATGAGTTTTTTCTTTTTTGTATTGGCTTTTTGGACTATTTTTTTATTGGTTTCTTTAACGTAAAAAGTATCGATTTCAATCTTTAGTTCTACTTTTCTACCCAATAATCTTTTAAGGTTATTGTCTTTTAATGCATTGGTATAAGCCATAATCGGGATCTTTCTGTTTTTGCCCAAAAGTACCAAATGGCTTAAGGGTGTCTGAAGTTCATTAACAATTATACCTCTTACATTAGGCAAAATATCCGGTGTTCCGTCTACAATTATAATCTCGTCAGAATTTGGTTTTGTACTTTCGAGATCCTTTAGTTTATATTGTTTCAGGATTCCGATATTGGTTCCGGAAACTACTTCCTGATAGGTTATTTCATTAAAAATAAAATCTGATTTCACGCAAGGAATTTTAAATTTATTCTGTTGAAACCATTCCATTTTTTCTGGATTGTTCAAATAGAATTTCAAATTAGAACCTATAAAAGTCGATTGTACGATTAAATTATAAAAGCGCTCAATCAGGGCAATTGGCATATGATCTGAAGCTGCTAATTCGAAAACCCATTTATCAGTTCCTTTAATATGATTTAGATTTCCTAGCAAATAATTTCTGTTTTTATCGGTATCACTGTAATTTTCATTATTAAAAATTTCAAGATCCTGACTGTAACTTAAATAGTTGGTGACAAAATCATAATGTAGCGGAATCAATGTACTATCGAAGTAATACATTTTTTGTTTTTTTAGATCGTAAACAATTTTTACCGATTCGATATTCGAAAATTTGTCTGATAACGGTTTGCCTCTAAAAGCCTTATAAGCTTCGTAATTAGACAAAGTAGCGCTGTATCTTTGTGCATTTAAAGAAGTTATGATAAGCAGAAAAATAAAACTACAAATGTATTTGTGCATGACATTTTTATTGATCATTAAAAGTAATTAAAAAAAGCAATCAATTTTATCTACCACGCCATTATATAAACTAATGAAAACTACCGCTATTATCAAAAATAGGACTTATCTTTGCACCCTTGTAAAAATATAAACGATTTAGAATGAAACGTGTAGTTGTTGGACTTTCCGGTGGAGTAGATTCGAGTGTTGCTGCTTATTTATTGCAACAGCAGGGATACGAAGTTATTGGCCTTTTTATGAAAAACTGGCATGATGATTCGGTTACTATTTCTAATGAATGTCCTTGGTTAGAGGATAGTAATGACGCTTTATTAGTAGCTGAAAAACTCGGAATACCGTTTCAAACTGTCGATTTGAGCGAAGAATACAAAGAAAAAATCGTTGACTATATGTTCAATGAATATGAAAAAGGAAGAACTCCAAATCCTGACGTACTTTGTAATCGTGAAATCAAATTTGATGTATTCATGAAAATTGCTTTAAGTCTTGGTGCTGATTACGTAGCAACAGGCCATTATTGTCAAAAAAATGAAATCGAAGTAGATGGAAAACCAGTTTATCAATTGATTGCCGGTGCTGATAACAACAAAGATCAATCGTATTTTTTATGTCAGTTGTCACAAGATCAGCTGGCAAAATCTTTATTCCCAATTGGTGCTTTAACAAAACCTGAAGTACGCGAAATCGCTGCCGAAATGGATTTGGTAACAGCCGAAAAGAAAGATTCACAAGGATTATGTTTTATTGGAAAAGTTCGTTTACCGGAATTCCTGCAACAAAAATTGCAGCCTAAAGACGGTAAAATTGTTCAGATCGATAAAAACGATCCAATTTATGCTATCGAAAAACCTGCTGGATTATCATTGCAGGAAGAACTGAAATTAGAAGCTAAAAAACGTGATTATCTGCCAACAATGGGTAAAGTAGTTGGTAAGCATCAAGGTGCGCATTATTTTACAGTGGGACAACGTAAAGGTTTGAATGTAGGCGGAACAACAGATCCGTTATTTATAATCGCTACAGACGTTGAAACCAATACCATTTATACTGGTTTAACAAGTCAGCATCCTGGATTGTTTAAAAAAGCTTTGTTTATAGAAAAATCTGAAGTACACTGGATTCGTACTGATTTGGCTTTGCAAGTTGGTGAAACTATGGAAGTAATGGCGAGAATTCGTTACCGCCAGCCTTTGCAGAAAGCAACTTTACACCAATTTGAAGACGGAATGTATGTTGAGTTTGAAGAGCCACAATCAGCTATTACTGAAGGTCAGTTTGCGGCTTGGTATTTCGATAATGAATTAGTTGGTTCGGGAGTAATTTCATAGCTTTATACTTTTTTACAAAGGTTTTGCCTTTTAAAAAAGTAAATTATGAAATACTATTTTACGTTTCTTTTATTGGTAGTTTATTGTGTGATGTTTTCGCAAGAAGATGCGTGGGTCTATTTTAAGGGCAAGCCAAGCGCACAAACGTATTTAGATAATCCATTAACGATGCTTACGCAACGTGCGCTGGATCGAAGAACCAACCAGAATATTTCCTTAAATCTTACCGATGTTCCTTTAGAAGCTGCCTATATCAATCAGGTAAAACTAAATTCAGGAATAACCGTAATGGCACAATCGAAATGGTTGAATGCGCTTCATATTCGCGGAACTCAAACTAATATTTTATCTTTAAAATTATTATCATTTGTAGATAAAGTAGTTTTTGCGAATAAAAACCTGAATACAACTTCTAGAAAAGTTTCAGAAAATCAGGTCTTTCAATCAAAAGATAAACTCAAAACAACAATCAATTATAGTTACGGATCTTCTGCCAATCAGATTCAAATGCTTAACGGTCAGGTTTTGCATCAACAAAATTATACTGGTTCAGGAAAAATAATAGCCGTTTTGGATGCTGGTTTTCCGGGAGTAAATACGGCTCAGCCTTTCAGGAAACTTATCGATAACAATCAAATATTAGGCGGTTACGATTTTGTGAATAGAAACAATGATTTCTATACTGGCGATGACCACGGTACAATGGTACTTTCTACAATGGGCGGCTACAAAGAAAATGCTTTAGTTGGTACTGCTCCAGATGCATCGTATTACTTATTTATTACCGAATACGATCCTACAGAAAACCCTGTAGAAGAGTCCTATTGGGTCGAAGCGGCAGAGGAAGCAGATCGTTTGGGAGTTGATATTATTACGACTTCTTTAGGGTATTTTGGTTTTGATAATGCCAATTATAGTCATACTTATAGTGATATGAATGGTACGACGAATTTTATTTCGCGTGGTGCCGAAATTGCTTTTAGTAAAGGAATTGTAGTAGTGGCTTCGGCTGGAAATGAAGGAAATACAGCAGAACCTCATGTAGGTGCTCCGGCAGATGCTGTTTCTGTGATTACAGTTGGTGCTGTTACGGCTTCAAAAACAAAATCGCCCTTTAGTTCTATTGGACCAAGTTATGACTTACGAATTAAACCCGATGTTATGGCGCAGGGAACTGCTGCTGTAATCTCTAATACATCAGGAAATATTACAACGGTGAACGGAACTTCGTTTTCTTGCCCAATTATGGCGGGAATGATTGCTTGTTTGTGGCAGGCTTTCCCATCAAAAACGAATAAAGAAATCAGGCAAATGGTGCTGCAATCTTCAGACCGATATGCTAATCCTGATAATAATTATGGTTACGGAATTCCCAATTTTGGGTTGACTTTAGGAGTAGAAGACTATAAAACCTCAGTTTCTGTTTTTTCTGTATATCCTAATCCGGCTCAAACCACGGTTTCTTTTTTGTTTGAAAACAGTAAAGCTTCTGTTTCAGTTTACTCAGTTTTGGGGCAAAAAATAATCGAAAAACAAATAACCAGTCAAAACCCAATTCTTTCTGTTGAAGCTTTAAAAAGTGGACTCTATTTTTATACTTTTGATGCTGATGGTTTGCACAAAACAGGAAAGATTATCAAACAATAATTACATTTTTGAATGAATAAAATTACACAGCTTTTCAATATAAAATATCCCATTATTCAAGGCGGAATGATCTGGAATAGTGGTTATAAATTAGCTTCGGCAGTTAGTAATGCAGGAGGTTTAGGTTTAATTGGCGCTGGTTCGATGTATCCTGAAGTTTTAAGGCAACATATCCAGAAATGCAAAAAAGCAACTGATAAACCGTTTGGGGTTAATATTCCGATGTTATATCCTAACATCGAAGAAATCATGAATATCGTGATCGAAGAAGGTGTGAAAATCGTTTTTACTTCGGCTGGAAATCCTAAAACCTGGACTTCTTTTTTAAAGGAAAAAGGAATTACAGTTGTACATGTGGTGAGTAGTAGTGTTTTTGCCCTAAAAGCACAAGAAGCCGGAGTTGATGCCATTGTTGCCGAAGGTTTTGAAGCTGGCGGACACAATGGCCGTGATGAAACTACAACATTGACTTTGATTCCGATGGTGAAAGAAAAAATCCAGATACCAATTATTGCGGCCGGCGGAATCGCAACCGGACGCGGAATGCTTGCTACAATGATTCTTGGTGCAGATGGTGTTCAGGTTGGGAGTCGTTTTGCGGCATCGATAGAATCGTCTTCGCACAATAATTTCAAAGAAACAATAGTTAAGGTTAAAGAAGGTGATACACAATTGACATTGAAAGAATTAGCTCCTGTTCGTTTGATTAAGAATAAGTTTTATAATGATGTTCAGGAATTGTATGAAAAATGTCCATCTAAAGAAGATTTAGTGCAGCTTTTAGGAAGAGCACGAGCCAAAAAAGGAATGTTTGAAGGCGATCTTGAAGAAGGCGAACTCGAAATTGGACAAATTGCAGGATTGATTCATGAAATATTACCTGTAGAAAAAATTATTCAAGAAATGATCACCGAATTCGAAATTGCTCGTCAGGAAAACGCTAAATTTGAGTTTTAATTATCTGCATCAAATACAATATGAATTCTATCCGCACCTATATAGTACTATTTTTTTTAGGGCTTTGTTCGCAACAAGCTTACAGCCAAACGTATCAGTTTAAGACTTCGGGATTTAGTGTTTTAGAAAAGAATGAAAGAGGAATATGGGCCGAATGGTCGGATCTTGATTTGGTCAACTTATCAGTTGTTCTGGATACCAATAAACATAGAATTGTAGTCTACTCGCAGGAAATACAGCTTTTTAAGATACTTGATTATATCGAACGTGAAGAAAATGATACTGATATCGTTTACTCTTTTATGTGTAAAGATAATGATGGGCGAGATTGTAAACTATCAATTATTACCCGCAAAAAACAAGATTACAGAAAGCAACTGTATATTAACTACGACGATCATATTATTGTTTATAATATTTTTAGTGTTTAGGTTTTAAAAATAAATTGATATTACCCGTTTTTAGGGTATGACAAATTTCTACAATGCTATAAATTTGATGCTAATAACTTTATTTATACAAAGATTCAATAGAATAATCTTTAAAAACATAAATAAAATATTGGAGAAAAGAAGCAACATTAAAAAAAAACTAATATTATGATTTGGAGTAATTTATTAATTGGAATTTATGTTTTGATTTTAATAGCGAATGGTTATTTCTGGTATAAATACAATAAAAAGGCTTCTGCGGATCAGAAAAAAAAAGAAGGCTGGAATAATTATTACTTAATAGGAACGATTTTTATTCTCACGTTATTATTTCAAAAAATGGGTTGGTAAATAATAGTCTTAACTATTTAAAAACAATAAACCCGACAGATTTCAAACCTATCGGGTTAATATAAAACTTAGCGACTTAGCATCTCAGCATCTTAGAAACTTTAAGAATCAATATCCTTGATAAAGTCATCATACTCCAGGTAAAACATTTCGAGAGCATTCATTTTTTCGAAAAAGAAATCAAAAATAGTGTCCCAATTATTGCGGTTGCTGAAACCTACACCTTGTATTTCAGTCCAGATTCTGCTGATGGTTTTTCCGCTTTCCAGAGTATAATTTTTTTCGAAAACCAGATCTTTAATAAATTCCTCTTCCAGAATATTTTTTAGAGCTTCTAATTTTTCAAAATAAGCATTTCTTTTTTCATCGCTTCTTTGTTCGATGTCAATTAAAACCTGAGCTTTTTTATTGTCTACATAAAACTTAAAAGAGAAATCTTTAATCTTGGTATCATACAATACCCATTTACGAGGATATTTTTCGGCGAAAGCCACCCAAAATTCTCTTTTTATTCTTTGTGATTCTTCTTTACTGTACATTTTTATGGCTTTGATTTTAGAAAGCTTGTAGAAACGCGTTTTCTAAACTATATTTATATTTTATTTGAAAATACAAAAATAAACTTTGAATATGGATTTTCAAGATTTTTTACAATATGTTCCTAATTTAATTCCAGTTGAACTACCGGCAGTCGCCTCACATATAAAAATGGCTCCAAAAGAGCGCATAGAAGCCTTAAAGAATTTAGATTTAAAAATAGAAAATCCGCGTATTGCTGCTGTAATGATGTTGTTTTATCCAAAAAATGAAAAAACTCATTTAGTGCTAATTGTTCGTAATGCTTATAACGGAGTTCATTCTTCGCAAATTGCTTTCCCTGGAGGAAAATACGAAACAACGGATTCAGATTATCAGGAAACAGCACTGAGGGAAACTCACGAAGAAGTGGGTGTTGCTCCCGAGAAAATAGAGGTAGTAAAGCATTTTACCCCAATGTATATTCCGCCAAGCAATTTTTTGGTGCATCCGTTTTTAGGCATTGCCAAAGAAGAGCTTTTGTTTTATCCTGATATTAGGGAAGTTGCTGATATTATAGAATTACCTTTGTCTGTATTTTTAAACGATGAAATTATTGTCGAAGCCACATTGTCAACTTCTTATGCCAATAACATTTTAGTTCCTGCATTTAATATTCAAAATCATATTGTTTGGGGGGCAACGGCTATGATTTTAAGCGAATTGAGAGATGTCCTGAAAAGTGTTTTTGAAGAAAATTTGTTAAAGTAGAAATTTAACAATTTGATATTCATTATAATAACAATTTATTTCCGAAATTGCTTTATAGTTCTGCTAAAAGAATAATTTTTGTATGTTTGCGTTCTAACATAAAAAATACAATAAACAGCTATGGGATTGTTTAAACGAAATCCTTTTGGACATATATTATTCATCAAGAAATGGTTAATCCGTATTTTGGGCACCATGACTCATAGAAGATATAGGGGTTTTAATGACTTACAGATTGAAGGGTCTGAAATCATTAAAACGCTTCCGGATACAAATGTTTTGTTTATATCAAATCACCAAACTTATTTTGCCGATGTTGTTGCGATGTTTCATGTCTTTAACGCAAGTTTAAGCGGACGTCAGGATACTATTAAGAATATTGGTTATCTGTGGCAACCTAAGATGAATATTTATTATGTGGCGGCCAAAGAAACGATGCAAGCAGGTTTATTGCCAAGAATTTTAGCTTACGTTGGAGCTATTACGGTCGAAAGAACCTGGCGTTCGAAAGGTGTTGATGTTACAGAAAAACGCGAGGTTAACCCAAATGATACTGAAAACATAAGGATTGCACTTGAAGATGGCTGGGTAATTACGTTTCCGCAAGGAACTACAAAATCGTTTAAACCGGTTCGTAAAGGAACTGCACATATTATAAAACAACATAAACCTATTGTAATTCCTATTGTTATTGACGGTTTCCGTCGTTCGTTTGATAAAAAAGGATTACGAATGAAGAAAAAAGGAATTCTGCAATCTTTCATCATCAAAGAACCTCTCGATATTGATTATGAAAACGATACAATTGATGAAATTGTTGAAAAAGTAGAATACGCTATCGAACAGCATCCATCATTTTTGAAAGTTATTCCAGCCGAAGAAATCAAAGTAGAGGAAGAACTTAACGAAATGAGAAGATGGAGTTATAAAGCTTCTGAAAGCGAACATTAATAAAACTTTCAGTAAAGTTTCAAAAAAAACCTTAGAGCCTTAGTGTCTTAAAATCTTAGCAACTTTAAAAAAGCTTTATACCCTTTACTTAAAAATCAATTTTCTTCAACTCTTTATAATTAGCATATAATCTTCGCAGTAAGGTTCCGTAAAGTAATCTGTAAATACACCAGAATATACCTAGTAAACCTAATATTATTAGAATTAAAATTCCCAAAGTAAAGAACATTGCTTTCCCGTCTGCGGCTAATTTTTCCCTTAAAAACGCCATGTCCGGATTATAAACAAAAGTGATGAAATAGCTAAATATACAGATGATAACAAGCATTCCTAAGTTGTACCATACATAATACTGAACTATTTTTCGGGTTCTTAAAATAGCACTCATTAGCATTTTTGTAGCGACGGTTGTTGAAATTGTTTTATAGTTTTTATAGAAATTAATCACAAAAAACAGCACAACTACGTAATTGAAATAAGTTAAAATGTCAAGGGCTAAGACAATTTCCGGATGATTCATTTTTCGCAATAAATCATCAGTATTGATAAATAAGTTAGAGAAGGTCCAAAATATGAATTCCAAAATGCTGATAACCAGAATCCACTTCACGGTTGAAGAAGATTGTTTATGAATCATTTTGTAGATTTCTGTTTCAGAAATTTGTTGAAAAGAATCCGAGTTCTTTTTCCAGTCTTTTTTTAATAAATCCAGTTCTTTCATAATAATTTTTAAGGATTTAATATTTTTTTAAGTTTCCCTTTAATTCTGTTCATTTTCACACGTGCATTCACTTCGCTGATTCCCAGGGTTTCGGCTATTTCTTGATAATCTTTGTCTTCTAAATACATAAAAACTAATGCTTTTTCGATGTCGTTAAGCTGATAAACGGCTTTGTACATCAATTTAATCTGTTCTTCTTCTTCATAATTGTAATCGACATCTTTTATAAAATGCTGATGACTCTCGTACTCTACAGTCGATACGGTTCGTTTGGTTTTTCGATATAAGGTAATGGCGGTATTCAAGGCAACGCGATACGTCCAGGTCGAAAATTTACTATCGCCTCTAAATTTAGGATAAGCTTTCCATAACTGAATGGTGATTTCCTGAAACAAGTCTTTATGAGCATCTTCGCCGGCAGTATATAACCTACAAATCTTGTGGATTATATTCTGATTTGCCTGCAATTGCGCAACAAATGACTGTTCTAGATTTTCGCTCATAAAGTATTAGTAGTGTTAAAATCACTTTTGTTACAAACTCTTTTGCTTTTTTGCCACGAATTGCGCAAATTTCCCGAATTACGGCAAGCTTATTAATTAGTAGAATATTTAAAATTTGTTTTTAAATTATAAAAATCCGTTTAATCCGTATCCGTGAGCTAATTTTTATAATTCGCGCGTTTTGTAATAATTCACCATTAGGTCTACAAATTTGCTATATCCTTCCATTCCGTCCTTTTGATTATTTGTTTTTAAGAAATTATCATAAAAAACATGAAAACCTTTATCTATAAAAGTATCATATTGTTTCCAGAAATCCTGACTTTCCTGATAGTTTTTTAAAATACCAACATGAACGGTTTTCTTTAATTGTTTGAATATTTTTTCATCTTTCGCTTGCCAGATGCCTAAACAATAACGCAAAGCAAAACTATATCCTGAATATTGATAATATAAATTGTCATTTTTAACAGATGATAAAACGCCAATAAAGTTGCATTCACTTTCACTGGCAAATCCCATTTGGTGTGCCATTTCATGACAGCTAGTAAGTGGGAAATTATACATTGGTAATAAATCATTTACCTGAGCTTCATTCGTAAAGGGATTCAAATATCCGCCAAATCCCATATAAGTTAAAGGCAGGCTGAAAAGAGATTTCTTAACGCTTAAAATTTCATATTTAAAATAAGAATGTTCTTTTGCTAGATTTTCATATCCTTTAAGATTCATCTGAAAAGCTTGTTCCTGTGAATAGGGGAAAACGATTTTGGTGCTGTCATTTTTAGTAATTTGAAACTGAATTTCATTTGTTTTTGCAATAAGCTTTTTGGTAAAAGCCAATAATTCAGCATCTGTATATTCTCTTTGAATTTTCATTTTTTCGAAAAGAGGTTTTCTGTAATAGTTGAATGCCCATAGCAAATGAAAGAAAAAGTAGAATATAGATAATACGCTCAAAGCTTTAAGAAGATTGTCTTTCCATTGTAATTTCCAGGTTTTGCGGGTTTTCCAAATCCATCGAATCAAAAGTATAATCAGTAAAGAATAAATGCAATCTCCCACAGAAAACGGAATTCTGCCTAAAACAATTCTTGAAAAATGAGAGATTTTTATATATAATCCGTTGCTGTAAAATCGTTCTATAAATTCAGGAAAAAAGCGCAGAATTTTTAAGAGGATAATTTGAATTATTAGAAATAAAGGAAGAAGATATTTTGATTTCACAGTTTAAATTTTGGATACGTAAATATAAATACAATATTGATTGATAAAAAAAGTTAGCAACAAATTCCGGGAACTTTCAGTAATTATTAGTTTATAATTTTACAAAATAAGATAGTATTTGTGAAATTGTATTTTAATTTCAATAAGATTAGTGCTAATTCGTGAAATTCGTGGCGGAAAAAAATATAAACTTTGTAACTTTGGGACTCTTAATTGTTAAACTTCAAACAAAATATAATGAGTCAGGAAATAAGAAATCTGGAACCAAAAGCGCTATGGAATAAATTCGCTGATTTAAACGCCGTTCCGCGTCCGTCAAAGAAAGAAGAACGCGTAATCGAGTTTATGAAAAACTTTGGAAACAGCTTAGGTTTAGAAACTTTTGAAGACGAAATTCGAAATGTAATTATCAGAAAACCGGCAACTCCGGGAATGGAAAATCGCAAAGCAATCGTTATGCAAGGGCATCTTGATATGGTGCACCAAAAAAATGCAGATACTGTTTTTGATTTCGATACTCAAGGAATCGACATGTATGTAGACGGTGACTGGGTTCGTGCCCGTGGTACAACTCTTGGTGCTGATAATGGGTTAGGAGTAGCGACAATTATGGCTATTCTTGAAAGCAAAGATATTCCGCATCCTGCTATCGAAGCTTTGTTTACTATTGATGAAGAAACCGGAATGACGGGAGCTTTAAATTTAAAAGGAGGAATTCTTCAGGGGCAAATTCTTTTGAATTTAGATACAGAAGAAGATGATGAAATTGATATAGGTTGTGCTGGTGGAATCGATGTAACGGCTACAAGAAGCTATAACGAAGAAGAAGTTCCGGAAGGATCAGTTGGACATATTATTACCGTAAAAGGTCTTAATGGAGGTCATTCAGGAATGGATATTCATAAAGGTTTGGGTAATGCCAATAAAATCATGAACCGCTTGTTATTTGATGCTTTTGAAAACTTTGGTTTGCAAGTGGCTGAAATTAACGGAGGAAGTTTAAGAAATGCAATTCCGAGAGAAAGTGTTGCAAAAGTAATTATTTCTGAAATGTTTGATGAAGCGTATATTTTTGATATGCAGGAAATCATCAATGATATCAAAGCGGAATATAAAACGACTGAGCCTAATTTATCGATCGAAATCGTAAAATGCGATTTACCTGAAAAAGTAATGGATTTAGGTGTTCAGGAAGGAATCATCCGCGCTGTTTATGCTGCTCATAATGGAGTTTACAGAATGAGTGCTGATATGGAAGATTTAGTTGAAACCTCAAATAATATTGCCCGTGTTATCGTAAAAGACGGAGAAATATCTATTGGATGTTTAACACGTTCTTCTGTAGAAACTTCAAAATTTGATTTGGCAAATGCATTGCGTTCTGCTTTTGAATTGGTAGGTTGCGAAGTAGAATTATCTGGTTCTTATCCAGGATGGACACCAAATGTAAATTCTGAAATATTAGATACTTTGGTTGGAATCTACGAAAAACAAAACGGTGAAAAACCAAAAGTGGTAGCTTGTCACGCAGGTTTAGAATGTGGAATCTTAGGAACAAATTATCCGAATATGGATATGATTTCTTTTGGGCCGACCATTCACGGTGCGCATTCACCAGATGAAAGAGCTAGTATTTCTTCGGCTCAAAAATATTGGAAATTTGTATTAGAAATTCTTTCGAATATTCCGGTTAAATAAAGTAATCAGTTTTCAGTCACAGTTTTCAGTTTCTCATTGAGACTGAAAACTGCGACTGCGACTGAAAACTAATCTCTCTTAGGACTATTTTTCTTTTCTCTTTTTTCTTCTTTCTTTTCTTTAGCCGTTTTTAACGGTTCTTTTTTTGCTGTTTTTTTAGCATCCTGACTCTTAGCCATAATATCTTGATTTAGTTTGTATTATTTATTTTAATAGTAAATGTAAGGTTTTTTATAATCCTAAAGGCATAAAAAAATCCCCAATTTTTTTAATTGAGGATTTGAGTTTGAGAAAGTATTGATTATTATGTTTTGGTTTTATCGCAGGTTGGTATAAAATTAAGTCTGGTTTTCGGATTTGTCATGCGAGTGATATCGAAAAGGTAAAGCAAATTTTCTAAATATAAAACCATCCTTAAATTCAGTTTAATCCAAATCTTGCCAAACGGCTGTTATACCATGTTTTTCTTAATTTCTCTTTCATATTCTGTTTCAAAACCAAGATAACTAATATCATTTAGTTTTATAATTTCGTTTTCACTCCAATTGGAATCTTCATCAATTAAATGTAATTCAACTGAATCATTTGTTACCCATAATATTTTACCAACAAAAAATGAATCTTCATTATCATAGGTAAAAATTGAAACTATTTCGGATACTAAGCTTTTCAATGATTTCTCTAAATCTTTAAAGTCCTTCAAATTAATGTTAGCCAGCAAACTTTCTGAATTGTCATTTTTCAATTCTGTATAATCTTCTGCTTGCCAAGTTCTATATTTTTCAACGTCACTGTTTTTCACAATAGTATATCCGTCAAACTTTTCGTTTTCTTCGTCAAAATTAAGAAGCATAACTATTTCAGAGTTTGCTACAATACACTTTCCGGTGTAAACAGCGTCTACATTTGGCGCAAGGTCAATATCAATTATTAATCTTTGTTCTGCTATTTCTTCCATTTGCAGTTACGTGTTTAAAATGTGCTATAACGTTCTGGTATTATAGTGGGTTTGAACCTAAATTAAGTCTATTCTGTGGATTTGTCAAATCATCCCAAATGATTTTTTATTAATCCAATTGCCTAAATCCGTTGATTGCTGTTATCAAACGTTTTTTATTTTATCTCATCTATTGGAATGTTCAATAATTCTCCATCATAATGAGCTTTATTATTTTTATAATCCTCTTTTGTAAATGCTCTTAGCTTTTTTTCAGGTTTTAAAAAATCTCCAAAAAATTCTATATTTAATAATTCATTAAACGTCAACGATGTTCTGGAAATCTCAAATTCTGTATTCGGGAATTTTCGAGAATATTGTAGTTCGTCAAAATATTGTCCTTGAAGATATAATGTTTCATTTTCGGATATTTTTATGTAATAACCGGAACCTAAATCATATGTTTCTCTTCTCTTGAATACCTTATCAGTTTTAATCTTTAAAACTTCAACTTTACCATATTTTATTTCGTTTTCGACTTTGGTATTCCAATCGATTTCTCCTTTTTTTATCATCCAATATGTTACAAGTAAAATTGAAATTATTAGTACAGGAATTAAAATTATAAGTTGTGTTTCAGAAGATACTTTTTGAATGAACTTTTCATAAATTAATAATGGTATTAATAATACCAAAATAACTACAATATATTTCTTTCCAAAATTCTCTAAATGTTTCCAAAGTGAATATTTTTTGCTTCGAAGCAGTTTGATTTCTTCGGGATTATATGTGCGTTCTGTTTTTTTCAAAATGTGTGGTGACGTTCTGGTAAGTGGCGATTTTACGAACTTTATAATCGAGTTCTTTCGAATAAGATAAAATTTACTACGAAACTCAAACTTGAATTGATCTCAAAATTCGCAATCTTGCCAAATGGCTGTTATGTGTAGTTTATTATAGGTTTGGAAAAGGAAGTCTGTATGTTAACGAATATTTTTCTCCATTTATTTCGACAGCTTGTTTTTCTTTCATGTTTTTTAAAAGCTCTATAAATTCTTTATAGTATTTCTTGTCTAAATAGATACTATATAAATCTTCATTGCGTTTTACGGTTGATTTACTTTTAATATCATTCCATTCACTATTCCATTTCAACGATTTTTCAGTTGCATAACTATACTTTGTAGCCATAACTTCAAAAGTGTTTGGTAGCCATTCTATCGCTTTTTTGTCTTCGAATTTGATAATCTTGTCATAAACATCAAGAAAGTCTTTTGGTGTTTCTTTTCTTGCTTGATTTTTTAAATTGCGTAATTCTCCATAAACACTTAATTGCCTTACATTATCAAAGTTTAACAGCAAAATATTTGTTGGTTGATCAGTGGCAGTTGATGCTTCTATAAAATCCTTTTGCTTTATCAAATTGTCTGTAATTCCAAACGATTTAATTAATTTTTGAGTTGTTTCTTTGTTATTTGTTACTTCAAAATATTTTGTTTCTTTATCGACAATTTTCTTATAAATGATTTGACCATTTTCGTACAAAGCAAAAGTCGGAACATCAGAGCCAATAACCATAAGCCAAGGATCTGTTTCAATAAGTGCAATTAAAGGACGCCCATATTTTTCCTTATCAGTTTGTCCGGAACAACTTGTCAATACTAAAGCAAATGATAATAATGTTAAAAAATAACTTTTCATAAATAATTTTGGTTAAAGTTGAATATAACGTTTTGATACTATAGCTACTTCAGTACTAAATTAAGCGCATTTTACCGATTTGCCCAATCATACAAATACAAAAACTATTTTCCCATTAAGTCTATTGCTAAAATCAGTTGTAGTGGCTGTTAGCTAAAGTTAATTCTTTGTTTCATAGTATTCCAACCAATTCCTTATTCTTCCAACAAACATTTTTAAATAATTTTCAGTCAAAAATATATTCGACCAATCAAATCTTTGCGCTTGTACTCCAAGATAAAATAAGAAAATTGACGCACCAGCTTCTGGAATTAACTTTATTTCATTTTCTGATAAATGTCTTATTTTTTGGTATCCGTTTAGAAAACTTTTAGCCTTTACTTCATATTCATTTTTGTCGGATTCTATAAAGAATAATTGTTTGCAAAAATAGCCAACATCCAAAATTAATAAACCATTTCCGCAATTATCAAAGTCAAAAATAGTGATTTCATTTTCATTATTAACGCTCAAATTATCATACCAAATATCCAAATGAACTATTCCATTTTGATTTTCTAAAAAACTACATTCTTTTATTCTTTTTGGTATTTTACTACCAATTTCTTTTAAGAATTTCATTTCATCTAAATCTTCTGTAAAAAATGTTTTTAAATAATTATATGAACTATTTAAAAACATTTCAAAATCATAGTTTACTCTGTTAATTTTTTTATTTTCGGTTATATTATGAATTTTAGCCATTAATGAACCAATAGAATAACAAGTTTCATTAGACATAAAGCGAATTTTTTCTCCTTTAGCGTACGAAAATAACACAACATATCTAATTCCTTCTGGGGCATTAATTTCTTGAATAAAATTTCCGTTTTTGTCGACAATTGGATGAGAAACAGATAAAGAATTATTTTTGAGTAAAATTAATAATTCTAATTCTTGTTCAATTTCTTTTTTTGTTCTCCATTTGTAACAATAAACTCTTATAACAAATTTAGTTTCATTATCCGAAATAAAATAAGTATGATTTAAACCTGTTCTAAATAATTTACAAATAAAATTTTCGTTTAGTTGGTATTTTTCAGTTATAAAGAGTCCCAATTCCTTTTCAGATAATGTTGATGCTAATACTGGAAATGTTGTCATTATATTCGAATTTTGTTTAATAGAGGATAGCCACTAAATAGGATGCCTTTGTCTGACAATATCTGTTTTAGTAAAAATCAAATATAACATATTTGTCTTACAGATAATTAAACAGAACCTTAATATTGTTGATTACTTTTCGCAATAACGTGTGGGAGCTATAAGGTCCGCTTTTTTGGAATTAGTAAAAATAAAAAACAGTTTAAAATTAAAATCCCTGACCACTTAGAGTAATCAGGGATTAATTTATTAGAGAACGCTGAACTTTAATTTCGTTTCAGCACTTTATATTGTTCGTAACAACCATTAATGGCGTCCATAATTTGTAAATCATTTGCTGATTGTATAAAGGCTTCAGAATAATTACATCGCTGTAAAATTTCAGGAATTTCGTCTTTGCTAATACCTAATAATACAGAGACGGTTTCGCGATCGTATTTAGATTCTAACAGATTTCGAACCGTATCGTCTTTTCTCATTTCCTTTAATTTCTTGAGTTCTTTCGCATTTTTCCCAAAAAAACCATAGAGCACATCGGCAGGATTAAAAATAGATCCCAATACTTTTCCAAAAGCATTTGGAGAATATTCACCCGCTTCATAACCTTGTGTAAGGCCTGAAATACTATAACGATAGTTTTCTTTAGTCGGAATCAATTTTGAATCGACTTCAAGATATCCTGTTAAACTAAAAGGAGCAATAATAACTTCTTCCAGGGCAATTGCTTTTTCTGTAAGCTGAATTCTGGTCACTTTATTTTTTATCCAGTCATTCGTTACCCTGATTCTAAGGGATTGAAAACCTAAAATCGAAAAGTGAATGGTATCGTTTAGCTGAACATCTATCTCAAAATATCCTTTGGCATCAGATTTTGCACCACGAACTTTGTTGGTGTTGATGATGTTTACATTAGCAAGAGGTTGTTTACTATTATCGTTGATAATGTAACCAGATACTCTTTGAGGTACTGTAGACTCACTGTCTTGCGCAAAACCAATTGTAGATAGTAGTGTAAAAAAGAAAACTGCGAAATATTTCATATCCTGATTTAAAGCACTAAAAGTACTAAATAGGGATTAATTATTTCGCAGTCTTCGAATATAATTATCAGAAAATTAACAAAGCAAGAAGTGTTACTTTGGTATTCAACTAAAAAAGCCTAAGGAGATTTAATCTAAATTGTTTTGAATTAGAAGGCACATCAATTCAGAAGAAGATTCTGAATATAAAAAAATCCCAAATTCCAATTATGTCTGGAATTTGGGATTTTATATTTTAAGATATTGACTTATTAGTCTCTTCTTGGTCTTCTTGGTCTTGGTGAATCACCAAAGCTTTCAGAACGTCTTGGAGCTCTGTCTGAACTACCTTCACTTCTTGGAGCTGAACTTCTAAAACCACCTTCTCTTTTAGGAGCAGATGAGTTTCTGTCGCTTCTGAAACCACCTTCTCTAGGAGCAGAGCTTCTGTCGCTTCTGAAACCTCCACCACCAGAACCTTCACGTCTTGGTCCGAAACTTCCTCCGCCAGAACCTTCTCTTCTTGGTCCTCCAGAGCTTCTTCCGCCACCTGAACGTCCGTTATGGTCACGTCTTCCGCCACCGTCATTTTTAGAAATTTCAACATTAATACGACGTCCTTCTAATTGTACGTTGTTTAATACTTCCATTACTTTTTCAGTGTGCTCAGGATCAGTGTTAAAGAAAGAGAAACCTTCTTTTACATCTACTTTGAAAACGTCATCACGACCTAAGTCTAATGTTTCTTTCAAATAATCTTTAAGTGACATCCAGTCGAAGTTGTCTCTTGAACCGATGTTTACAAAGTAACGAACTGCTCCGTTATTATTGAATTCTCTTGGCTCAGAATCACTTCTTTCACGTCTTTCTCCAGATTGAGTAGAGATATCTCTGTTCTTTTTGTAGTAAGCAATAAAACGGTTAAATTCTACAGATACCATTTTCTTAATCAATTCCTCTTTAGATAAATCTTCAAGAACATTGTTGATTGCTGGTAAGTAGTTGTCAATTTCGTGATCAACTTCAGTATCTTTAATTTTGTTTGCTAAGTGCAACAATTGAATTTCGCAAATCTCAATTCCTGATGGAATTGCTTTTTCTTCAAATTTTTGTTTGATGATTCTTTCGATAGAAGAAATTTTACGCAACTCACTTTTTGTAACAATTACAATAGAAGTTCCTAATTTTCCAGCTCTACCAGTACGTCCGGAACGGTGATTGTAAGTTTCAATCTCGTCAGGAAGTTGGTAATTTACTACGTGAGTAATATTATCAACGTCAATACCACGTGCAGCAACGTCAGTAGCAACAAGCATCTGAATTTGTCTTCCACGGAAAGATTTCATTACACCATCACGTTGCGCCTGAGATAAATCTCCGTGCAATGCAGCAGCGCTGTATCCATCTTCGATTAATTTTTCAGCTACAGCTTGTGTATCTCTTTTAGTACGACAGAAAACCACAGAGAAAATGTCTGGATTTGCATCGGCTAAACGTTTTAAAGCTTCGTAACGATCACGAGCATTTACTAAGTAAAATTCGTGAGAAACTGTTGCAGAACCTGAGTTCTTAGCTCCAACAGTAATTTCTACCGGGTCGCTCATAAATTGTTTTGCAATTCTGGCAACCTCTTGTGGCATAGTTGCAGAGAACAACCATGTACTTTTTTGATCCGGAGTATCTGATAAAATAGATACGATATCCTCATAAAATCCCATGTTCAGCATTTCGTCAGCCTCATCAAGAATACAGTAATCTATATTTTTAATGTTAACCAAACCTCTGTTGATCATGTCTTGCATTCTCCCCGGAGTAGCCACAATAATTTGTGCTCCTCTTTTAATGTCTCTAGCTTGCTCTGTAATACTAGCCCCGCCGTAAACTGCTACCACATTAATACCTTTCTCGTATTTTGCGTAGTTTTTAAGTTCGTTGGTAATCTGTAAACAAAGTTCTCGTGTTGGCGATAAAACTAATGCTTGTGTATTTTTGTTGTCAGCATCAATTTTTTGAATTAGCGGAAAACCGAAAGCTGCCGTTTTCCCTGTCCCTGTCTGAGCCAACGCAACCATATCCGTGTCTTTTTCCAATAATAGGGGAATCGCTTTTTCCTGTACTTCTGACGGATTCTCAAATCCTAGATCTAAAATCGCCTTCAGTAACGATTCATTCAATCCTAATTGTTCAAATTTATTCATATATGTATTTAAAATAGGGTGCAAAATTACTGTTAATTATTCAGATAAACTAATGCTATTTTAAGAATTATGTATTTGTTATGATTTGATTATCAAAAAGTTATGTTTACTGTAGCATGATTTTTGTCTGACAATCCAGAAAATTCGGGAAAAATACGTCGTGAAATATAAATTTTGGACTGTAAAATGTTGTATTCTAAACAATTATTTTGCTGCATTCAGAAAATCAATTAGTTGGTGAGTTGCTTTTGCACGATGACTGATTTTATTTTTAACGTCTGAGGCCAGTTCAGCAAAAGTCTCAGTATAATTTTCCGGTTGAAAAATAGGGTCGTAACCAAAGCCATGATTTCCGGTTTTATCAAGAATAATACTTCCTTTTGCAATTCCGGTAAATAAATGCTGTTTCCCTTTTAAATTTAATGCGATAACAGTTTTAAATTGAGCGCTGCGATCTTCTTTATCAGCTAAAGCTTCCAGAAGTTTACTCATATTATCATCGGCATTACGTTGTTCTCCCGCATATCGTGCAGAATAAACGCCGGGTTCTCCGTTTAAAGCAGTAACTTCTAATCCGGTATCATCTGCAAAACAATCATAACCATACTTTTCAGTTACATAATTGGCTTTCAAAATCGCATTTCCTTCAATTGTATCCGCAGTTTCAGGAATTTCTTCGTGACAGCCAATATCTTCTAAACTTAATAATTGTATCGATCCGTTTAGGATACTTTGAATTTCCTTGATTTTATTAAGATTGTTTGACGCGAAAACCAATTGCATGATGATATGTTTTAAGAGATTATTATTTGGAGTATTTTAAAACACAAATTTAGAATTCTTATATTTGATAGACGACATGAAATAAAAATAAATGCAGATATCATTATTATATAAAAAAATAACTCCTTTTGTTAAGCCATACAGGAAAATGGTGATTGCCACTTTATTGCTTACTTTTTTAGGGTCATTTGCTGCTCAGGTAAACGCATTAATATTAAAGTATACCGTTGATTCTATCAGTAAATTAATGGTAGCGCATGAACCTTTATCAAAAGGATTTCATTTATTAGAAATTATTAGTATTGTATTACTTTCAAAAGAGTTGGTTTATTCATTAGTGCAGTTTGGGCAGAAATTTTACGGAGAAAAGCTGCGAATCTTTATCACCCGGGACATTTCTCAGTCTATAGTCGAAAAAATTCTGACTTACAGAATGGAGTTTTATACTTCTAATGAAAATGAAAGCGGAAAGCTTCAAACAAGAATCGATCTCGGTATTAGTAGTCTTACACGATTGGTTCAGAATTTCTTTATTGATATTCTGCCTTTGTTTGCAAATGCTTTTGTGGCGCTGGCAATTATGTTTTATGCCAATGTTTATGTGGGTTTAGTAAGTTTATGTATTATTCCTATTTATTTTTATATAAGTCAATTGCAAGCTAAAAAGTTGAGTGGTTTTAGACGAAGAATGCGTCATTATCGTGAAACTAAAAATAACGGAATCATAAGTTTAATCGAATCTATAACGGTTATAAAATCGTTTGTTCGGGAACCTATGGAAGCGGATCGACATAAAGATATTCAGTTCGAAATGACCGAAAATCAATTGGAAACCAGAAAGACCAGTTTTATTTTTGAAAGTGTAAAAGGCTTCGTAGAACAAATAGGCGTAGTAATTATCATTATTCTAACCGCTTAT
The DNA here is from genome assembly GCF_046825355.2 of Flavobacterium sp. C3NV. Lineage (NCBI taxonomy): Bacteria > Pseudomonadati > Bacteroidota > Flavobacteriia > Flavobacteriales > Flavobacteriaceae > Flavobacterium > Flavobacterium sp. C3NV. The sequence goes on along the minus strand of NZ_JBKQBJ020000002.1, from coordinate 116,082 downwards.
TTTGTGCTTAATAATACCATGACAATTGGCGCAATTATGTTTCATATTATGTTGTTCAACAATGTATCTGCGCCCATCAGGCAATTACATCGTATTTATGATGAAGTAAATGATGCCTTGATTTATTCTGAAGGATTCTTCGATATTTTAGAATCAGAAAACGAAAAAGAAACCAGCGGCGATTATATTCCGGAGAAAATAAAAGGACTTATAGAAGTTAAAAACGTCGATTTTATTTATCCAAACGGAACAAAAGCGCTTTGGGATATCAATTTTACTATAAAACCCAATGAAACAACAGCTTTGGTAGGACTCAGCGGTGCCGGAAAAAGCACTATTATCAATTTACTGGATAAGTTTTATTTACCGTCAAGCGGAAAAATTTATCTGGACGGAGTAGATTTAAATGATTACAATACTGATTTTCTTCGTAAAAACATTGGATTGGTATTACAGAAGAACCACATTTTTAAAGGTACAATAGCCGAAAATATTTTATACGGAAAACCTGATGCTACACAATCAGAAATTATTGAAGCCGCCCAACAAGCCTATATTCATGATCAGGTTATGCAATTGCCAAAAGGTTATGATTCAGATGCACATTTACTTTCGGGAGGGCAGCAACAGCGAATTGCTATCGCGAGATTGTTTCTAAAAAATCCGCCAATTATTTTTCTCGATGAACCAACAGCAAGTTTGGATGCAATTGCCACAGAGCAAATAAAAAAATCCCTCGATGCTATTAAAAAAGACAGAACTGTAATTATTATTTCGCACAGTATTTCTCAAATTATCGATGCGGCAAATATCATTGTGTTAGAACAAGGAAGGTGTGTCGAAAAAGGAACTCATGACGAATTGTATGATAATAAATCAGTCTATTATCAAATATTTACGGCAATGGCAAATAGTTTGAATATTGATAAAATCACGCAAACGCTGGATTAAAGTTTGTTTTTTAAAGCGATTCTTTCAATTAAAAAAGCTGTAAAAGTTCCAAAAGTATAAGCGAGAATATCACTCCATAAAAAACCTTGACCAAGAACATATCTTCCAAATAGTGTTTTTCTAAGCTCATTAATCCAATCAGCCTGATAGAGTTGGGAAAACTCAATTGTATAGCAAATCAATAATGCGAAAATCAGAATTTGCGTCGCTTTTTTTTCGATCAATAGTATTCTAATAAAGGTATACATCATCACAGCGTAAAGAAAATCTCCTGTACATAATGGTATCTCATCAAATTCTCTGGAAAAGATTCCAAGAAAAATAATCAATAAGAGAATGATGAAATAATAGAGTCGTTTTCTTTTCAAGTGAAATTATATTTAGAGCAAATTTATATTAAATCTTTTATTTGTAGAGACTCTTGATTTTCTCTTTGTCAAAGTTTTGAACTTTGACAAAGAGGAAAGAGAAGAGAAACTATTTGATTTAATATGTTATGTTTTGAAAATCTAGAAAATCTTTGTCAAAGTTTGAAACTTTGACAAAGAGCAACTAAGAAAAAAGGGCCCGGATAGTACAATATTAGGGCACGAAAAATACAAACCTTCAAATAAGTCTGCTTTATTTTATAAATTTATCGATTCCAAAAAAAAAACTAATAATTTTTCTATCTAATTAAATAACCACATGAATACAAGATTTACAGCTTTGATTTTGACCTTATTTTTATTTGTTAGTAACGGTTACTCCCAAAAAAGCAACTCGTTTAATGTAAAAAAACAACTCGAATATTGTGCAGAACAAGCTTCGAAAACTCTAAAGGTAATTCCGAATGATGGAACTTCGCCAAGAACAGTTCCTAACGGAAACAAAGATTGGAAATTTGTTAATTACAAAGACTGGACAAGCGGATTCTGGCCAGGGGAATTATGGTATTTGTACGAAGCAACGGGAGATAAAAAATGGGAAAAAGAAGCAGATAAATTTAGTCAGTTTTTGAAGCCTTTGTCTGTTAGTAAAGCTGCGGATCATGATTTAGGATTTCAGATTTTTAATAGTTTCGGAAACGGTTATCGTTTAACTAAAAACAAAGAATATAAAGAAATTGTTTTAAAAACCGCTGATACATTAGCAACACTGTTTAATCCAAAAGTAGGTACGATTCAGTCTTGGCCACATAATAAAATGGGTGGTCATAATACGATCATCGATAATATGATGAATTTAGAATTGCTTTTTTGGGCTTCTAAAAACGGAGGCAATAAAAAGCTGTATGATATTGCAGTAAAACATGCCGAAACTACGATGAACAATCATTTTAGACCAGATTACAGTTCGTATCATGTTATTATTTATGATTATGAAACTGGTAAAAAAATAAAAGGCAGAACCGCGCAAGGTTATAGCGATGATAGTATGTGGGCGAGAGGTCAGGCTTGGGCGATTTATGGTTTTACAATGGTTTACAGAGAAACAAAGGATCCTAAATTTTTAGATTTTTCGCATAAATTAACCCGAGTTTATTTAGACAGATTAACGACGGAAGATTTAATTCCGTATTGGGATTTTAATGCGCCCGGCATCCCGAATGAGCCAAGAGATGCTTCGGCTGCAGCCATCGTTTCTTCGGCACTTATTGAGTTAAGTTCGTATACAAAAGATGCAAATCTTAAGAAAGAATACTTAACAAAGTCTAAAAAAATGATTGTATCACTTTCAGACCATTATCAGAGTCATGATGTAAATTCGGCATTTTTGCTTCATTCTACAGGACATAAACCTGCCGGAAGTGAAATAGATTGTTCGATAAATTATGCAGATTATTATTATCTTGAAGCGCTTTTAAGACTTCAAAAATTAAAAAAATAATGTTATGATCAAAAGAATTATTCAAATTTCGTGTACGATTGCGCTTGTTCTATTATTGGTAAGCTGTAAAAATGCAAAACAAAAACTGCAGGAATATGTCACCACTTATAATAGTACAGCTGCAGGTTTTAAGGCCGATGATGTTACGCTTACAACGGCGAGAGGTTATATCAATGATGACAAAATCGAATTGCGTTTTGAAACTAATTTAGAGCAAAATGAATCTAATAAAGTAAAAGCCAATACATCGTTTCCTAAGTTGCTGAAAGAAATGATCAGTAAAAACGAAATTCCTAAAGAACTCGTTGAAGAAGGGATTCAGTTTGATGCTTATTTTTTGGCCAATGATAATACGGTTCTTGTAAAAGAGATCATAAACAAAGAATCTATAAAGGAATTATTGCAGTAATAATTGATTGTATAATAGTAAAAAAGCCGCTTTAATCGTTTTAAAGCGGCTTTTTTATTTGCTCCGAATAGTCGGTTTGATAATATTGGGTTTCAATTTTTATTGTAAATGTTTATTTATTTTATGATAATTTATTTGTAGTCAAATAATTACATACTTTATTTTTGCGAAATGATGTTGTTTTTGTTTGAAAAGTTCATTATGTTTGAGTTAAAAAATAACCTAAAACCTAAAAATTTATGAAAAAAATTACCCAAATCGCATTTGCTGTTATGATTGTTTTAGTATTGGTAAGTTGTAAAAATACCAAACAAAAAATTCAGGAACATGTAAGTACTTATAACAATTCGTCATCAATAAAAGGAAGTGGTATTACCAGTACAACGGCAAAAGCATTTTTGAATGACAATAAAATTGAAATTAGAATTGAAACCAATTTAGAGGAAAACGACACCAATAAATTAACTTACAAAGAGTCCTTTCCTGATTTGCTGAAAGAAATGATCAAAAACGATCAAATTTCAAAAGCATTAATCGAAGAAGGAGTAAAATTTGATGTCTACTTTTTAGCTTATAATAATGCTATTCTTGCGCAAAGAGTAGTCGATAAAGAAGAATTGGCTGTTTTAGAAAACGGAGATGCTAAAGAAAAGGTAACAGCAAAACTCTAGTTAAAAAAAAATAATAAAAATAAAGCCTCTTTGTATGATTGCAAAGAGGCTTTATTTTTTTATCGTTTAGTAACATTCGTTAAAATATCCGGAAAATAAGAATCTGATAAATGACTAAACTCATCACCTCGCATAAAGATATTACTATCAACATCAGCAAAACTATTTTTGCCGGCTGCTGCTAAAAGTTCATTCGCGGCATGTAAGGTATTTTTATGAAAATGATATACACGATCTGATTTATCGGTGACAACCAAACCTTTCATCAACATTTTGTTTTGGGTAGCAACTCCGGTAGGGCATTCGTTATTATGACAACGCAATGCCTGAATACAACCTAATGAGAACATAAAACCGCGAGCGCTGTTACACATGTCTGCACCTAGCGCAATGGCGTGTAAGATAGAATAACCTGAAATAATTTTTCCGCTACCAATAATGCGTATTTTATCACGGATATTTAAGCCTACTAAAGTTTTATTTACAAATATTAGGGCAGGTTCAAAAGGCATTCCAACACCATCAGCAAATTCTAACGGAGCAGCTCCGGTTCCGCCTTCAGCACCATCAATGGTGATGAAATCAGGATAAGTATCCTCCGCAATCATTTCATGGCAAATCGCTTCAAATTCGGCAGTGTTTCCTATACATAATTTAAAACCAATAGGTTTTCCGTTTGATAATTCACGTAGTTGTGCAACAAAATGAATAAGTCCTTTTACGTCTGAAAAAGCATGATGACCCGGAGGAGAAAGTATCATCGTATGTGGTTCGACTCCTCTTATTTTAGCGATTTGTACGGTATTTTTAGCTGCCGGAAGTACACCTCCGTGACCTGGTTTTGCTCCTTGCGATAGCTTAATCTCAATCATTTTAACGTTAGGAAGATTGGCTTTTTCTGAAAATTTTTCAGGACTAAAATTTCCTTCAGCATCACGACATCCAAAATATCCGGTACCAATTTGCCAGGTAATATCTCCGCCGCCTTCGAGATGATAATCTGTCAGACCGCCTTCTCCTGTATTTTGGTAAAAGTTTCCTTTTTTCGCACCTATATTAATAGCGCGAACCGCATTTTCGCTTAATGAACCAAAACTCATTGCCGAAACATTAAATAAAGAAGCTAAATAAGGTTGTTTGCAATCTTTTCCTCCAACCATTACACGAGGTAATTCTTCGTTGACTTTTGCCGGAAAAATAGAATGTTTTATCCCTTCATAACTATCATGATTTAGGTTTTGCTGTGTTCCAAAAGGCGTATTCGAATCGATATTTTTAGCTCTTTGGTATACTAAAGAACGCTGATTTCTTGAAAATGGTTTTCCGTCAGTAGATCTTTCGATAAAATATTGCTGAATTTCTGGCGCAATCATTTCAAATAAATACCTGAAATAACCTAAAACAGGAAAGTTTCTTAAAATAGCATGCTTTTTTTGTAGCGTATTGTAAACACCAATAACTAATAATATCGGAATAATAATAACAAGTAAAAAACCGCGCTTGGTGTAAAAATAAATTGTAACAACAATTATAAACAATAAGAATCCGTAAATAAAGAATTTTTTTCTCATGTTCGTAAAAAATTAATGGGTAATAGTTTAATAATTAATTGAATCGCAGACGCACATAAACGTGTTTTATGCCTTTTTTATCTGATTCTCTTTCGTCTATTTCAAGAATATCGGTAAGCGATTTTAACATTGGTGTAAGTTTAGAAAAGCCATAATTTCTTGGGTCAAATTCTGGTTTTTTCTTTACAATTAAATTTCCAACATCTCCTAAAAATGCCCAGCCATCATCATCTTCGATATCTTCGATCGTAGCTTCGATAAGTTCGATAGTGGGAGCATCAATTTTATGTAATGCTTTTTCAGCAGGTTTTTCTACCGGTTTTTTTGCGTCGGCAGCAGCTGTTGTTTTTGGTTTTTTCTTCTGGATCGCACCGTCAAGAACTTCAATATAAATAAATCTGTCGCAGGCAACAATAAAGGAATTTGGAGTCTTTTTTTCTCCAATACCAATTACTTTCATCCCGGATTCTCTTAATCTTATGGCCAAACGCGTAAAATCGCTATCGCTGGAAACAATGCAAAAACCATCAAGTTTTCCTGAATAGAGCAAATCCATGGCATCGATAATCAAGGCAGAATCTGATGAATTTTTACCTACCGTATAACTATATTGTTGGATAGGCGTAATGGCATGTTCTAATAAAACTGCTTTCCAGCCATTAGAATTTGGCTTGGTCCAATCAGCATAAATACGTTTTGTGGTTGGTGTGCCAAATTTTGTTATTTCTTCCATCATGCCTTTTACATTACTGTAAGGCACGTTATCGGCATCAATAAGAACGGCTAATTTGAGATCTTTTGAGTTGCTTAAAGCCATTTTTTAGGTGTTAGAAAAATTAGTACTTCCAAAGGTAAAACTAAAATTGGTTTTTATTAGAATTTGGTCCCGAATTAGTGTTTTGTTTCATATTAATTATTTTGGTTATAAATAAGAGTTTTTTATAATTAAAACTATTAAAGATAAACTTGTCTTTTATATGGATTTTGAATATATTTGTAGTTCAATCAACAAATTTGCCTATGTTTTCAAAAGCCTGCGAGTACGGAATCAGAGCTTCTATATTTATTGCCACTAAATCCTCAAAAGGAATTAGGGTGGGAATAAAAGATGTTGCAAAAGAAATTGATTCTCCGGAACCTTTTACAGCCAAAATAATGCAAATTTTGACTAAAAACGGAATCATAGAATCATCAAAAGGAGTAGGAGGAGGATTTGAAGTTTCTGATAATGCCGTAAAATCGATTAAATTAATTCAGATTGTTGATGCGATAGATGGCGATACTATATATAAAGGTTGTGGTATAGGATTAAAAGAATGTTCAGAAACAAAACCCTGTCCCGTGCACAAAGAGTTTAAAAAAGTACGCGAATTGCTTTTAGAAATGCTTACTAATACCACACTAGAGCAACTTGCATCAGGAGTAAAAACGGGTGATTTTTTTCTTAGAATAAATGATAGAGAATAATATAAAAAATTTAAAATAGTTAGAAATGAATAAAAAAATTAAAATTTCGATTGTATTGCTAATGGGATGTTTGGCAATAACTTCTTGCGGAAAAAAAGATGCTGCAACCACAGACGAACCAACAGAAATAAATGAAACTACATCTGATGAAGGACATCCTGCAGCAGCAAGCAATGTTTTGGTTATTACCGGAAACGATGAAATGCAGTTTAGTACAAATGAATTAAGAGCCGAAACCGGAAAACCAATTACTTTAACCCTAAAACATACTGGAAAAATACCTAAACAGGCAATGGGACACAATGTAGTGATCTTAAAAGAAGGTATTAATGAAGCGGCTTTTGCTGTTAAAGCGGCAGCTGCCCAGGAAACAGATTATATCCCGGAATCAGAAAAAGCTTCGATTATTGCGCACACGAAATTACTTGGCGGAGGAGAACAAGATACAATCGAATTTACTATTGATAAAAAAGGAACATATAATTTTTTATGTTCGTTTCCAGGGCACTTTGCTATGATGAAAGGTGTTTTGATTGTAGAATAAATAAAGGAACTCTAATTCTCTTTTGGGTTAGGGTTTTTTCTTAAACTAATAAAAGATTAATTTGTCTTTTATTAAAAAAGTAGAGATATCAAAGAAAAAAAATATAATGATTATGGAAAATTTAAGAGATAAAACAGTTGGGGCTTTTGTTACAGAGGATTTTAGAACAGCAGCAGTATTTTCAAAATATAAAATTGATTTTTGCTGTAAAGGACACAAGACAATTAATGAAGTTTGCATAAAGCAAAATATAGATACAAGGGTTTTGCTTAAAAAGATCAACGAAGTCTTACTTGCAGAAGATTCAAATACGATCGATTTTAACTCATGGCCTTTGGATCTGTTGGCAGATTATATCGAAAAAACGCATCATCGCTATGTGGTAGATAAATCGGTTATTATAATACAGTTTTTAAACAAACTTTGTAATGTTCATGGAGGCAGACATCCAGAATTGTTTAAGATAAATGAATTGTTTAACCAATGTGTTACTGAATTATCACAGCACATGCATAAAGAAGAAGCCATTTTGTTTCCTTTTATAAAAAACATGGTAAAAGCGAAAGAAAGAGACGAAGCTGTTCTTCAGCCTGGTTTTGGATCAGTGGCTAACCCAATTGCCATGATGACACATGAGCATGAAGTAGAAGGGGAACGATTTAATGAAATTTCTAACCTGACAAATAATTATACAGCACCAACCGACGGCTGTACAACTTATAAAGTGACATTTGCAATGCTAAGAGAGTTTGAGGAAAACCTGCATACACATATTCATTTAGAAAATAATATATTGTTTCCTAAAGCAATTATTTTAGAAAAAGAATTTTCTTAAAAATAAAAAAAATGCGCTGACAGGTTGTTACAACTTATTAGCGCATTTTTTTACTAATTAAAAAGTTGATTACGTTTTCCTGAAATATTTAATCTCATTAAAAAATGAAATTCCTAACTAAAATGAGCCAACAAAAAAGCTGGATAATAGTTTGTTTTTTAAATTTTCTGATAGCTTCACTTATGGGGTTATTAATGCGGTTTTTTTATTTATTTCCTGTAAAGAATGTCAATTACAGCTTCTTGCTTCATGGGCATTCTCATGTAGCGATGTTAGGTTGGACTTATTTGATGATCTATGTTTTAATTGTTTCCTTTTTTATACCCAAACACAAAAGCAGTAAACCAATTTACAATCAATTATTTTGGCTTACTGAATTTTCTGTAATAGGTATGATGATCGCATTTCCTGTTCAGGGATATGCTTTGTTTTCTATTATATTTTCGACATTACATATTATATTAAGTTATATTTTTTGTTGGCTCGTTTGGCGGGATTGCTGTAAAGGCAAAAGAATGGACAAAAAGTTATTGTTAGGTGCCATTTTGTTCATGCTATTTTCTACTATCGGAATTTGGTGTTTAGGGGCGATAATAAGCTTACTGGGTAAACAAAGTATTTTGTATCAAATTGCGATTCAGTTTTTTCTTCACTTTCAATTTAATGGATGGTTTTTATTCGCTGTTTTGGCTTTGTTTTTAAAACAATTTAAAAATGAAATCGAAATAAGCCACTTCAAAGTGTTTTTTACTTTGCTTATCTTTTCAACGATAGCTACAGTAGCATTTCCGGTAAGTTGGTATGTCAAAAATAATGTAATAAGTGTTATAAATGGTATTGGTGTAGTATTGCAGCTTCTTGCTTTTATATATTTTTATAAAATGCTAAAACCACAAATTTCCTGGTTTAAAACTACTTTAAACACTACGGCAAAAAGGGTTTATAGTTTAGCGATTTGTTCCTTAGTCCTTAAAGTGATGGTTCAGTTGCTGCTTCTTTTTCCTGATATAGTTTCATCTTCGCACCAAATTAGAGGTTTTGTGATAGGTTTTATTCATTTAACTACTTTAGGAATTATTACAGGATTTTTACTTGGAATCCTGTTTCAGAACAACTTGCTTTCTGGTAGATCTTCTCTGGTTCGGTCGGGAGTACAATGTTTTGTTTTTGGATATGTTTTTACAGAAATCATATTGTTTTTTCAGGGAGGGCTTTTTTACTTCGGTAAAGGATTGTTGCCGGCGTATTATGAATCTATTTTTGGCGCAAGTGTATTAATTGTTTTAGGTTTGGTTTTGATTATTGCATCAGAAATTAAAATAAAAAAAATAAGGGTAGATTAATTAAAATCACCCTTATCTCTTACTAATGAATCAATCTATTTAAAAAGTATTTTCTGGTTTGTTGTTAATTGTTTTAATGAATAATAAATAGACTTCAAAAATAAGGGATGACTTTGTCTTTTATAATGATAAAAATCATGTTGTAAAATATTAAGATGTTAAATTTAAATTTTTCCTCTTTTCAAATTTTATTTATAGTCGGGAAGCGTTAGAGGCAAATGGATTTCGATGGTTTTATTCTGATTTTTTTAATAAAAATAAGGGGCAAACTCGATTTTAGAATAATAATCATTATTTTTGCACCCTGTTAAATGAAAATTATTACTTCAAAATATATTTATGGTAAAAGATTTATTCGAAAGAATTCAGAACAATAAAGGACCATTAGGAAAATGGGCTTCACAAGCTGAGGGATATTTTGTATTCCCTAAGTTAGAAGGAGAACTTGGTCCAAGAATGAAATTTGGTGGAAAAGATATTTTAAATTGGAGTTTGAATGACTATTTAGGTCTTGCGAATCATCCAGAGGTTCGTCAGGCAGATATTGATGCTGCAACTCAGTTTGGAGCAGCTTACCCAATGGGAGCTCGTATGATGTCAGGACATACTAAATATCATGAGCAATTAGAAAATGAATTAGCTGAGTTTGTAATGAAGCCAGCTGCATATTTATTGAATTTTGGTTATCAGGGAATGGTGTCTACTATTGATGCTTTGGTAACAAAAAATGATATTATAGTTTACGATGTAGATTCTCACGCTTGTATCATTGATGGTGTTCGTTTGCATATGGGTAAACGTTTTACTTACAAGCACAATGATCTTGAAAGTATGGAGAAAAATCTTCAGCGTGCTACTAAAATGGCAACAGAAACAGGCGGAGGTATTTTATTTATTACCGAAGGTGTTTTTGGAATGCGAGGACAACAAGGTAAACTAAAAGAAATTGTTGCTTTAAAAGAAAAATATAATTTCCGTTTATTAGTAGATGATGCACACGGTTTTGGTACACTTGGTAAAACAGGAGCCGGAGCAGGTGAGGAGCAGGGAGTTCAGGATGGTATCGATGTTTACTTTTCGACTTTTGCAAAATCAATGGCAAACATTGGAGCTTTTGTAGCTGCAGATCAGGATATTATTGATTATTTAAAATACAATTTACGTTCTCAAATGTTTGCAAAAGCATTACCAATGATTCAAACTATTGGTTCATTGAAACGTTTAGAATTATTACGTAATCACCCTGAGTTGAAAGACAAACTTTGGGAAAACGTAAATGCATTACAAAACGGATTACGTACAAGAAACTTCAATATTGGAGATACAAATACTTGTGTAACACCAGTTTATTTAGAAGGAAGTGTTCCTGAGGCAATGGTAATGGTAAACGATTTAAGAGAAAACTACGGTATTTTCTTGTCGATTGTAATTTATCCGGTAATTCCAAAAGGAATTATTTTGTTAAGAATGATTCCAACAACTTCACATACTTTGGCTGATATCGATGAAACGTTAACAGCATTTGAAGCAATTCGTGAAAAATTAGAAAACGGTACTTATAAAGAAATCGCAAGCAGAACTACAGTAGATTTAGACGCTTAAATTTCTTGAAATAAATTCCTAATATGGGAATTATGTAAAAAAATCCATTCGTTATGCGAATGGATTTTTTTTATTTGGAGTAATTTTATATTAACTAATTATAAAACAAAAGAACATGAAGAAAATACTAGCCGTTACAATTATTACTTTAAGTGTTTTTGCTTCTTGTAAAAAAGATCAAGTTGCAGAACCAGTAGAAATTACACCAAAAGCACCAAAAGAAGCTCAAATTGTTGAGCCATCAGGAGATCAATGTTATGCGTCGACAGGTGCCAGTAAAATTGAATTGAGTTATAATGTAAACTCACATCAGGAAGTAAATGGAAAATTAAGCTATAATATAGCCGGTAAAGATAAAAATGAAGGAACTTTGATAGGGAATATGAAAGGCGATACTTTGATTGCTGATTATACCTTTATGTCAGAAGGAGTTTCATCTATTAGAGAGGTTGCTTTTATTTCAAGAGAAGGAATTCTTTATGAAGGTTATGGAGATGTTGTAGAAGCAAATGGTAAAGTTTCTTTTAAAGATAAAAAACTACTGAAATTTGATCAAAAAAATACATTAACGAAAGTTGATTGTAAAGCAGAATAAGCTTTTTATTTTGCTATAATTAAAAAATCCATTCTTTGGGGAGAATGGATTTTTTTTAGTTTTTATATTATTTCTGCGATTTTATTTTATCTACATAATCGCTTGAATTTCCGTTCCAGTAACATTTTTTACATCGGTGATTTTCAAATTCATGCTGGCAATTATTATATCCGTATAAAGCACTTGCGCATTCAGGACACAAATTTTCCATTAAAGAAGATGGTTTATAAAACTCACTTTTGCATTCATCGCATATTTTTATGGTTAACATGTAATATTTTTAATGTTTAAACTGAAAACTGAAAACTGAGACTGAAAACTGAGACTGAAAAACGGTATGCTAAAGATATTTTAAATATGTTTTTCTCTGACAATGTATTTTTGGATCAAAGTTTTTCCAAAGTAAATGAATCGCTGTATTCTCGGCTAATTCAGGAGTTCTAATACAATTTTGAATTCCTTTTTCTGAGAACGTTTTATAATATTCATCAAAAATGATAGCAGTAACTCCTTTGTTTTGGTAATCAGGATGAACTCCGATAAGGTAAAAAACAACGTCTTTACTTTGTTTTCTTGCTTTTAGCAAATGAATAAATCCAAACGGAAATAATTTTCCTTTTGCTTTTTGTAAGGCCTCAGAAAAACTTGGCATTACAATACTAAAAGCAACTAATTTATCGTCTTTATCTACCACAAATTTGATGTATTCCGGATTGATAAAACTAATGTATTTCTTCTTAAAATATTCTTTCTGAACATCTGAGATTGCTACAAACGAAGCCAGTTTAGCATAAGATTCATTAAACAAATCAAACATTTTATCCACGTGTGGCATAATGTCTTTTGTTTTGGTGAAAGTTAGAGATCTTAAACCGTATCTTTTTTTGATTAATTCCTGTGCTTTCACAAAAAACTCAGGTTTAACATTCGAAAACGGAAAAATACTTTCGATATATTCCTTTTCTATCTGAAACCCTAGTTGTTCGAAATGAGTAACATAATACGGATTGTTATACCATGTAATCATGGTTCCCATTTGGTCGTAACCTTCTGTAAGAACACCAACTTTATCCAGGTTAGAAAATCCCATTGGACCCTCAACATGTTCCAGACTATGTTGTCTTCCTAATTCGTATACTTTTTCTAATAAAGCTTTTGTTACTTCGATATCATCGATAACATCAAACCATCCAAAACGTACTTTTCTTTTGTGTTGATTGTTTACCTCAGACCAATTGATGATGGCTGTAATTCTTCCAACAATTTGATTGTCTTTGTACGCCAGATAAAAATAAGCTTCGGCGTTATCAAAAGCAGGATTTTTTGTTTTGTCAAAAGACTCTAATTCATCTGCAATAATAGGCGGAACCCAATACGGATTGTCTTTATAGAGAGAAAACGGAAATTTGACATAGTCGGTTAATTCCTTTTTGGTTTTGGCTTCTTTAATTGTAATCATTAAGATTCAGTATGTAAATTGTCTCTTTATGCAGAGAGTTAAAAATTATTCGTATTTCGCTTTACGCTTTCTTTCTTTTGCCTGATAATCGATTTCTCTTTGTTCCATCTGGTTATCCTTGTTCTTTTTTGCTTTTTCCTTGCCCTTAAACTCCATTTGTTTTTCTTTATAACTTCCGTCATAACGCCATGAAACTCCAACTCCTCCATATAAAACCGAAGGTGTGTTTTTGAAATTGGTACTAACAGAAGCGTCAACCTGAAGATTAGAATTGATTAAATAAGCTGCTCCGCCACGAACAATGGCATCGCTGTAGAAATCGCTTTTGTAGCCTTGATTTTCAACAAAACCAGACCATTTATCATTAAATCCGTGGGTTAATGTTAATACATAACCATAACTAGGATAATCTGTTGTAATATAATCGGCAATAATATTGGTTACAAATACCCATTTCCCTCCTCCAAATAAATTTTGCGTAATCAAAGCTACTTTAGGCGATATCGCAGATTGTGGGGAAAAGTAGTAAGGGTTATCAGCACCGGTAAAATTGGCTCCTGCAAATATAGAAACCGCAGGAATTAATTCGTGCCAGTTAAAACTACGATTGGCTTTATAGCTGTATATGTTAGCTTCTTTTTTGTAGTTTTTATAAGGATCGTAAATTAAATATTTCGCTCCTAAAACGGTTTGTCTAAAATTATTCTTTTTATAGCTGGTGTATGGAGTATCAAAATTTTCCATTTGGTATTGTATGTCCAGAATCAATTCTAGTTTTTCTAAAAATGCACCATAGCGAAGGGTTAAATCTGTACCAAAACCGCTTGCATCATAATCTAATAAATCGTGTTTTTCTTTGATGCCGTAAACACCCAATTCTGCCTGAATTACAGATTTTCCAACTGCATAAGCAGACATTGTTTCACCCGGACGATTAGAGTTGATAACGTCAGTATATTGCGCGAAAAATAATTGAGGAACTAAACAAAGAGTTGCAATAAATAAGTTTTTATTTTTTAACATAAACGTTTTTTTTGATTAAAAAGTAATAACGCATTTCAAATGTACTATATTTTATTATTTATTTAAGATTGATATTTTAATTTTAAACAATGGATTTATTAATTTTGGAAAAAAATTATATGATCATGCAAGAAGCATCTTTTACAAATTTGTTTAAAACGATAATGTGGATTATTGCGTTTTATTATATTTTTAAGTTTTTAGCTAAAATCTTTTTACCGGTATTGGTAAAGAAAGCGGTTGAAAAAGCAGGGGAGAATTTTCAGAGACAACAACAATATAGTCAGAGTACTACATGGCAAAAAACACGTACAAATAATGATGAAATCATCATTGATACAGCCAATGCAAAAAAACCGCGCGAAACCAAAAAGGTGGGCGATTATGTTGATTACGAAGAAATAGATTAAGTTTGCGTCCTAGAATTATAGGATTCATCATTTAACCCAAACCAGTCTAAATTGAAAATAGTAAATAAGTTCTATCCGCATGCCCTTGTTATATTGGGCTTTATTATCGTTTCTTTAATTTATTTTTACCCGGTTTTACAGGGAAAACAAATCTTCCAGTCGGATATTGCTCAATATACCGGAATGGCCAAAGAGCAAAATGATTTTAGAGCAACAGAGCATTCTGAGCCTTATTGGACCAATTCAGCATTTGGCGGTATGCCAACCTATCAGTTAGGGGCAAATTATCCTAACGATTTTATAGGACATTTAGATGATATTTTACGTTTTTTACCTCGTCCAGCAGATTACCTGTTTTTATATTTCTTAGGTTTTTACGGGCTATTATTAGTCTTAAAAACAGATCCTTTAAAAGCTTTTATCGGGGCAATTGCTTTCGGTTTTTCTACTTATTTAATCATTATTCTTGGAGTTGGTCATAATGCAAAAGCGCATGCAATTGCTTATATGCCACTTGTTATAGCCGGATTTATACTGGTTTTTCAGAAAAAATATATTTGGGGAGGTTTGCTCACCATGTTTGCGGTTGCATTAGAAATTAATGCCAACCACTTTCAAATGACCTATTATTTATTGATTTTCTTACTGATATTATCAGGCTATTTTGCTTTTAATTTTATTAAGAAAAAAGAATATAAACCACTTTTAACTGCTATTGGAGTTTTGGCTGTGGCAGGAATTTTTGCCATTGGTGCCAATTCTACCAATTTAATGGCAACAAGTGAGTATGCCAAATTTAGTACACGTAGCAACAGCGAATTGACTTTTAATCCTGACGGATCTAAAAAGACAAACGAAAATGCTTTAAGCCGCGAATATATTACAGAATACAGCTACGGAATTCCTGAAAGTTTTAACCTGATTGCGCCTCGACTTTTTGGAGGTTCTAATCATGAAAATGTAGGAACCGACAGCCGTATGTATTCGTTTATGATCGAACAGGGAGTTCCTTCAGAGCAAGCTCAGGATTTTGTGTCAGGAATGCCAACGTATTGGGGAGATCAGCCAATTGTTGCGGCTCCGGCATATATTGGGGTTGTTGTTTTCTTTTTAGGAGTTTTGGCATTATTTATTGATGATAGAAAAATAAAATACGTATTCCTTTCCGGAGCATTAGTAGCATTGGTACTTTCATGGGGTAAAAACTTCTCTTTGTTGACAGACTTTTTTATCGATTACGTGCCTATGTACGATAAGTTTAGAGCAGTTTCGTCGATTCAGGTTATTCTTGAATTGTGTTTTCCTGTTCTGGCTATTATGGGATTACAGTCTTTCTTTAAAGCCAAAGATGAACCTAAATTACAACAGAAAGCCCTTGTTCAAACAGGTGTTTTTGGTATTGGGATAATTATAATTTTAGTATTTGCTAAAGGGATGTTCCATTTTACAGGAAGCAGTGATAATTATTTCTTAGAAAGTTACGGACCCGCTTTTGTCGATGCTTTAAAAGAAGACAGAATGACGTTGTATTCTGCAGATTTATTGCGTTCAGGCTTTTTTATAGTATTGACTTTTGGAATTTTATGGTTGTTCATTAAAAACAAATTAGCTCAAAATACGACATTGATTATCGTTGGACTTTTAATGATTTTCGATTTGTTTTTTGTCGATAAAAAGTATGTTTCGGCCAAAGATTTTGTGAGTCCTGCTCAAATTGCAGCTCCTTTTCAGGAAACGCCATCTGATGCTCAGATTTTAAAAGATACAACGCATTACAGGGTTTTTGAAGTAAACGGCAATATGTCTAGCGCACGTGCCTCTTATTTCCACCATTCTTTAGGAGGATATCATGCTGCAAAGCCTAGAAGAATGCAACAGTTATTCGACTATCAGATTGCAAAAAACAATATGGAAGTTTTGGATATGCTAAATGTAAAATACATTATCCAAACAGATAAAGAAGGAAAAGAATTTCCAACGATAAACCCAAATACAAACGGAAATGCCTGGTTTGTTAGTACCGTAAAATTGGTAAATAAACCAGACGATGTGATGAAAGCTCTTGATCATATTGATACTAAAAAAGTAGCTGTTTTTAATGTTCGTGAACACGAAGGTAAATTTAAAAGCGCCCGATTAAAGAAACAATGGGATACTACAGGAACAATTAAAGTTGTACAATACAAGCCGAATTATATTAAATATCAGTCTGATAATAAAAAAGATGGTTTAGCTGTTTTCTCTGAGATATATTATAAAAATGGCTGGAACGCTTATATTGATGGTGAGCTAACAACGCATTTTCCTGTTGATTATGTTTTAAGAGCTATGGAAATTCCTGGCGGAAAACATACTATCGAATTTAAATTTGAACCTCAGGTTGTTAAAACCGGAAGTATAATAACTTTGGCCAGTTCAATTGGAATGTTATTATTGTTGATTGGCGGATTTTACTTCGAAAGAAAGAAAGCGAAAACAGAAAAATAAAACTCTGGTTTGTTTTAACTAATGAATATGAGATGATTTAGTATCTTTACTGTTGTATTTTAAAAACTAGACAATGAAAAAGAACGTGTTAAGTTTTGGTACTCCACAAGAGTTGGACGCTAAGAGAATAGCTGAAATAAAATCACTTTCTTATTTAGAAAGATTAGAAAGATTAATGGTTCTAATTGAAGTTTCTTATACGCTTAAAACAGCTAAAGTAATCCAATCTAAAAAACGATGAATGAGCAAATAATTGCTATTTGGAATAGTTTTTTTGAAAACAAAGTTAAATACATAACTATTGGTGGATTTGCTGTAAATATCTATGGCTACAATAGAAGTACCGGTGATATTGATATTTACTTAGAGGATACAATTGAAAATAGGATTAATCTAAGAAAAGCTTTAAAGTCAATTAATTTAGGAGATTTTGAAACTATAGAAACAATGCAGTTTATTCCGGGTTGGACAGATTTTAGTTTAAGCTATGGTTTGAGATTAGATGTAATGACTGCTGTAAAAGGTCTGGAAGATAAATCTTTTTCATCATTGTTAGAAGATGCTACAATCGTAATGATAGGCGAAACTCCAGTTTATTTTATTGATTACGATAATTTAATAATTGCTAAAAAAGCATCAAACAGACCGAAGGATATTTTAGATATCGAAGAACTTAGAAAAGCAAATAATAATTCAGAATAACATTCGTAATCTGCATAAACTGATATTTTCAGAAATTAAATAAAATTGGAACAAAAAAAACTCTTAATCATTACTTATTATTTCCCCCCTGCCGGAGGTCCGGGAGTACAGCGTTGGTTAAAATTTGTAAAATATTTACCTGAATTTGATATTCAGCCCATTGTTTACATTCCTGAAAATCCAACATATCCAATAATTGATGAAGGTTTAGTGAGTCAAATCTCTGATAAAGCTACTGTTCTAAAAAATAAAATTTGGGAGCCTTATCAATTGGCTTCCATTTTTTCGAAGAATAAAACCAAGAAAATTAGTTCAGGAATTTTTCCGCATAAGAAAAAACAAACTTTCTTAGATAAAACATTTCTTTGGATTCGTGGGAATCTTTTTATTCCTGATGCGCGTGTTTTTTGGGTAAAACCTTCAGTAGCTTATCTTGAAAAGTATATTAAAGAAAACAATATTGATACCATTGTAACTTCGGGACCGCCGCACAGTTTGCATTTGATTGGTTTAGAATTAAAAGAAAAACTTAATGTAAAATGGTTTGCAGATTTTCGTGATCCGTGGACTACAATCGGTTATCATAAAGCGTTACGCTTATCATCTTATGCAGCTAAAAAACATAAAAGTTTAGAGCATAAAGTACTCAATGCTGCGGATACGATTATTGTAACAAGTAAAACTACAAAAACCGAATTTCAGGCAATTACCAATAAGCCAATTTCGGTAATTACGAATGGTTATGATATCGAAAACGTAGAAAAACAAACTCTGGATACCAAATTTACTCTGGCACATATCGGCTCATTTTTGTCAGATAGAAATCCGAAGTTTTTATGGGAATGTCTCGTAGAGTTGCTTCAGGAAATACCTGATTTTAAACAACATTTAGAAATTAAACTGATAGGAGCAGTAAGTCAGGAAGTTTTAGATGCTATTAGCGAATTTAATTTGAATGATTATTTGAATCTCTTAGGATATGTTTCGCATCACGAAGCCATTGCCCATCAAAAAAAATCGCAGGTTTTACTTTTAATCGAGATTAATTCTGAAGATACTAAAAGTATTATTCCGGGTAAATTGTTTGAATATATGGTGTCTAATCGCCCTATAATTGCGATTGGTCCAAACGGATCAGATTTTGCCGATATCATTAAAGAGACCAATACAGGAGTATTTTTTGATTATTCTGAAAAAGCGAAGTTAAAAAGTGTAATTTTGGACTTTTATAATCAATTTTTGGAAGGGAAATTACAATCTCATGGCGTTGGTTTACAACAATATTCAAGAAAAAGCCTGACTAAACAATTGGCACAATTGATCAATTAAAAAAGCAAAAACAATTTTAAAAATCTATAGAGAGTAGAAATTAGAAATCTAAACTCTACTATCTAAACTCTGCAATCAAAACATGGGTATTGTTTTAAATCAGTCTTTCAAAAATACAATCATTACTTATATAGGTTTCGCTATTGGAGCCATTAATACACTTTATTTATATCCTATTTATCTGGGTGCTACTTATTACGCGTTAACCAATTATATTCTTTCGGCAGCGAATGTTATTATGCCTTTGTTTGCTATCGGAATGCAAAATACGTTAGTCAAATTTTATTCTCAATATAAAACAGAAGAAGAAAGAGAGCAGTTTTTATCATTTACAGCCTTATTTCCAATATTAATGTGTATTCCGTTAGGGATAATCGGAATCTTTTTCTTTGATGATATTACGGCATTTGTAACAAAGAAAAACCCTGTTGTAAAAGAGTTTATGTTTTTAATTCCATTTATTGGGATTTGTATGGCCTATTTCGAAATATTCTATGCCTGGGCGAGAGTTCATATGCATTCTGTTTTTGGAAATTTTATTAAAGAAGTTGGGTTGAGACTGTTTTCGACTTTTGCTTTGGTAGGTTTATATTTTAATTGGATGACACTTATTCAATTTGTATATGTGACGGCAGGAATTTATTTTGTGGCTTTTATAGTAACGATGTTTTATGCTTTCTATGTCAAAAAGCCTAAATTTCAGATCAATATACCTCAAAATGTAAAAGACGTAATGGAATATACCTTTTTCATTATTCTTTCAGGAAGTGTTGCCAATTTACTTTTAGACGGTGATAAATTGATGCTGAATCAATACATGAAAATTGAGAACATCGCTTATTATTCTGTGGCAACCTATATTGCTTTGGTAATCTCGGTTCCGAGTCGTGCCATGCATCAGATTGTATATCCGATTACGGCAAAATTGATGCACGATAACAAACATGATGAATTGAATCAATTGTATAAAAAAACCTCTATCAATCTGCAAATGGTTGGCGGATTTGTAATGTTATGTATTTTTGTCAATATCAATCAATTGTATGAATTAGTTCCAAAAGAATACAGTGGCGGAATCTCTGTTGTATTTATGATTGGATTATCGAAGTATTTCGATTTGATTTTAGGAAACAATAATGCTATCATTTTTAATACAAAATACTACCGAATGGTATTGTATTTAGGATTGCTTTTGGTCTTTTTGACTGTGATCTTAAATATGATTTTTATTCCAATTTTTGGAATTAAAGGTTCTGCGTTTGCGACTTTATTATCGATTACACTATACAGTTTGGCAAAATTGCTTTTTGTTGTCAAAAAGCTTGATTTATATCCTTTTTCTAAAGAAACAATCTATTCAATGCTGTTAACTTTTGCGTTGTTTCTACTGTTTTACTTTTGGGAATTTCCGTTTTATCAATTGATAAGTATTGCGTTAAAATCTATTTTAGTAACGATTTTATACGTTTACTTAAATTATAAGTTTAATATCTCTCCTGATATTAATAAAGTAATTGATATGCTTTTTCGAAAAATAGGAATTAAAATTTAGTACGATTTTATTGAAAAAAGAGAAAGTAATTTAAATTCTAATCTATTTTGTTTTTATATTTGTTAGAAGGATAACCAACTTATTGCTAACAAGATATGAAAAAGAAATTACTTTGTTTTTTAGCGCTCTTTATTGTTTTATCTTCCTCATTGGCTTTTGCTCAAAATGATAGTTTACAAACTTCCAAAAAAGTTGCAACTGAAATAAAACCAAAAGGATATCCTGTAAGCCCATTCAAGGACACGCTTTTTTATGTTTATAATAAAGTAGGTTCTTTTTCTGCCGAAAACAGAGCAAATGCCATTACCGAAAAAATCAGAAAACTATATGAAGATTCTTTTTTTGAAGAAGATTCTATTCTCGTTGTTCCTTCTGATATTTCTCAGGATATCATTTATAAGAATGATTTGATTATCATGTCAGTCCTTGGTGTTGATGCAAAAGCTGAAAATCAAACTAGTGCTTTTATTGCCAAAAGAAATTTGAACGCCATAAAAAAAGCTGTCATTTATCAAAACGAAAATTATTCGATGCTTCCTAAAAGATTGGGATATACTGCATTGCTAATCCTTATCATTGGCATCGTTTTGTATTTTGTAGGTAGGCTTTTCAATAGAATAAGATTGCATATTCTTAAAAACAGCGATAAATACTTTAAAGGTTTTACTTATAATAACATCAGTATTCTTTCGCCACAAAAACAACAAGGACTATTAATGCGATTGTATAGCTTTGTAAAAGGTTTTACTTTGGTTTTGATTGTTTATTTTTCGTTGCCTTTATTATTTAGTATTTTTCCGGCTACAGAAGCTTACACGACAACATTATTACGATGGATTCTTACGCCTGCAAAATCAGCTGTTATGGGATTTGTTGACTTTTTACCAAGTTTTGTTACCATAGTAGTTATTGTTTTCATTTTTAAATACACTATAAAAATAATCCGGTTCTTTTTTGATGAGATAAAAAAAGAGAATATAAAAATTGATGGCTTTTACAGTGATTGGGCGATGCCTACATTTAATATCATTAGGTTTCTATTGTTGGCCTTCATGGTGGTTATTATATTTCCGTATTTGCCGGGATCAGATTCTCCAATTTTCAAAGGTGTTTCTGTTTTTGTGGGGATTTTGTTTTCTTTAGGTTCGTCAAATGCTATTGCCAACATGGTTGCAGGATTGGTTATTACTTATATGCGTCCGTTTAAAATTGGTGATTTTATAAAAATAGGAGATGTAAGCGGAGAAGTGATTGAAAAAACAGCCTTGGTAACCCGAATCAGAACGCCGAAATTTGAAGATATTACGATACCCAATGCCACAGTTTTATCCAGCACTTCTACAAATTATTCTTCGAATACAAAGCATGTTAATAATGGATTACTAATTCATACTGTTGTTTCAATTGGTTATGATGTGCCCTGGAAAGACATTCATAAGGCTTTGATTGAAGCAGCATTAAAAACGGAGATGATCGAGCAGACTCCATCGCCTTTTGTGTTGCAAACCAGCCTGGATGATTTTTATGTTTCATATCAAATTAATGTATATACGAAACACCCTACAAATCAACCAATGATCTATTCCTCATTGCATCAAAATATTCAGGATTCATTTAATGCAGCCGGAATCGAAATTATGTCACCGCATTATAATGCCGTACGCGACGGAAATAATACTACTATTCCGGAGAGTTATTTGAAAAATGATTACGAAGCTCCTTCTTTTAATATTAAGAATAAGAGCTAACAAATTGATAATGTGCTACTAACCTTAAAATTTTAACACTAATTTATTTTGAAGTTAATTTTATAAAAATTAACTTTAGCTAAGAATTTAGCAACACTTTCCTTAATAGGATAAAAAAGATCTCATTTAAGACAATAAAAGTGTGTGTTATTATGTTTATTAAGTTGGATTACTACGCTGAAAATGTTAAAAAGCGTGGAGTAATTTTTGCAGTATTTGGATTAATTTTTTTACGTAATGATTATGAAGAACAATGGACTTAGTCAGGAGCAGAGCTTACAGGTGTTTTCTAATATGATATCAAACAAAGTTCATAACGGATTTACATTAGAAGAGAGAAATGATGAATTCCTTTTTGCAGTCCTTTCCAAGGGCGGGAAAGTAGTAAATCATGGTTTAAATTTCATTATTTTTTGTCTAACCTTAGGATTGTGGTCATTTGCATGGCTTTATCTCACAATTGAGGCATCAAAACAGAAAAAAGTATTAGTTGCCATCGACGAAGATGGTTTCCCCTTTGAAGAACGATGTTTAGTCGCTTAACAAATTTAAATCGCAAAATTTAAAAAAAATCCAAATTCCAATATGATTAATAAGATCATTGGAATTTGGATTTTTTATTTGAAATTTTCTTAACCTTAGAACCTTAGCAACTCAGTCCCTCAGAATCTTTCTCCTATAATTTGTCCTTTAAATAAATACCCGTAACAGATTTCTTTTCTTTTACAACATCTTCCGGAGTTCCTGTGGCTAATAAATAACCTCCGTTTTCTCCTCCTTCAGGACCTAAATCAATAATCCAGTCGGCGCATTTTATAAGATCCAGATTATGTTCGATGACAATGATCGAATGTCCTTTGTCTATTAAAGCATCAAAAGAAGCTAATAGTTTTTTGATATCGTGAAAATGCAAACCGGTTGTAGGCTCATCAAAAACAAATAAAGCTTTGTCTTTTGTAGCCCCTTTTACTAAAAACGAAGCCAGTTTAATACGTTGTGCTTCTCCACCGGAAAGAGTAGAAGAAGACTGACCTAATTGCACATAGCCTAAACCAACATCTTGTAGCGGCTGAAGTTTCTGTGTAATTTTGGTTTGTTTATTTTTATCGAAAAAGGCAATAGCATCATCAATAGTCATCGTTAGAATATCATTGATGTTTTTATCGTCGAAATTGATTTCTAAAATTTCCTTTTTAAAACGTTTGCCACCACAAGTTTCACAAGGTAAAGAAACATCGGCCATAAAGACCATCTCGACGTTTATAGAGCCTTCTCCTTTACAGGTTTCACAGCGGCCACCATCTACGTTAAAAGAAAAATGTTTAGCCTGATAACCTCTTATTTTAGATAATTTCTCTTTGGCATATAAATCCCTGATATCATCATAAGCTTTGATATACGTTACAGGATTTGATCTTGAACTTCTTCCAATAGGGTTTTGATCAACATATTCGATATGTTTTATCTGAGAAAATGAACCTTTAATATCGCTAAACTGACCTGCTTTTTCAGATGCGTTTTCCAGTTTTTTCTGCATGGCCGGAAACAAAATCTTCTTGATCAAAGTACTTTTTCCACTTCCTGAAACTCCGGTAATTACCGTTAGGACATCCAGAGGAAAAGTAACATTAATATTTTTTAAGTTATTTTCTCTCGCCCCAACAATATCAATATGATTTTTGAATTTTCGTCTCTTTTTAGGAACAGAGATTTCTAAATCTCCATTAAGGTATTTAGCCGTTAAGGAATCTGATTTTAAAATTTCATCGTAAGTGCCCTGAGCAACAAGATTACCTCCAAAAGTTCCTGCTTCAGGACCAATGTCAATAATCATATCAGCAGCTTTCATGATATCTTCATCATGCTCAACTACAATTACGGTATTTCCTAAATCACGAAGCGACAATAAAACTTTGATCAATCTTTCAGAATCTTTTGGGTGTAAACCAATACTTGGCTCATCAAGAATATACATCGATCCTACCAAACTGCTTCCTAATGAAGTGGCCAGGTTAATACGCTGTGATTCTCCACCGGAAAGTGTGGCAGAATTTCTGTTTAAAGTCAGATAATCTAAACCAACTTCTGTCAAAAATGATAAACGATTGTTGATTTCGACCATCAAACGTTTTGCAATTTGCTGCTCGTAAACATTTAGATCAATGTTTTTGAAAAAAGTGACCAAATGCTTAATTGGTAAATCGACTAAATCAGAAACCGTTTTACCATTAATTTTTACATATGAAGCTTCTTCGCGTAAACGTTTTCCGCGACACGCGTGACATTTTGTTTTTCCGCGGTAACGCGATAACATTACGCGATTTTGAATTTTATAATTTTTTTCTTCAAGTTCTTTAAAGAAACCGTTTAGACCTTGAAAATAATTGTTTCCTTTCCAGATCAGGTCTTTTTGCTCTTCAGTAAGTTCGAAATACGGTTTATGAATTGGGAAATCAAATTTATAAGCGTGTTTTACCAGTTCGTCTTTATACCAGCTCATACTATCTCCTCGCCACGGATAAATAGCATTTTCAAAAACCGATAAAGAAGTATTTGGCACTACTAAATCAGCATCAATACCAATAATATTTCCGTAACCTTCGCAAACCGGACAAGCTCCGTAAGGATTATTAAAACTGAATAAATGAACGTTTGGTTCTAAGAACGTAATGCCGTCTAATTCAAAATTATTCGAATACGTAAATCTTTTATCTGAGCCTACTTCCTGAAGGTAACAAATTCCTTTTCCTTCAAAAAAAGCGGTTTGTACAGCATCGGCCAAACGATTATAAAACTCTTCTTCGTCTTTAACTACAATCCTGTCAATAATCAATAAAATATCTTTATTGTCTAATTTATGAATTTCTGTAGGCGTAAATTCATCTAAACGTACCATTTCGTTATCGACCAAAATACGTGCAAAACCTTGTTGCAGCAATACTTTTAGCTTGTCTTCGAGTTTCCTTCCTTCTTCAAGATGAATAGGAGACAGAAGCATCCATTTGCTGTCTAATGGCATATTTTTTACATCGGCAACAACATCGGTAACGGTATTTTTTTTGACTTCAAGTCCTGAAATTGGCGAATAAGTACGGCCAATTCTTGCGAATAAAAGCTTTACGTAATCATAGATTTCGGTCGAAGTTCCTACAGTCGAACGCGCGTTCGTTGTATTTACTTTTTGTTCAATGGCAATTGCAGGAGCAATACCTTTTATATATTCTACTTTTGGCTTGTCTAATCGTCCAAGAAACTGACGCGCGTAGGAGGATAAACTCTCTACATAACGGCGTTGTCCTTCGGCATATAAAGTATCAAAAGCCAAACTGGATTTACCTGATCCTGAAAGACCTGTAATTACAACAAGTTTGTTTCTGGGAATAGCCACATCTACATTTTTTAAATTATGTACCTGTGCTCCTTTAATTATAATATTATGTTTTGGGTCGAGTGTAGAAAGATCAATCTGCATACAAAAAGTCAATTTTTACAAAAGTAATCAATTTTGAATTGAGTTTTGTTAATGGGATTGTTCCAAATTTTAACATAATTCCCATTGATATAAAACTTAAGCAATAGCTAAAAGGTGAATTAAATCTGTTTCCAAAGATTAAAACCTTGCGCTATATTTGAGATTCTTTGTTAAACATAGCCAGTGGTTTCAACCAAGGGGATGTAATATGATCACGTCCGAAACCATTGGCTAATTGAGTTACGGTGAAATCAAATCTAATATCTTACATCATATTTATTAAAAATTTGCAGTTTCAATATAAAATAAGCTATTTTAGAACTGTTTTAGTAACAATTCATACCACGGCTCAATTTGAAAACTAAATTTACTTTTCTGCTTTTTTCAATCAGTTTTCTCTTGTTTTCGCAGGAGTTTCCGCCCATTATCAAATATTCATCTTCTGTTTATGGTGCAGGAAATCAAAGTTGGATGATCGCTCAGGACGATCAGAACTATTTGTATTTTGCCAACAATGAAGGTCTCTTAGAATATAACGGCACAAATTGGCAATTGTATCCTACGCCCAATGAAACCATAATGCGATCTGTAAAAGTAATTGGAAATAAAATTTATACTGGTTGCTATATGAATTTTGGCTACTGGACAAGGCAAACAAATGGTAAACTAAAGTATACTTCGCTCAGCGATACCATCAAAAATAAAATTTTGGATGATGAGCAATTCTGGAATATTCTTAAATACGATCAGTGGATTTTATTTCAATCCTTAAACCGAATTTATATTTATGATACCAAAACCGGGAAATTTAAAATCATTGCACCAAAAAATGGCGTGGTTAAATCATTCGCAAATAAAAATGCCATTTATTTTCAAACCATAAAAGAGGGTCTTTTTGAAATAGAAAGCGGCAAAGCCAAATTAGTTTCGGATCATCCCATTCTTAAAAAATTCACGATGGTAAACCTATTTACCACAGAAGATGGTTTACTAATTCAGACACAATTAGACGGTATTTATAAATTATCAGGAAATACTCTAACGCGTTTTGTAACAGATGTTGACGCCGAACTAAAATCGAGTTTTGTATATAGCAGTCAGCTTCTCGAAGACGGAAGTTTTGCCTTGGGCACAGTTTCGAACGGGATTTTTATTTTATCAGATACAGGAAAGATGAAATATCATATTTCGCAAAGCAAAGGACTGAGCAATAATACCGCTTTATCTCTTTTTGAAGATAAGGACCGCAATTTATGGGCAGGACTCGATAACGGAATCAATTGCATCAATATCAACTCGCCTGTGCATAGTTTTACAGATGATACTGGAGTTCTGGGAACAGTTTATGCTTCGGCTACTTTTAATGGTTTGCTGTATGTAGGAACCAATCAGGGATTATTTTACAAAAATATTCAAAGCAATTCTGAGTTTAAATTTATAAACGGAACAAAAGGTCAGGTTTGGTCTCTTTTTGTTTATGATAACACGCTTTTTTGCGGTCACGACTCAGGAACTTTTATTATCACAAACGATTCGGCAAGAAATATCTTTTCTGCTTCAGGAACCTGGAAATTTGAACCTGTCCCAAATGCCAAGAACCAATTACTTCAGGGAAATTATTACGGAATTTCGGTTTTAGAAAAAGTAAACAATCAGTGGATTTTTAAAAATAAAATTCAGGGTTTTGATTATTCTTCACGTTATTTTGAAATTACCAAGAATTTTGATGTTTATGTAAGCCATGAATACAAAGGAATTTTTAGATTAAAACTAGATCAGACTTTATCAAAAACAAATGGATTTTATACTTATAAGTCTCCTAAAAAAGGTAAAAACGCCAGTTTAGTCAAATTTAATAATGTTATTTATTATGCGTACAAAGACGGAATTTTCAAATTAAATCCAACTACAAAACTGTTTGAAAAAGATAATGTATTAAGTTCTATTTTCGAAAAAGACGAATATACATCCGGGAAATTAATCGTAGACAATTCGAACAAAATCTGGTTATTTTCTAAAAATTACATCCATTATTTTTCTGCCAGTAAATTAAGCAATCAGTTAAAGCAG
This sequence comes from Flavobacterium sp. C3NV, assembly GCF_046825355.2. Classification (NCBI taxonomy): domain Bacteria; kingdom Pseudomonadati; phylum Bacteroidota; class Flavobacteriia; order Flavobacteriales; family Flavobacteriaceae; genus Flavobacterium; species Flavobacterium sp. C3NV. The sequence continues at coordinate 87,973 of NZ_JBKQBJ020000002.1, read as the reverse complement.
AATGTAATTCCTATTCCGTCTTCTTTGACCAATTCGATGCTGGGTTTTGAGAACATTACTCAAATTTCGAAATCGACTTACTTAATAGGTACTACAGATGGTTATTATACTTTGAATATTGAGGATTTAAGTTTTAAAAACTATACCGTTTTCATAACTGATATTACCATTAATAAACAAAATGAAACCTTAAAGAATGTTGCGATTCAGAACGAAGGAGAATTTAAATCGAATGAAAACAACATCACTTTAAACTACACAGTTCCGGAATATAATAAATACATCAACTCAGAATATCAGTATTTGCTAGAGGGTTTCCAGAACGATTGGAGCGAATGGAGCACAAAAGCTACGGTGAATTTTAAAAACTTAGCGCCGGGAAAATATACCTTTAAGGTAAGGGCGAAATATGCCAATACCATTTTACAAAATACGGCCACCTATACATTTGTGGTTTTAAAACCCTGGTATTTGACGAATTTGGCGTGGTTTATTTATTTTCTTTTAATGATGGTTCTGGCGTATTTTGTAAACAAAGCGTATCTCAATTATTATCGCAAGCAAAAAGAAAAACTAATAGAAGAAAATAATCTTTTACTGGAGATTAAAGAGCTTGAAAATGAACAGCAATTAATGAAGCTTAGAAACGAACAGCTCTCTCAGGATGTTGACAATAAAAATAGAGAATTGGCAGTTTCGACCATGAGTTTAAACAGTAAAAATGAATTGTTGGCTTTTATAAAAGAAGATTTAAAAAAGACCAGTCAAAACGATAGCAGTAATATAAAATCGGTTATAAGCACGATAAACAAAAACATTACCGAAGAAGATTCCTGGAATGTATTCAAAGAAGCTTTTGATAATGCCGATAAAGATTTTCTAAAAAGAATCAAGCAGCTTCATCCCGTACTTACTCCAAACGATTTGCGTCTTTGTGCTTATTTGCGATTGAACCTTTCATCAAAAGAAATTGCTCCTTTATTTAATATTTCGGTTCGAAGTGTTGAGATAAAAAGGTATCGTTTGCGTAAAAAAATGGATTTACAGCACGAAAACGGTTTAGTCGAATATATTTTGGCTGTATAGTACATCAAAAAACGCTTCTAAAAAACTATACATTACCTCAACATTAACGATTTGTTGTGATTTTGTAGTGTTTATGTTAAAGAAATTAACATTCCTAATTTATAGTTAAATAGGGGTGTATTTTGAGATATATTAAATTTACCTGTTATTTTTTTATGATGTATGTTTTTTGTTGAGGTTAAAATTGTCGTTTTCCTAAATGGATAAGATAAATTTATCTTTCAATAAAAACTAACTAATTATGAAATCTAGATTATTACTAACCGTACTAATGCTGTTTACATCTTATGCGTTCTCGCAGTCTTTTGATGTAAGCGGTACAGTATTAGATGGCTCGGGTTTATCACTACCGGGCGTAAATGTAAAAGTTAAAAATTCGTCACAAAGTACAACCACAGACTTCGACGGATCTTTTAAGTTATCAGGAGTTCCTAAAGGAACTGTAATTGTTTTAAGTTATATAGGTTTTAAAACGCAGGAAGTTGCGGTTTCAGGAACCAAAATAACAGTTAAAATGGTTGACGATGCCAGATCGCTTGATGAAGTTGTTGTATTAGGATACAGCAGCAAAAAGAAGAGAGATGTTACCGGAGCAGTTACGGTTGTGTCCAGCAAAACCATCGAAGATCTTCATCCTCTTAAAGTAGAGCAAGCCTTGCAGGGAACCGTTGCGGGTGTTAGCGTTACAGCGCAATCGGGTTCTCCGGGAGCACCAATGAATATAAACATTAGAGGTATTGCAACAAACGGAAATAATGCCGCAACTGTATTTATAGATGGCTATCAGGGAGATTTGAGTATTTTAAATCCAAGTGATATCGAGTCGATAACAGTACTTAAAGATGCGCAGGCAGCAGTTTATGGAGTTTTAGGAGCCAACGGAATCGTATTGGTAACAACAAAAACAGGTAAAAAGAATTCTAAAACCAAAGTTTCTTTCAACTCTTCTTTTGGTACACAGGAAACAAGCAGAAAAATGTCGGTGCTAAATGCTACGGAATATGCTTTATTACTGAACGAAAGTTACGCTAATGGCGGACAAGCATTGCCTTATCCTAATGTTTCAGGATTAGGGAAAGGAACAGATTGGCAAAAAGAAATCTTCAACCCGGCTCCGGTTATTAATAATGATATAGCCATCTCCGGAGGTTCAGATAAAATCACCTATTTATTAAGCGGATCAGATTTAAGTCAGCAAGGTATTATTGGAGGATCAAAATCTGATTTTAAAAGAAATACTGCAAGGCTATCTTTAGGGGCAGATTTAGCCAGTAATATGAAACTGCAAACAAATATTATTTATACGTATCTCGACAGAGATTCATTGAATGAAAATGGTTTGGGTTCGGTACTTTTTAATGCGATCAATACGCCATCGACTTTGCCGGTTCGTGATCAAAACGGAAATTATACTTTAGTTCCTAGTGCACCGGGTTATGGAGTTGAAATTATCAATCCTTTGGCACAAATAGAAAATACTTATAATGATTATAAGCTAAGAAAACTAAACGGAAATGTTAGTTTTATTTATGACATTACAAAAGAGTTTAAATTTACATCTCGTATTGGTTTTAATACAGGAAATAGCATTAGCAGAAACTTTTCTAAACAAGTAAGCTACGGCGGAAAAGTGTTTGATATTACAAGAAGCAGTGTAACTCAAAATACTGTAAACGATAATGATTACACACTTGATCTTATTGCAGAATATAAAAAGACACTTTTTGGAAATCATAATCTTAAAGCAATCCTAGTATCTACAGTTTATAAATCCTGGGGATCCGGACTTGGAGCTACAGGTTATGATGTTCCTAATAATTCATGGAAATATGCCGATATAAACCTTGCAAAAGGAACAAGTCCGGCTGGTGGTCGTGATGTATCGTCGTATGGTTATGATGAAAGAAGGGTTTCTTATGCCGGAATTTTAGAATATGATTTTAAAGGAAAATATCTTTTAAGCGGAGTAATCAGAAGGGATTCATCAACGAAATTTGGCCCGGAGAACAGAGTTGCTTTCTTTCCGTCATTTACGGCAGGATGGGTAGTTTCTGAAGAATCATTTTTAAAAGATAATAGTGTGTTAAACTTCTTAAAATTCAGATTAAGTTATGGAGTTTTAGGAAATGACCAAATACGCCCTAATGGTTATACAGGATTATTAAACGGAGAAGCAACGTATGTATATAATGGCGCTCTGATAAACGGAACAGCAATTGGAGGATTACCAAACCCAAAATTGCAATGGGAAGAAGCCAAAAAGTTTGACGTAGGGATTGATTTTCGTTTATTGAATGATAAACTGGACTTTACAGCTGATTATTTTATTGATACACGAGATAAATTACTGATACCAAAAATTCCGGTTTCGGGAATAACAGGAGTTTATGCTCCGGGAGCTTCTTCACCAACTATGAATGCAGGTTCTGTACGTAACAAAGGATTCGAGTTTGCAGTTAATTATAAAGACAAAATATCAGATAATTTTAATTTTAATATCGGATATAACATTACCACAATCGATAACGAAGTTCTAGAAGTAGCCAATAGTACCGGTTATACAGATGCAGGTGGTTTTGGTGTTGGACAGCCGCTTCTTCCGTCAAGAATGGAAAAAGGACGACCTATTGGATATTTTTACGGATATAAAACAGACGGAATTTTCCAGAACCAGGCCGAAATTGCAGCACATCCATCGCAGGCAGCTTTGGGAGCAGCGACAGCTCCGGGAGATATTCGTTTTAAAGATGTAAATGGTGATGGTGTAATTGATAGTAAAGACAGAGCGTATATTGGAGACCCGATTGCAAGCGTAATAATGGGATTAAATGTAACTCTTAACTACAAAAATCTTGATTTTCTTGCCTATGCCTATGCTTCTATAGGAAATGATATGGTGAGAAATTACGAGCGTACACTTACAGATGTAAACAAATCCAATTATGTTTTAGGAAGATGGACCGGAGAAGGAACGAGTAACACAGTTCCAAGAGTGACAACCGGAGCTACAAACAACAATCTTTTTTCTGATTATTACGTAGAAGATGCCTCTTTCGTAAGAATTCAAAACGTACAATTGGGGTACACATTAAACAAAACATTCTCGGATAAAATCGGGATTTCAAAATTACGTTTGTATGTAGGAGTAAACAATTTGTACACTTTTACCAAATACAAAGGTTTTGATCCGGCCGCTATTACAGGGCCAACAAATGATGATAATATTTCGCAATCGTCTGTAGGATCAGGGATCGATAACGGATTTTATCCAACACCAAGGATTTATACAATGGGACTAAATCTAAATTTTTAAAAACCAAGAAAATGAAAAAGTATATTATAAATATAGGATTAGGAATCGTGCTTTTAGGAGCTTTGAGCGTTTCTTGTTCAGATAATTTTGTAGAACGTGAGCCTGTATATTCAATAGATTCTGAGAACTATTTTAATTCAGAATCAGATTATAACAATGCCTTAATTGGTGCATATGATTTGCTGCAATCTACTTATATAAATGTTTTGTTAGGCGAAATAGCTTCAGATAATACAGCGGCAGGAGGAGAAAGCGCGAGTGACGTAGTTGGTTTTCAGCAAGTAGACGAAATGACGCACACGGCTGTAAACAGCAATATAAAAGATGTCTGGAACTGGATGTTTGCAGGAGTCAACAGAGCAAGTTATATCCTGGAGTTTAAAGATAAAACAGACTTTCCGGGTAAAAACCAAATATTGGCCGAAGCACATTTTTTAAGAGCATATTATCATTTTGAGTTAGTCAAATGGTTTGGTGGCATTCCGTTAAATGGAGATAAGAGGTTTAAATTAGATGACGAGAAAAAAATTCCCCGTTCATCAGTTGCTGAAGTTTACGCTTCTATCGAAGCCGATTTGCTTTATGCTGTCGATAATTTAAACCCTAATGCCCCACAAGTAGGTAGAGCTACAAAAGGAGCCGCACAGGCATTATTAGGAAAAGTGTATTTGTATCAGGATAAATTTGCAGATGCCTCTAAAGTTTTAGATAAAGTAATTGAATCAGGAAAATATTCATTGATAACAGATTATAATACCATTTTTGAAAACGCAGAAGAAAACGGAAAAGAATCAGTATTCGAAGTACAATACAGTGATGCAGAAGGAGCAGGTTTTACTTGTTTACAATGTAGTGAAGGTAACGTAGCAGTAGGTTTTAATGGAATAAGAAATTATGTAGGCCCTATTTTCGATTCAGGATATAGTTTTAATGTACCAACGTCAAAAATTGCCAATGCATTTGAAGTAGGTGATAATCGTAAAAATGTTGCAATTCTGGATATTGTTGCCTGGGCAGCAGCCAATAATGCAACTTACGGTACAGGATATAAACACACGGGATATTTTAACAGAAAATATTTACCACGTCAGGGAGATTCTAATATTGGAGATCAAAACCTGACAAACCCTAATAATTACAGAGCGATTCGTTATGCCGATGTATTATTGATGGCTGCCGAAGCTTATAACAGAGGAGGATTAGGCGATGCTAAAGCAAGAACGTATTTGAATGAGGTAAGACGACGTGCATTTGGAGATACAAATCATGACATCTCAGCTTCAGGACCAGCCCTAACCGATTTTATTTGGTCAGAAAGAAGGTTTGAATTTGTTGGAGAAGGAATTCGCTTTTTCGATTTAGTGCGTACAGGTAAAGCAGCACAGGAAATTGCTGGTTTTAAGGCAGGAAAAAATGAAATATTCCCAGTTCCTATCGAAGAGATTCAATTCGCAAACGGAAACTGGCAGCAAAATCCCCAATATTAAAAAATAGTATTATGAAAAAATTACATTTTATTATAAGTCTGTTCGTTTTGGCAATCGCAACAGGTTGCTCTAATGACAGTAATGGCAGCGATGTCGATATCGATTCGATAGGAGCGCCAAAAAACATATCGGCACTCACAACTATTACTCAGGATAATTCAGGTAAAGTAACTTTTTTACCTAAAGGAGAAGGCGTGACGCAATATCAAATTAATTTTGGAGATGGAAGCCCGGTATCGAGTTATCTTTCGGCAGGAGCAACTGTAGCGCATACTTACAAAGAAGGTATTTACCAGGCTAAGATTATGGCAATGGGAATAAATGGAAAAATTACAGAAGTTACTCAGGAAGTTACAGTTTCATTTTTAGCACCAAGCAATTTGCAGGTTACATTAGCACATGTAGTTGGTGATAATTTATCAGCATCTGTAAGTGCAAAAGCGAGTTTTGAGACCTATTTTCAGGTTTATTTTGGAGAAAATCCAAATGAAATTCCGGTCGACTTTATGGAAGGCGAAACTATTAAACACACCTATGCTAATATTGGAACCTACGAAGTAAAAGTGGTCGCTTTAAGCGGAGGAAAAGCAACAACGGTACATACAGAATCGATTACCATTTCGAACCCAATTTTATTACCGGTCGATTTTGAATCGGCTACATTAAATTATGCCTTTAGTACTTTTGGAGGTGTAGCAACAGTTGTAGCCAATAATCCTAGTGTAGACGCCAGTAATGTTAGTGCAAAAGTGGCTAAATTAACCAAACCGGCAGGTGCAGAGGTATGGGCAGGTTCTTTCTTAGAATTAGGAGAACCAATTAATTTTGCTACTCTGAAAAAAATTAAAATAAAAGCATGGTCGCCAAAAGCAGGAATTGTGGTTAAAATGAAATTAGAAAATTTAGCCAATCCTGATATTAATGCCGAAGTAGATGTTACCAATACAGTAGCAAACAATTGGGAAGAATTGGTATTTGACTTTTCAGCTGTCGATAACGCCAATAAATATCAGAGAGTTGTACTTTTCTTTGACTTTGGTAATGCAGGTACAGGTGTCGATTATTACTATGACGATATTCAGTTAACCTCAGGAGCAGAATCTTTGGTATTGCCATTAACATTCGAATCGACAGCCTTAACTTATGCTTACGGAAATTTTGGTGGTGCCGCAGCGGCCGTAGTGGCAAATCCTGACAAATCAGGAATCAATACATCATCAACGGTAAGTGCTTTAACAAAAAACAATGGTGCCGAAGTTTGGGCAGGTTCATCACTAGCGCTTGAAACGGCGATTAATTTCTCAACATTTAAAAAACTAAAAATGAAAGTCTGGTCACCTCAGGCCGGAATTATTGTAAAATTTAAGTTAGAGAATCTAAATGATGCCTCTATAAATAAAGAGGTAGATGCTACCACAACAATTGCAAATGGTTGGGAAGAGCTAACTTTTGATTTTGATGGAATTGTGAATGCCAATAATTATCAAAGAGTAGTGCTTTTCTTTGATTTTGGAAACAATGGCACAGGCAAAACATACTATTTTGATGATATTAAACAATCCAATTAAAAATATAAGTAATCATGCGTAAAATAATTATAAATATCGTGTCCGTACTTACGATTCTGCTTATGGTAGGTTGTCAGGAAGACGATTTAAAATTCGGGAACTTACAAGCGCCGACAAACCTTGTAATTAAAGCCGAGATTGTAGGTAAAACCGATGCAGATCCTAATGGAGATGGTTCGGGATTAGTAAAACTTGTCGCTACGGCAAATAATGCAATATCGTATAAATATGCATTTAGCGACGGAACCTCAGTAAATGCGCCAGCAGGTACAATTGATAAAAGATTTACCAAACCGGGACTTAATACCTATACCGTAATTGTTATTGCAACAGGAACTGGAGGAGTAGAAACAAATACCTCAATAGATGTTACTGTTCAAAGTGATTTTAGCGATCCTGAAGCAGTAACGTTCTTAACAGGCGGAACGTCTAAAAAATGGTATTGGTCAGCTTCAGAACCAGGACATTTGGGTGTTGGACAAAATGATGGTGATGCAACCAAGAATTATTTTGCTAATTATTATATGGCAGCACCGTTCGAAAAAGCAGCCTCACCGGCAAGTAGTTGTTTGTATGATAATGTACTAACATTCTCTCTGGATGGCGATGTGGTGAAATATCAATTAGATAATGGTGGTTCAACATTCTTTAATGCAGCTTTTGCGAGTGTAGCAGGTGGAAGCTCACCAGACGATGCATGTTTGGCATATGATGCAAGCGGAACAAAAATCGTATCACTAAGCCCTTCAGAATCAGTTGTAATGAACAACCCGGATCATCTTACACAAACCCGAGGAACAGCAATAAACTTCTCTGACGGTGGATTTATGGGCTATTATATAGGACAAAGTACCTACGAAATCATTTCGATAACAGCCAACAGAATGGTAGTAAGAGCCGTTATGGGCGGTAATCCGGCATTGGCATGGTATCATATATTTACCACTACAAAACCTACTCAGGCACCACCGGCTGATTATACAAAGTTAGTTTGGTTTGATGAGTTTAATACAGACGGTGCGCCTGATGCTACAAAGTGGAATTACGATCTTGGCAGAGGAGACAGTGGTTGGGGAAATAACGAAGAACAAAACTATACCAACTCAGCAACAAACGTAATCGTTCAGGGCGGAAACCTGAAAATTACGGCTAAAAAAGAAGCTTCAGGAGGTGCCAACTATTCTTCGACCCGACTAAAAACCGATGGTAAATTTAAATTCACCTATGGTAAAGTCGAGATAAAAGCCAAACTTCCAACAGGAGTAGGAACCTGGCCGGCAATCTGGATGCTGGGTTCAAATTATACCACAAAACCATGGCCGGCTTGTGGCGAAATAGATATTATGGAACATGTTGGTAAAAATCAAAATGTTATTTTGAGTACCCTTCATTATCCGGGACATTCAGGAGGACAAGGCAATACAGGTTCTAAAACGATACCAAATGTCTCAACAGAATTTCATGTTTACAAAACAGTCTGGAGTCCTGCATCAGTAACTACTTTTGTAGATGATGTGCAGATTCATTCTGTTCCTAACGACGGTACTTTACCTTTTAATAGTGACTTCTTCTTAATTTTGAATGTTGCAATGGGAGGTAATCTGGGCGGCAATATTGATCCTGCTTTTACACAATCTTCTATGGAGATTGACTATGTAAGAGTATATCAATAGATTATAAATTAATTAGTAAGAATGAGGTGAGAAGGTCAGTTAAGGCTGGCCTTCTTATTTTGTTAATTTTAAAATGATTGTATGAAAAAAGTAATAATATTATTGATGATAACCAGTTTTAGTTTTGCACAAGAAGTAAAAAGAAAACTAGTTTGGGAAGAAAATTTCAATAAAAAAGAAGTGAATGAAACCTTTTGGAATTTCGAACTTGGCGATGGATGTCCAAATCTATGCGGTTACGGAAATAACGAAAGACAGATTTACACCAAAACAAATCACGAATTCAAGGATGGAAATCTTATTATAGAAGCCAGAAAAGAAGGAGCTAAATACACCTCGACAAAAATAACGACAAAAGGCAAAAAAGAATTTAAATATGGCCGAATCGAAGCCAGGGCAAAACTACCAGTAGGACACGGTTTATGGCCAGCGTTCTGGATGCTTGGTGCGAATATAGATGAGGTAAAATGGCCAAAAACGGGAGAAATCGATATTCTCGAATACATAGGCAGAGATCCACATATGGTGTATACTACTTTGCATACGCAAGCCAGTCACGGAAATACCATCAATACAAAAAGAACCCCTTTTCCTACTATTGAAGAAGGATATCATGTTTACGCAATTGAATGGACAAAAGATAAAATCGACTTTTTTGTAGATCAAACACTAGTCTATACATTTAATCCTGAAGTAAAAAATGAAGATACCTGGCCTTTTGATAAACCATTTTATATTATCCTAAATTTGGCCATAGGAGGAAATTTTGGAGGTCCTGAAGTAGATGATAATGTACTTCCTCAAAAATTTTATATCGACTACGTTCGCGTTTATCAATAGTAAGCACTAACAGGACAAAAGTTTAGTATTAATCAGATGTAAATGAGTTAATCGTTTAGTGTTGAGTTGTTTATGTCTGATTTTTTATGTTAAAAAAAGAGCTTATTTGTGTTTTTTTTGATCATATAATGCCTGAAATTAAGTTTGTTCTGCAAAAATTAACGATTTATTGTTAATTATTCTTCATTTTGTTTGCTTTTTAAAATTATAATTTGTTAAATTTGGTCAGAATATTAACATAACATCATAACCCAAAAGATTCGCCTATTATATAAAACTACTTTTTAGAAAAAATTACTCCAAATTTTAAAACAGAACTAAAAAAAAGTAGTATTATGGCTGATCTGCATATTCCAGACGCTCTATTAGTGAAAAATTATGTCGAAGGCAACGAAACAGCCCTGTCGACATTAATTAAAAGACACGAGTCTAAGATATATGGATTTATATATTCTAAGATTGCTGATAGAGATATTTCAAACGATATTTTTCAAGACACTTTTATTAAGGTAATTAAAACCTTAAAAAGTAATTCCTATAATGAAGAAGGTAAATTTTTACCTTGGGTAATGCGTATATCTCACAATTTAATTGTTGATCACTTTCGTAAAACCAAAAAAATGCCAATGTACAGAGAAACCGAAGAGTTTTCGATTTTTTCTGTAATGTCTGATGATTCCCTGACGATTGAGAACAAAATGATCTTTGATCAGGTCGAAGTAGACTTAAAAAAGATCATAGAAGAGCTTCCCGAAGATCAAAAAGAAGTATTGGTTATGCGTATGTATCAGGATATGAGTTTTAAGGAAATATCTGAAATTACGGGAGTTAGCATCAATACCGCACTGGGCAGAATGCGTTATGCACTAATGAATTTAAGAAAAATAATTGATAAACATCAAATTATTTTAACCAACTAATACTATTTTGAGTAATAGTCCGTTATACTATAATAAAACATTTTGATAGTATGGCGAAAATTTACTCTAAAAAGGCATTAGCTTCTAAAGATTTAAAACCTAAAAAAGAAGTCGTTTCTTTTTTACTAAATTACTCACAAGCATTAACAGTTGTGAAAATTGAAGATAAAAGTTTTGAAATTATAGCTAATTAAACAGCCCACTACATTTGTCGGATGTTTATTTCGAAAGAAAAACCAACTGGTCGTTTGGTTGAAAGCTCACTATTTGTATGCAAATACAGGTAGTGAGTTTTTTTATTTCTACTAATAATTGAATCGCATTAAAAACTTCAATAGATAAGACACAGCCAACCGTTTCAACCGTTGGGACGCAATCTATTCACAATGAATTCCACAATACATTTTTCCATCAGCACTAATTAATAGAATCAATAAATTCTCCTAAAATACGTTTCTTATCATCCGTTCCCCAAGGTTGAAACCTTGGGCTATGTTTGCAATATGGTCATGTAGATAATTTTAAATAATAAAAAATATTCTCAATGAGAGAACATAGCCAACGGTTTCAACCGTTGGGACGTAATCCATCCATAATACATTTCCATAATCCATTCTCAATCCATTTATAATATATTCCACAATCTATTTCCATCATACATACCACAATAATAATCTATTCATTATTGAAGATAGCACCTATTATTGATAATAAATTCACTATAACTTTACAGCCGGTTTGTTAAAATTCTATATTTTAACCGAATATCAAATTTTTATTTTATATTTAGCTTTGTTTTAGTTAAAAACCAGTTTTTTATTTAACAAAAACACTATATAAAAGAAGTTTATGTATTAAAAACCTTTCAATATATAGAAAAATTCAATTTTTAATAATAACCAAAATTAAGTATAACCAAAACCAAATCATCTATGGCCAAAAATTACCCTAATCATGTTTCGTTTGTTGTTCATTTTAATATCTCGTAAAGAATATTAAAAAAATGAGGCTTTGTTGCATATTGATTAAGGCAAGAGTAAAAACTTTTAGCCTTTAAAATCAATGTTTGTGATCAACTCATCATAAGTAGTGCCCGCAATCTATTTAACAACCAAACCTAACCGAAAATGAAAAAGAACTTTAAGATCTTATTACTGCTACTATCAATAAGTATAGGCGCATACGCTCAAAAAGAAGAAATAAAAGAAGCGCAATCTTATTACAGCAAAGGAAAAACACAGGAAGCATTAGCAATTTTAAAGAAAATAGAATACCTAATAATAAATGCACCGGTTGATGTAAAATCAGACTTTTATTTTACAAAAGGAAATGTCTACAAAGACCTGGCAAGCAAAAATGTAGATGCCGCGGCCAATTTTGCTTTAGCAGTAGGAGCTTATCAGGATGTACTGTTATACGAAAATGATTCTCAAATTTACAAATATGCTTTCAAGGCAAGTTTGGCCCTAAAAGAAATGAAATCCAAACTCGTAGACGGAGCGTACAACGATTTCAAAGCAGAAAAATACAAAGAAAGTGCCGATAAAAGTTACGAAGTTTATTTGTTTGATAAAAAAGATATCAGAAACCTGTTCAATGCGGCTTCGGCCTCTTTTGCAGCAAAAGATTACAAGTCAGCCATTAAGTATTTCGAAGAACTTAAAAGGCTAAACTACACAGGCGAGACAGTTATTTTTTATGCGACGAACAAAAAAACAAAACAAGAAGAAGCCTTTATTTCCATGAGTGCCAGAGAAGCAAGTATTCAGGAAGGAATTTATGAAAAACCAAGAAATGTAAATCCGCCATCAAAAAAAGAAGAAATCCTGATCTCTTTAGCCTTCTCTTATATGGAAACCAACGATTATTGTAGTGCCGAAAAATATTATGAAGACGCTTTACAAATCAATCAAAATTGCATGACCTGCTATATCAATCTGGCCTATGTCAAAATACAATTCAAAAAAGAATTACAGGATCTTATGGGCACCTTAGGAAACAGCCCTGCCGACATGCAGCAATATGATAAACTGGATGCCCAAAAAGACGATATTGTAAAAAGTGCAATTCCGTACCTAAAAAAGGCATTGAATATAGAACCAAAAAACGAAAGTGCTACAAAATCACTTCTCGGTATCTACAGATCGCTAAATATGACAGGCGAATATAATGCCCTTAAAAGCAGTATGTAAAAACAGTATTTAAAAAATAGAGAAGAAGCTACTTAACGATCTTTTTAGTAGCTTCTTCCTTTTTCATAGCTTCCTCTATCAGCGATTTTTTGCCAACAGTCCTTGTAATGATATCTTTCTCTAAACTCCAGCCCCTTGCAGGAGAATATTCGCGGCCGTACCAAATAATCTGAAGATGAAGATCATTCCATAAATCTCTCGGAAATAATCTTTTAGCATCTTTTTCCGTTTGCACCACATTTTTTCCGTTCGAAAGATTCCATCTTAGCATCAGCCTGTGAATATGCGTATCAACCGGAAACGCCGGAACACCAAAAGCCTGAGACATTACCACACTTGCTGTTTTATGCCCCACAGCAGGCAATTCTTCAAGAGCCTCAAAACTCTGCGGCACTTTCCCGTCATATTTATCAATCAAAATATGCGATAAACCATAAATTCCTTTCGATTTCATTGGCGACAAACCACACGGGCGAATAATTTCCTTAATTTCCTCAACCGACATTTTTACCATATCATACGGATTATCAGCCTTCGCAAAAAGAATAGGCGTAATCTGGTTCACACGAACATCCGTACATTGTGCCGAAAGCAAAACAGCAATCAATAAAGTATAAGGATCCTTATGATCAAGCGGGACAGGTATAGTAGGGTAGAGTTCTTTTAACGTATTTATAACAAATTGTACGCGAGCTTCTTTATTCATTTCCGTATTTTTAATCCCGTAAAAATAGCATAATTTTCATGATGTGCCTAATCCAGCTTTCCGTTACAACTCCTCATTGTGGCAATAACATTTTTAAGCATTCGCAAGAGCTTCCTCCAGTCGCTTTGCCAATGCAAAAAATGTAAATTACCACAACTCCGGGGTTTTCACTTCAATCTGGGGCATGAAGAAAAGTAATGAGTTTTCAGTCGCAGTTTTCAGCACAAAGCTTTGCGAACTTTACACTAAAAATGTATCTCCAATTAAGAAAGCTTTGTATAAAAACTTTGCGAACTTTACGGTTAAAATTATACAGCATAATACGAAAATCTAAAATCTAAAATCAGAAATCTAAAATAAAAAAATATGACAACATTAAAAGCCGGTGACAAAGCACCAAACTTCTCAGGAGTTGATCAGGACGGAAAAACACATAAACTGGCAGATTACGGCGGAAAAAAATTAGTCGTTTTCTTTTATCCAAAAGCAAGTACACCAGGTTGTACAGCTGAAGCTTGTGACCTAAGAGATAATTTCGAACGTTTTAAAGCCAATAATTACGAACTTCTTGGAGTAAGTGCCGACAGTCAAAAAGCACAGCTAAAATTCAAAGACAAATACGAATTTCCTTTCCCGTTATTAGCCGATGAAGATAAATCAGTAATCAACGCATTCGGCGTTTGGGGACCAAAGAAATTCATGGGGAAAGAATACGACGGAATCCACAGAACCACTTTCGTAATCAACGAAAACGGAATTATTGATGAGGTAATCGAAAAAGTAAAAACAAAAGAGCACGCAGCACAAATTTTGAAATAAAAATTTTTGTTTCAGGTTGTAATCTTGATGCAGAATTTTTTACCGCAAAGGTCGCAAGGTTTTTTTTATAGATTGCATTTACAATGTGCAAAGTTCGCAAAGCTAAAATGAAAAAATGTTTCAACAACTTTGTCAAAGTTTAAAACTTTGACAAAGTTTCACGTCCAGCAAAAATAAGTTAAGTTCGCAAAGCTTAATTTAGATAAAGCTTTACGAACTTAAATTTTGCAAAAAAAGATATAAAAAAAACTTAGCGTGTTTTGCGGTAAAATTCCCATTCCTTCAAAACCTGAAACAAAAAAAAGTCCCAAAAAGAAAAACTTTCTTTTTAGGACCTTTTTGATATTACATATTATTTTGTTCCAATTCAGTTTCCGGATGATATCCAAAAAGATGATGTTCCTTGATAATTTCGGCAACACCAGACGGAAGCATTGGTTCCCAGCCCGTTTTTCCCTGACTGATCATTTTTAAAACTTCTCGGGAGAATACATTTAAGATATTCGGGTTATAATCTACGATATCAACCACTTTTCCGTTGAATTTAAAGAATTTATACAATTCCTTCATTCTAGGATGTACTTTAAGGTTTTCAGAAGTAATAATTTCTCCGTTATCGCCCAACATTGGATACAAGAATACCTTCATGTCACGGTAGAATAATTTTCCAAAAGCTTCAAGAATTCCACCACTTAAATGACGATAGTATTTCTCATCAAAAATATCTACTAAGTTATTTACACCCATGGCCAATCCCATTCTGGCTTTGGTATAATTAGCAAAATATTCAACCACTTTATAATATTCCTGGAAATTAGAAATCATTACAGTCTGACCTAACGAACAAAGCAATTCGGCTCTGTCCATGAAATCGCGTTCATCAATTTCACCATCAGAACGCAAATTCGAAAGTGTAATTTCAAAAACGACCAAAGTATTGTCTTTTTCAACCTTATTTTCTTCAAGAAACATCTTAAGAGACTTCTCGTACATATCAAGGTTTACATTCGTAACCGGGCGAAAACTTCCTCTAAAAGCAAGAAGGTTCTTTTTGTATAAAACGGCAGCCGGTAATACGTTTTTCCCTTCAGGGTTAAACATTACCGCATCAGTCATTCCGTTTTTAACCAGTTGCAAACTCATCAAACGATTATCAACATCAGCAAAACGAGGTCCTGAGAAGTTAATAGTATCAATTTCGAGTTGATCTTTGTCTAAGTGATCGTATAAGTAACGAAGTAATCTTTTTGGATCGTTGTATTTATAAAAAGCACCGTAAATAAGGTTTACCCCTAAAATTCCCAGTGTTTCCTGTTGTAGTCGGGCATCAGTTTCCTTAAAACGAATATGAAGAATAATTTCGTTATAAGCTTCGTCAGGTTCAATTTGGTATCGAATTCCAACCCAACCGTGACCTTTAAACTGTTTGGCAAAATCTATTGTGGCAACAGTGTTCGCGTAACTAAAGAAAAGCTTTGTAGGATGTTTTTCGCGGCTTAATCGTTCTTCGATTATTTGCCCTTCAAGAGTCAGCATTTTCTTTAAACGCTCTTCGGTTACATATCGGCCATCCCTTTCAATTCCATAAACGGCGTCACTGAAATCTTTGTCGTAGGCAGACATTGCTTTTGCAATTGTTCCCGATGAACCTCCGGATCTGAAAAAATGCCTAACGGTTTCTTGTCCAGCACCAATTTCAGCAAAAGTTCCGTAAATATTCTCGTTTAAATTAATGCGTAACGCTTTGTCTTTTATGGAAGGAATCTGTTCGATGACCTTGTCACCCTTGAGTTTTATTTCTGTACCCATTTTATTTTAAATAGATTTGTTACAAAGTTAGCAAATTAGGCTTCTAATGAAAGAGAAATAATCCTATTTTTGTAAAAAAATTAAGTTCAATTGAAGGTATATTTTTTAGGTACTGGTACTTCACAAGGCATTCCGATAATCGGAGTCGATCATCCTGTTTGTAAAAGCACTGATGCTAAGGACAAAAGGCTCCGCGTATCCATATGGATTACATGGGGCGAGCATTCGTACGTTATCGATTGCGGTCCTGATTTCAGGCAGCAAATGCTTTCGTGCGGCTGCAGACATCTCGACGCCATTTTGTTTACACACGAACATGCAGATCATACTGCCGGTTTAGATGATATTCGCCCGTTTAATTTCAGACAAGGGGAAATTCCTGTTTATGCACACCAACGTGTTATTGACAATCTCAAACGCCGTTTCGATTATGTTTTCGAAACCGTAAACAAATATCCGGGCGCTCCAAGCGTTAAAACTATTGAGGTTATCAATAATCAACCTTTTGCTATTGGTGACAAAACCGCAATTCCGGTAAATGTTATGCACGGCGATTTACAGGTTTTTGGATATCGTATAGATGATTTTGCCTATTTAACCGATGTTAAAACAGTTCACGAAACAGAAGTCGAAAAACTAAAAAATCTTAAAGTTTTAGTCGTAAATGCTTTGCGCGTAGAACCACACGACACACACTTTAATTTGCAGGAAGCACTCGATTTTATAAATTTGGTAAAACCTGAAAAAGCTTATTTAACGCACATTAGCCACGTTCTGGGCTTTCATGAAGAAGTGCAAAAACAACTGCCTGAAAACGTTTTTCTGGCTTACGATAACTTAGAAATTACAATTTAATTATACCACAACAATGAAAAAATCCTTAATGCTTTATCTTTTTATCCTTGCGATATTAATGAATGTTTTTACTTATATGTTTTACAGCAGAGAAGTAAAATTTGGTGAGGAAAGATATGATAAAACAACTAAGAAACTAAGAGACAGTATTAATCTGGTAACAACAAAATTAGCTGATGCCGATTATTTCTCTCTGGAACATAATGAGAATGCACAAAACTATTTTGATAATAGCGCTTCTGGAGGAAAAGTAATTTTGTACGAAAAACTGATTCCGGTTGTAACAGAGAAATTATTAGATCTAAATGCAAACCCAAACGGAAATCCTTATACAGGGCAGGATAAAATTGGTCCGAACAAGTTTATCATCAATAAAATTAAAATTTTAAACCACAGATGGATCATTGCAGATTACAGTAATGGAGAATTATGGGGAGAAGTCTTGTTAAAATATTTTGTTGATAACGATGATAATATTACTTTTGAGGTAAATCAAACCTGGTTGTATCAAAAATAGAAACTAATGATCCTATTTTTTGCAATCTAAAATTATAGGACATATGAAAAAGATATTTTTATTTTCAGTTATTATTGGTCTTTCATTTTCTTGCGCTAAAAAAGTGGTACAGGAAAATAATACACCAAAAGAAGAAACAAAAAAAGTTGTTGGCGGAGATGTCGATACTCACGGATGTAAACCTTCTGCAGGTTATACCTGGTCATCACTTAAAAAAGAATGCGTACGTCTTTTTGAGGTGGGAACAAAATTAGCTCATGCCGAAGACGGAAAAACATATTCAACAGTTTCCTATGTTATTTTTGAAGGAAACCAAGCCGAACTTTTTCTTGATACTCAAAAAGATCCAATCCTTTTAGAAAGAAAATCTGAAGGTGATTCCTGGACAAAAGGCGATTATCAATTGATTCCCTGGAAGGGTTATGTGCTGAAAAAAGCAGGTAAAATTATCTATACAGGAGAGTAAAAGTTTACAGTATACAGTCGCAGTTTTCAGTTTGAAAGCTGCGACTTTTTTATTTTAAGAAAAATGCATTGTCATAAAAATGATTACATAAATCCAAAAGTTATATAGAATTGTAAAACCAATACCATATAAGATACTATTTAAGTAATTGCCTTTGCACTTGCCTGATTTTTTAAAGACTAGCCTTAATGCTCTGAAGAATATCCAATAAAGCATTGCGATAAAAGTTAAGATAGAAAACCATACTATGGCACCAAACGCCCAGCATAAGTAACTAATTACAACTGCCATAATAAACCATAAAATTAGGCTTATTATAATTCCAAAAATTCCTTCGCCAACATCTGGTGCATCCTCAATACTGCGGTCTGTAACAGCTTCCTTTATAAAATCAATTTTTGAAGGATCAAAACGATCTGTTATTTCGCCTAGATTATCTCTAAGTTTAATTCCTTTAAATAATCCAATAGATATAAATAAAAAGAATGCTATAGATAAAATTGTTGTTGATAATAGCGAATTTTCAAAAAAAGATCTGTGATCTCCTAGTCCAAAAAGCCAAACAGTAATAATGGTTAGTGTTATAACAATAAGTGTAATGATAAATATATTCCTTGAGTTTAGGATTTTATAGTTACTCGTCAATTTTAATTTACTTCCGTTATTATTCTTTTTTGCCATTAAAAAAATACTTAATCATTTGAGAACATTCTTCAGGATTTCTTTAATGATATTCAAGTATATAAACTATATCTTTTGAGGTATCTAACATAGCTAATATATTGCATCCTCCATTTATAGACATGAATCTTTCTCCCGCAACTCCTGAAATGAACATTTCTTTATTTATATCATATTTGTTTGCTAAGTTGTATTTTAAATTTTTAAAGAATTCTTCCAGAATTGATAATGCATCTTTTTTATCAATTATTAAAGGCTCTGTATTTTTAGCAAAACCTTCTGTTATGACAGATACGTGACTATGTTTAGCATATTTCTCATAGTAAGATTTAGTGAATTCATAACTATAAAAAGCTTCAGCGTAATATATTGCATTTGAAAAATCTTCGAAATTTGAAATTTCTTGTAATTCAAATTCTATATCGCTTAAGTATTTAGCAACACTTGTTTTATTATTAAGATATAAGTCGGAGTTTTTTAGGAAATCCTTTTTTAAAAAAGTATAAAGTTCAGGAACCTTGTCGTATTCATTGAAAACTCTAATATCTCCTAAAAAATCATACGTTCCATTATTGTATTTAAAACCAAAGAAATTGTTTTCAGAATATTTAAATTTTGTTTCGCAAAAAAGACCATCAGTTCCAAGTAAATGAATTTGGTATTTTTTACCTGACACAGATGTATGATACGTTAGTAATGGTTTAAAATATATGGCTAACTCAGGATTGCTAAAAACCTTATCGGCTTTTGGATAGAGTATTATAGTATTTTCTTCCATTTTGTATTACTTTTAATTGATATTTGTAATCACAAATATAGCTAAATGATTAGAGTAGAATTTTCGTACTTATAATGTTTTTTTTTCCGTTTTTCAAACTGAAATTTTGTTTTTAAACTTTATCGCTTACTAAAAAAATCCTTAATCATTTTAGAGCTTTCTTCCGGGCTTCTTAATGAAACTCCTTCACCATTCTCATCTATTGTAAAATGTCCTTTAAAGGCATCGGGCATTGCATTATATTGTGCATTTACCTGATTTAATGTTTCTTTAAAACAATTGTAATTGTATTTTTCGACTAAATAAGACAAAGAATTCTGTCCTCTTAAAAGTTCATATTCCTGATAATTATAAGGCGTTGTTTCCTGTCTTTTAAGTAATGTCAGATTGAATTTCTGTAATAGTTTTTCAATTTCCTTCTCATTTGTAAACTGAGAAAGTCCACGCAGCGCATAGATTTTCATGTCGAGATATCTTTCCTTTTTATATGCATTATCAAAGAAATCCTTTAATTCAGGAAAATCAAAATCATATAATAATCTTAAGACTTTATTTCTAAGATCAAGTTGCTTTGTAGTAGAATAAATCCTTGCTAAGTGAACGAAATTATCCTTATCGATACTGTTTTTGTCTAAAGAAAACAGCGCAGATCTAAAGTCTTTATTGCTGTCCTTTATTTTTTCATCAGTTAGTATACTTGGAAAATTACTCATTGTTAGAATTTAAATGACTGAAAACTGAGCCCGAGACTGAGAACGGCGACTGAATACTGAAAACTACTCCGCCAGCCAATTCTTAAAATCGAAGAAATTCTGAGGTGCCACACCGTGACCAACAGGATATTCTTTGTACGTAACCGGAATATTTAATTTCTCTAAAATAGCAGGTGTTTTTCTAGCCCAATCAATCGGAATTACCTGATCTACAGTTCCATGAGAAGCGAATATTTTCAGGTTTTTGAAGTCGTTTTTCTCGAAACCTTCTTTGATAATTTCTTCGTTGAAATAACCGCTCATTGCTACAACTCTCTGAATTTTTTCAGGATACGAAAGCGCAACTGAATAGCTTAAAATAGAACCCTGGCTAAAACCAACCAAAGTAACATTATTAGCATCAATAGGATAATTTGCAACCAATTCATCAACAAACTTAGCGATCAAATCACGAGAAGTTTTAGCTTGTTCGTTATCTGAAAATTTATTCTGATCAGCATCAAAATTAATAGCGTACCAGGCATATGCGCCGTATTGTAAATCATAAGGCGCGCGGGCTGAAATGATATAATAATTATCAGGAAGTTCTGTGGCAAACGAAAATAAATCGGCTTCGTTACTTCCGTATCCGTGTAATAAAAGTAAAACAGGATTTTTATCTAAAATTACTTTTGGTTCTTGTATTTTATATTCTAAAGATAGATTCATTTTCTTTGGAAGTTATGAGTTATAAGTTTTGAATTATGAGTTTCTTTCGAAGTTGATCTTTGTCAAAGTTTCAAGCTTTGACAAAGTTTTTCAAGTTTGGAATTTGGAATTTGGAATTTTTAAAAATTTGGAATTTTATTAACCTATCGATTTAAACCATTTTTGAAACAAATTACCAACCAACGGAATTGGTCTTGTTTGCCCTTGTATAGCGCTAAAAATACCATATGTCCATAATATCGAAATACAAATCCACATGGGGAAAGTAATCATAAAGCTGTCGAAATTGCTGATAATGGCTCCAAAAGAAATAAAGGCAAGCGATAATCCTAAAGCCTGACGAATATGAAAAGAGGCAAAACTATTTTTATTTTCAGAGTTCATAGACATCGCGATCAAAACACCAATAATTAAAATATAACTGGTAATGGCGATTGATTTTCCCTCTTCGATTGAATTATTCATTGTAATTATTTAGTGATAACAAGTTGATTTTGATTTAAGATTCCGTACACAGAACCTTTAATTTCAGTTCCTAAAAAAGCAGAATTTTTAGATTTTGAAAGGATGTTGGCTTTCGTAAAAGTGGATGTTCCTTCCGGATTGAAGAAAGTAAAATTAGCTTTTGAACCTTCCGCGATTGTACTGCTTTCAATTCCAAAAATAGCTCTACCGGATGTTAGTTTTTCAATTACAGTTTCCAGATGTAATTCAGATAATAAAGCTCCAAAAGCACTTTCTAAACCGATTGTTCCGTTTTTAGCCGTATCAAATTCCATTTTCTTAAATTCAATATCAATCGGGTTGTGGTCTGAAGTAATAATGTCGATTGTTCCGTCTGTAACGCCTTTTAATAAAGCTTGTCTGTCAGCTTCAGTTCTTAAAGGCGGCGTAACTTTAAAACGCGTATCAAAACCTTCCAGTTTTTCATCGGTCAAAACCAAATGATGTACGGCAACGCTGCAAGTTACCTGTAAACCTTTTGCTTTAGCTTCTTTTATCAATTCAACCGATTTTGCTGTAGAAATGGTAGGAATGTGAAGTTTTCCTCCGGTATATTCCAGTAGAAATAAATTTCTTGAAATTTGAAGTTCTTCTGCCAGATTTGGGATTCCTTTCAAACCTAATTTAGTAGAAACAATTCCTTCATTTGCCACTCCATTTCCTTTTATGTTTGGATCCTGTGAGTAGGTAATAACCAATCCGTCAAAATCCTGAACATATTGTAACGCAATTTTCAGTAAGTTGGCATTGTCGATACTTTTATTGTAATCTCCAAAAGCAACAGCTCCGGATTTTTTCATATCAAACAATTCGGCCATATCTTTTCCTTCGCTCGCTTTGGTTAAAGCACCAATTGGGAAAAGTTCTGTAGCAAAACCATTCGCTTTATTTTTTACAAAATTTACCTGTGACTGATTGTCGATAACAGGGAAGGAGTTGGGTTGCAGAGCAATGCCGGTAAAACCACTTTTTGCAGCAACATTCAATCCGTTTGCAATGGTTTCTCTGTCTTCGTAACCCGGTTCTCCAAAAGAAACACTGCTGTCGAACCAACCTTGAGAAAGATGCAGATTATCCAATTTAACTTCGGTTGTATCCTCGATATCCAGAATCGAAGTTCCTATTTTTTCTATAATACCATCTGCAATTAAAAGATCAACGGTCTGATTGTGAAACGGACTTTTTGAATCGATAATTTTGGCGCTTCTGATGATTATTTTCATATGTAGATATTTATTTTGTACTGAAACAATTAAATTATTTTGAAACATGAATGCTTAATATTTCTGAACCATTAAGGAATTAAGTTAATAAAGGAAAAACTCAATATTCTTAATGAACAAAAATATTACTTAAGTCTCTTTTACTATTTAAAATTTAAGACGAAGCTTATTCTTCTTAATCTCTTAATGGTTCAAAAAAAAGTAAAACTTTAAGTTTTACTTTACGAATTTGATGATGGCCATTTCTAATGCTAAAAATAACAGTGCAAAGATAACAAACCATTTCCAAATTTGGCTGTCAGTTCGTTCAGTTTGTAGTGTATTAAAAATGGTCGAAATCGTATCAGCAGTTTTAAAATCAGAAACCACATTGGTGTTTACCTGACTCAAATCGCTTTCGGTTCGTTTATAATTGAAGCTCAGGTTTTCTACCCATTCTTTTTTATCAAAAACACTGTAGTTTCCTGCTGTTTCCGGGAAATCATTAAAGGTTAGTTTTACTTTATTATTTAATATCTGCTGAATCGGAATAAAAGAATCTTCAGTTCCTTTTACTTCCAGAATAGCATCTTTGGTCAATAAAACATCGACAAAATAGGGTTGATTATTGCCAATGGTCAAGGCATTGACACCAGTTTTTTGATTGTTTTGCCCCATTTTATAAAATAACGGAACAATTAAAGGCGATTGTTGAAAGTTTGAATTTGTCGCATTAATTGGCGCTGAAAAAACAGTAATTCCCGAAATCGGATTCTGAATTGCGGTTACAAATACACTTTGATCTTCATACGATAAAACGGCTGGATATGGGCTCGAAATAGCAAATGAACTGTTTGTTTTTGGATATTGGAAATTTGTGATTTTATTCTCGAAAACCCCAGAGAATAAAGGGTGATCAAAATTGATTTTAGTAATTAATTTGCTTTTGCTTTCAAGAGTATTAAACTGAATTTTTCCGAAATTACCCAGAAATGAATTTAGATTTGAAACTGAACTTTTTTCAGAAGGAATCACCACTAAATTTCCGCCTTTAGCAACAAATGCTTTTAAAGTCGTTTGCAAGGCCTGAGGAACTTCGATTAACTCATTTAGAATAATCGTATTCTGTTTGTCTAAACTATTATAATCTAAATTATTAATCGAATAATTGTTATAATTGAATTCTGCAGAAGTATAAATTCTTGATAGAAAATTGCTTTTTTCAGGTTCGCCGATACTAATAACATTTGTTTTTTTATTTTTCGAAATACTAAAATAAAGCTTGTTATCATAAGTAAGGCCGTTATCTTCAATAGTTACGTATCCATGAAAAGCTTCTTTTGGAATCGTAAAATTGACTTTCTTTTTCTTCGCATCAAAATTGATAATGGTTTTGGCAATCAGTTTATTTTGATTGTACAATGCCATCGAAACCGGTTTGAAATCTTCTCCGTAAGCCGAAAGATTTACGCTGATTTCATAGAAATTTTCTAAAGTCTGATTGATGTAAACGCTGTCAATAGCAATGTTGTTTTTTTGTTCCGCCGACGGAATTATAAAATACGGTTTTTCTTCGGTATCAATAGTTGCAACGTCTTTTTCTGCCAGACCTACAGCATCTGTAATAATAACAATGTCTTTTTTATAAGCCGATTTATGGGCTTTTATCTTCGCCATAATCGACGGAAGTTCAAAAGGTGTTGCGCTGTATTTTAGGTTTTGTAAAGCGCTTTTGGATGATTTAATATCCGTATTCCAGTAATTCTCGGTATTGGTTAATAACGAAAATTGAGTGGTTTCAGGAGTATTTTCTAATAATTCCTGAACAGCACGTTTTAGCAATTCGCCTTTTTTGCCCTTGGCTTGCATACTAAACGAATTGTCCAGAATAATATACATTTCGTTAGTGGCATTTTTACTGTCTTTTGCTTCAAAAAAAGGTTGGGCGAAAGCCAAAATAATGCATGTAAGCAATAGCAAACGAGTCGCGAGTAAAAGTCTTTTCTTGATTTTAGAACTTTTTCGGGTTTGAATCGAAAGCTCTTTTAAGAAACGTACATTAGTAAAGTAGGAAGTTTTAAAACGTCGTAATTGAAATAAATGAACCAAAATTGGAACAATCAATAAAAACAGAAAGTATAGAATTTCGGGATGTTTAAAATGCATTCTGGCTTAGATTTATTTCACTACTTATTGTAGATGCTGGTCAAAAATACAAATTTTTAGTCAAACCATATAGTATATTAATTAAACCGTATAAGTAATATAAGTTCATTTAATTTTTACTAAATAAAGTCTTTCTTATAATCTCTTATATCACTTAAATGGTTAAAAATGGTAATGAGTGAGTTTGAATAATGTAACTTTTGTAATTTCTTTTGTAACAAAAAATGACTTTCCGAATGATATTATTGAGTATTTTAGCGTATTCAAAAAACAAATAAACAACTATGAAAAGATTATATATGCTGCTTTTTTCTGCTGTGGCTTTTACAACTTCGCAAGCTCAGAGTAAATTCAATTTATTGGTAGGAACCTATACCAATACTTGCGATAGTAAAGGAATTTACGTTTACGAATTTGATGCAGCTTCAGGTGATTTTAAATTAAAGAATTCTACAGAAAAAGTTGTGAGTCCTAGTTATGTATCAGTTTCAGCAAATAACAAATTTGTTTATGCCGTAAATGAAAACGGAAATCAAAGTGCTGTAACTGCCTTAACTTATGATGCGCTAACAGGTAAACTTAAAGTATTGAATACAAATTCGTCTTTAGGCGCAGATCCTTGTCATTTAATTAATGATGATAAAAATGTAATTGTTGCGAATTATTCAGGAGGAAGTATTGCTGTATTTAAGAAAAATGCTGACGGAAGTATAACTGAAGGTCAACAATTGATTCAGCATGAAGGAAAAGGGCCAAATGTGGCACGTCAGGAAAAAGCGCATGTACATCAGGTTGTTTTTTCTCCGGACAAAAAGTTTGTTTTATCGAATGATCTGGGTCAGGATAAAGTTTTTATCTATAAATACAATCCAGGTGCGAGCCATGAAGTGCTAACTTTAAAAGGATCTGTAGATGTGAAAAAAGGAAGCGGTCCAAGACACTTAACGTTTAGTAAAGACGGCAAATTTGTGTATTTGGTTCAGGAATTAGATGCTACTCTTACTACTTTTAGTTATGATAAATCGGGAAGTTTAAAGTTACTTGCTGAAACCAGTATTCTAGCAAAAGGTTTTACCGGAGGAACAGGTGCAGCAGCAATTAAACTTTCGCCTGACGGAAAATTTTTATACGTAACAGATCGTGTTGATGCCAATAATATTTCGGTTTATCAAATTCAGAAAGACGGAAAAATTAAATTTATAGAACAGCAAAGCACTTTAGGAAAAGGTCCTAGAGATTTTGCGATTGATCCAACAGGGAATTACCTTTTGGTTGGTCATCAATACACAAATGATATTATTATATTCAAAAGAGATAAAGCTACAGGAAAACTTAAAGCTACAGGTAAAAAAATCGAATTGTGTTCGCCTGTGGGATTGGTTTTTACTAAAATTTAGTTGAAAGATTCTAAGATTCTAAGTTGCTAAGGTTCTAAGCTTTTGTTAGATCGTATAATAAAAAAATGGCTTAAAGTTTTAATCTTTAAGCCATTTTTTATATTTTTTACTTAGTGTCTTAGCAACTTAGAATCTTAGAACCTTAAAAAAAACTATTTATTCTTATCTTTTCTCTTCTTGTCTCTCGTTTTCAACATGTTTCGATTGACAGAACCGTGGGTTTTCTTTTTGGTTTTAGAAGGTCCTCCAAGATTGACTTTTTTATTCTTTTTATCTTTTTCATGAAAAGCACCATCACCTTTTAAGCTTTGTTTTTTCATTAAAAACTTAATCGGTTGTTTGTCCTTTTCAGGTTCGATTAATTTAGATGAAATTTCCACTTCTTCAGGGAAATCTGCTATTGCAAGTTCCTGATTCATTAATACTTCAACTTCCACTTTAAATTCTTCTTCACGAGGCGTGATAAAACTAATCGCAGTTCCTGTAGCATCGGCACGACCTGTACGACCAATTCTGTGCATATACAATTCAGGAAATTCAGGAAGTTCGAAGTTGATAACGTGAGAGATATTCGAAATATCCAAACCTCTCGCCATAATATCTGTAGTGATCAAACCACGTAGATTTCCTTCCTGGAATTCGGCCATCGTACTTAAACGATAATTCTGAGATTTATTCGAGTGAATTACACCAAACTGACCTTCAAAATCTTCTTCGATTCTGGTATGAAGCATATCCGAAATCTTTTTATTATTCACAAAAACCAAAACACGTTCCATGCTTTCGTTTGTTTCTAATAAATGTTTTAGCAGATTTACTTTTGTATTAAAGTTAGGTACGTTATACGTAACTTGAGTAATGTTTTCAAGCGGAGTTCCTGAAGCAGCAAGTGTAACTTCTTCCGGGAAATCAAAAAAGTCATTCAAAACAGCATCAACTTCATCCGTCATTGTTGCAGAGAAAAGAATGTTCTGACGTTTGGTTTTCATCATCGCCAAAAGCGCTGTCAATTGTGTGCGGAAACCAAGATTCAGCATTTCGTCAAACTCATCAATTACCAATTTTTGAGTTTCATCAAAACGAATAACGGCATCCAACGCTAAGTCCATTGTACGACCTGGTGTTCCCACTAAAATGTCGACACCTTCGTAAACGGCTTTTTTTTGTGTATTGATGTTTACTCCACCAAAAATACCAAGCGTACTAACCGACATGTATTTAGTTAATTTCTCAACTTCTTCTACAACCTGAACAACTAATTCACGAGTTGGAACCAGAATTACAATTTTAGGTGTATTGGTGGGTGTAAATTTGTATAATTTTAAAAGAGGTAATAAGTAGGCAAATGTTTTACCGGTACCGGTTTGCGCAATTCCCATCATATCGCGGCCAGACATAATCACGGCAAAGGATTTTTCCTGAATAGGAGTAGGCGTAACAAAGCCTAATTCGTCGATTGCTTTTTGTACTGATTTTGGAAGATTGAATTTTTCGAAAGTGCTCATTTACATTAAATTTTGTGCAAAGGTACATTAAAATGGCGGTTAGATTGCTAAAATTTTCGAATCATCTCATAATCAAGTGATTTAAATCCTTGATTGTTAGGTATAAAACTCTTCAAAAACTATATTTATTGATGAATTTAAAGCTTAAATGAAAAAATAAGTTTTGAAAAATAAAAAGTGTCCATTAAATGATTGGTAATTTCTTTTTGAATATTTTTGAAAAAAAATGGAACAAAATCTTCTTATATAAAATACAATGGCAACATTTTCGCAAACAAATATAAAATGCAAAAACGTAGAAACGGTATTGGCAGAGTTAAAAAAGTACTTGCCGACAGGCAGAGAGATCTGGCTTGACACAAGAAAGGAATGGTTTTATAATTTGCCACACGATGAAAATTTATCTGAAGAGAAAAATATAACTCTTGTAATTTCAAAAAATCTGAGTAAAGACTGGGTTGAAGTTGAGTTTGACTTTCAGGGTAATTTATATTTATATGACGAAATTTTAAGACGTATTTCAAAAAATCTGGAGACGGATATTTTGTTAGCTTATTACCAGTCTACATCTGGAGATGGAAGGCTGGCAAAATTTAAAAACGGACAATTGGAATTGTCTTTCTATGAAAAATCATTTTATTATAAATTTCATAGTGATGATTCTCCCCCTATAGACAGACTTTATCTTGCAGACAATTTTGGAGTTATGAACTCTAATATTGAAATGATTAAAAATGCAAAAGTGGGAGAAGATTCCGGATTGATTGAATACGATCTTATAAATGAGTTTTATAAATCAGGAGGTTGGGTACCTGATTTACATGGAGATTTTTCAAATGAAGATTATTTACATGTAGAACAATTAAAATAATTTTCGGTTTAAAAATTAAAACCCTTCAAAAACCCCCAAACCAAATAATGCAAAATCATATTTTACAGGATCTTGCATATCCATTTTGCGGAGTTGTACATCTAATTCTGCCAAAGCTTTTGCGTCGTTTTGCTTACGCGAAAGTATTCCAAGTTTGCGGGCAACGTTGCCGGAATGAACGTCAAGCGGACAAGATAATGCGGCTGGCGAAATGCTTTTCCAGATTCCTAAATCGACTCCTTTGGTGTCCTGACGCACCATCCAGCGCAAATACATGTTGATTCTTTTTGCTGCGGAATTATTTAAAGGATCTGAAATATGTTTCTGAGTTCGTGGCAAATGATCGATTTCGAAGAATATTTTTTTGAATTCGTGAATGCTTTTTTGCAAACTATCTTTTTCCTGATGTTTTGCAAAAACAGCTTCTAAACCGCCGTGATTTTTATAAATGTGCTGCAACCCTTTTGTAAAACCGCCAAAATCTTTTCCGTTGAAAGTTCTATGAACGAAATTCTCCAAACGAACTAAATCATCATCAGAATGTGACATGACAAAATCATAAGGCGTATTGCCCATTAGATCCATCATTTGATGGGAGTTTTTAATAATCATTTTACGATTTCCCCAAGCAATTGTCGCGCTCAGGAAACCGGCGATTTCGATGTCTTCTTTTTGAGAAAATAAATGCGGAATCTGTACAGGATCACTATCAATAAAATCCTGATTGTTATATTGAATGACTTTTTCGTCGAGGAATTCTTTGAGTTCTGCTTTATTCATTTTCTGAAAGTTTTTTGGCGTAAAATCCGTCTTTTAAATCGTTTGTCCGCATTTGCGGAATTGTATTGAAATATTTTTTGAAATATTCAATTTGATCTTTATTCACGCAAGGTAAATCACCATCTCCATTTCCCCAAAAGAAATCGTTGTTTACGGGTGAGTTGTAGTTAAGATTTCCAAGTTTCACAATAATAAAATCAGTATTATTTTTTGTGTTTTTATACGCGAACACAATATTTTTAAAGTTGAAATTGCTAGATTTTCGCATGAAAGGATTATTGGAAAAGCTATTAAAATTTAAAGGAAAAAATAATATAATAAATACTGGGATTAGCGATAGTGTCAATATAAAATTAATTGTTTTCTTATTCTGAATCAAACAAGAGAGACAAAAAAGAGAAAAGAATATTATAAAATTCATGAAAAACCGATATTGCGGTGATGTTACAAAAAGCAAAAGTAATTGTAAAACCATCACGATATAAAGCGCCCAGAGACTTTTTCTATTTTGAAATTTATAGATAAAAAACGGAACAAAAATGACCAGAAAAACACTCAGTAAATTGAATAGACCATGAAGTTTGGGAAGTGTTAACCATTTTAAAAACAAATTAAAAGATGACATTGAATTATATTGCTGAGCAGTAACAGAGTAGCCAAAATGCTTAATTGAGTCATAATAGAAACTTTCGATAGCATCTGGAATGGCATAAACTGTCGATAAATTACTAAAACTTTTGGATGGAAAAATTGGGGATCCGCAAATAATCATATTTTTTATGATAAAGAGGGAGATAACCAAAATTGTTAGTAAAACAGGTTTTAATAATTTTTTTGAAAGCGGTTTAAAATGTAAAGTCAATAATATAATTGGAATTATTGCAAAAGTTAGCATGGTGTTTTTGATGTAAATCAAAAAAAGAACTAAAATTACAATTAGATAAAAAACTTCTGGCGTAGGCTTTTTGAAATTTTCTAAAAAGTAAAAGAAAAGGATTGTTGAAAAAACATAAACAGGAACATCTGGAGAAGGAGCACTTATAAATTGAAATAGAAAAATGTTGAATAATGGAAACAATCCTGCAACAAGATAATTTTTATTATTGTTTGTATAAAAATCATTTAATTTTTGAATTGAAAAAAAGGATCCTAGTAAGAGGCAATAGCCGCTTAAATCATTAAAATTTTTATATAAGAAGGAAAAATTAAAAACACTCTGAGTAACGTGCCAGCCACTAGTTTGTCCTAAAAAGAGATGTAAATTCGCAAGTCCTTTTACAAAACCGTATTCATTAATCCATTTTATAGTTTGAATGTAGTACGATTCGTTGTCTATAATAAAAGGAATTGAAGAGCATTGTGCAATTATTAATAAAGTGGTTATAACAAAAACAATTTTTAGAATGTTTGGTAATTCCTTAAATTGAGATAAAACCATTTTATAAATTGCAATGATTTCATCTTTAAATCGTAAAGAAATAAAGATGTTTAATAAGAGTAAAAAAACATTAAATTCAATATTTATTCTACCAAAAATGGCCCAGATACTTGCTATTATAGTTGTTGCAAATAGACCGAGAATAGATGTAATAGTGAAGTTTTGATTTTTTAGCTGTAATATTCTATCTGTTAGAAAACCTAAATTAATGGTTGTAAAAAGTATATAAATCCAACTAATAAAAATTAAAATCATATTTAAGAAATAATTTGTCCATCAGACATAACTAATTTTCTATCCGCCATATTGGCCAGTTCTTCGTTGTGGGTTACAATAACAAACGTTTGTCCGAATTCGTCACGAAGCTGGAAGAATAACTGATGCAGGTTTTCGGCAGAATGAGTGTCCAGATTTCCTGAAGGTTCATCGGCAAAAATAACATCGGGTTTGTTGATTAAAGCTCTTGCAACAGCAACTCTTTGTTGTTCTCCGCCTGAAAGCTCGTTTGGTTTATGATGTATTCTGTGTGATAAACCTAAATATTCTAAGATTCTTTTGGCTTCTTTTTCGGTTTCTGCTTTTGGTTTGTTTGCCATAAAGGCGGGAATACAAACATTTTCCAGAGCGGTAAATTCAGGTAAAAGCTGATGAAATTGAAAAATAAAACCAAGATTTAAATTCCTGAAATTAGATAATATTTTGTCTTGTTTGCTTTTCTTTTTGAAATAACGATTCATATAAATCGCTAGTACTAAAAGAGGCAGTAATAAAGCTGCGATCGTGATGTATCTAAAGAGATCATCAAATATTGTAAGTTTAAAGAATACTAAAAAAGCAAGTAAACATAAAGTATAAATGCCGCCTATCCAGGAAACCCATTTAAATGTTTTTTCCTGTTTTGAATTGTCGGTTTCTACATCCTGCAATTTCAATACATTTTCTCCGTTTATAATAAGGGACGATTCTGGGTTTATTTCAGGTTTATCCAGTGTTCCTAAAATTTGTAAAAGAGTTGTTTTTCCTGCACCTGAAGCACCAACAATAGAAACAATTTCTCCTTTTTTGATATGCAAATCAACTCCCTTTAAAACCTCTAATTTATCGTAGAACTTATGTATATTTTTTGCGTGAATCATTTTGAAACTGTTTTTACAAAGAAACAAAGATTCTGCCGATATAAAAATGTGTTGTAACAGAATTTTATGAAGAATGTTATTTAAACAGGTATTGAAATTTTATTTTACATTTATAAGAAATTATTCTAAAAATATGAAAATAAAAATAGGGTTGTTAGTTTTGATAATTATGCTTCCAGGCTTGTTTATTGGCGCAAAAGTATATGCTGATGATTCTTTTTTGGTGTACAAAGCCGACCTTCAAAAGCAAGATTTAAAACTATACTGGAAGAATAATAAGGATGAGAATTTTGGAAGTATCCAAAACTTAAAACTTTGGATCGAAAAAAATAAGATGACTTTAAAATTTGCGATGAATGGCGGAATGTATAAAAAAGATAACTCACCACAGGGACTTTATATCGAAAAACAAAAAGTTTTGGTTGCTTTGGATACCCTAAAAGTGTCTGGCAATTTCTATTTAAAGCCCAATGGCGTTTTTTATCTCACAACGAAAAGAATTGCCGGAATTTGTAAAACAGAAGATTTTCGTAATGATGGAAAAATAGAATATGCGACTCAATCCGGGCCAATGTTAGTTATTGACGGAAAAATTCATCCCGATTTTACAAAGGGATCAAGTAATTTGAACATTCGAAACGGTGTGGGCATTCTGCCAGACGGAAAAGTTGTTTTTGTATTGTCGAAAAAAGAAATAAATTTTTATGATTTTGCCAGCTATTTTAAAAGCCTAGGCTGCAAAAATGCTTTATATCTCGACGGATTTGTATCACGTGCTTATGCACCATCAGAAAATTGGATTCAGACCGATGGAAATTTTGGTGTGCTATTTGCTATAACAGAAAAAAAGAATAATTAAAGAGTTTATTAGATGGGAATTAAGAAATAAAATTGCCTTAATCAATAAGTTCAGTTGAATCATTTTTTATAAATTCGAATAATATCTAAACGAAATGAAAATGCAGGAAGTAAAAACAATAAACGAAAGCGACAGAACCAGAAAACTCCTTTTGGGTTTGCTTTTGGACGGTGTTGGAATGATATCCTTTACAATTCCGTGGATTGGAGAATTCTCAGATGTAATCTGGGCGCCCGTTGCCGCATTTATTATGACCAGAATGTACAAAGGCAGAGTTGGGCGAGTGGCGAGTGTTTTAACTTTTATAGAAGAAGCATTGCCTTTTACAGATATAATTCCGTCGTTTACATTGACGTGGATTTATACTTACTATTTCCAAAAAGGAGAAAATTAAAATCGTAACAATTTTATAAATGACAAATGGCAACCTTAAAAAGTTGCCATTTTTTATTTTATTGAGATTGTGAAATCTGTTGTAAGCATTTATAAAATTAATCTTTGAATAAAAATCCTAATCCCATATTTTTAAGCATTTTCTTTTCGAAATTCCAAAAGAAACGGAATTGTCCAAAAACAGTTCCAATAGCAACAAGTAGTACCTGATAAATAGGGAAAATAATCAATAAACGGATTAGAGTAAACCATCCGCCAAAGTCTTCTTTGGTGATGCCCAGTAAAACGCAAAAAGGTTTAGACAACCATGCAGATGCCGATCCTGTGATGGCAAAAACAATCAATATAATTATGGCTTGTAGATTTGAGGTAATACCCCAACGTTTCTTTAATCGATTCATTTTTATTTGCAATAATTACAAATATAAGAACATTATCTTATAGGAACATACCCTGAAAGCTTTTGTTTGTATGTATTTTGAAAATAAATCATATAATTATAAATCAGGTAATTTACTTCATATCCGTAATGAATATTTGGCTGATAATCTATCCTCATTTCGTATAAATTGGGACTATAACGCTGCGGTTGCAAAACACGATTATTCCATTCATTTACATATAAATTATTTTTGTTTTCAAGATATGATAAAGAATAATAATTACGCGGAAGCGCTGTTGCAGCCAGCCAGGTACTAAAACCGTTATCTATAATAATAACTTCATATTCTAGTGAGTCATTGGCGATCCTTACTGTATCATTTACAGCAACCTTTGGCGGGTGAACAGAAGTATTTGCTGCGACACTGCTTTTTGTAGCAGTAGAACATGCTACTATGGTAAATAAGAGGATTAGAGCGTAAATGTAATTTTTCATGACTTTGAAATTTCGAACTTAAATTTACAAATAAAGCAGTCAGCTATTTTGTTATTTAACAGCACTTTGTAGTTTTAGACTGCAGATTTAAGCTTATTTAAAACTTAGAATATCAAAACCTTTGCCATTTTTAGGTGTGATACAAAAAAAGCTGTTTATGGTAAATAAACAGCTTTAAAATATATTTCATTTAGCACTTAGCATCTTAGCCTCTCAGAACCTTAGCCTCTCAGAATCTTAGTATCTCAGAAAATTAGTAACTTAGAACCTTACTTACTTCCAAACAATTTTCCAATAAAACCTGCAATTCCACCTTTGCTTTTAGTGACCACAAGAACATCAGTTACATCTACCTTTCCGTCATTATTTTGGTCTAAACCAAACTGCATTCCGTATTTATTAATTGTTTCCATGATACCAGAAGCTTGTCCGCTATTTCCGGTAAGAGAACCAATAATATCAGAAATCTGAAAACTATTGTCATTAGGATCTTTTGCTTTATTAACCAAAGAACTTAATATTTGCGGAATCATACTTGCTGCAACTCCTGAAGAAGCATCACTGCTCAATCCAAATTTTTGTCCAAGACTTCCTGATAATTGTTGTGTTATTTGCTGTACAACAGGGTTCGAACTATCTATAGAAGATTTACCACTAAACAAACCGGCAAGTTGTTCACCGCCGCCTTCTGTAGCAATTTTTTTCAGTCCTTCAAATATCGAAGTACTTGTTTCGTTTATTACCGCCTCGTTTTGTTCATTAGGAACGGCAGAGTTGTTTACTACGGCATTACCTCCGTATTGTTGTACTAATTGAGTTAATTGCTCAAACATAATGTTTAGATTTAGATTAAACGACAAATTTAATAAAAAGAAAGATATTTACTACAAAGTAATAATAAATACGTCTAAAGTTAATCTATTTTTTAATTACTTGCTCAACAATTTAAGAAATTACTCAAACGCTTACATAGGGCTAACTTAAAGATAATGTTATAGTTAGTTGTTTAGTGTTTTCACTTCGCACCAGGTTTTGATATCTTCAGGATTAAATCCAGGGCAATTTTTGATGTTCTTTTTAGGAAAAAATAATACATCATTATTAAATGTACTTAGATTAAAGTAATAATTGCTGCGATCTTCACCATATCTCCAAACATCACTAGAGCCGCTATTACCAACTGTCTCTGTAAATGTAAAAATAGAAGATTGCTTTGGTATAAAATATTCTTTTTCGATAACAAGCATCAATATATTTCCAAAGATAGAAGTGCAGAATAAAGCAATTATAGCTGTGAGTGCAATCAAACGAAAGATCCACTTGCGTTTAGAATTTATTTTGTCTGTTTTCATATTTCGTTTAATTACACGCCAAAATTAGAAAAAAAGAAAAGGGATTTACTACAATTAAGCAGCAAATCCCTTTAAATGATTTAATCTATTTGTTTAGCTCAACAAAGTAATAATTTGTGAAGCCAATTCTGTACCAATTCTGTCTTGTGCCTCTCCGGTTGCAGCTCCAATGTGCGGAGTCAACGAGATTTTAGTGTGCATTAAGATCGCCATTTCTGGTTTTGGTTCACTTTCAAAAACGTCTAAACCTGCAAAAGAAACTTTTCCAGAATCTAAAGCTTTTACTAAAGCTACTTCATCGATAACCCCACCACGAGCACAGTTTACGATTCCAACACCATCTTTCATGATCGCCAATTCTTTTTCTCCAATGATGTAACCATCCTGAGCAGGAACGTGCAGTGTAATGAAATCAGCTTCTTTAAACAAAGATTCTAATGATTGAGAAACGATAGTTGTAGTGATTGACTGACCATCAAAAAACTCAACCTTAACATCTACAGACGGAATAAAACTATCTGCAGCAATTACTTTCATTCCTAAACCAAGAGCCATTTTTGCAGTAGCTTGTCCGATACGACCAATACCAACAATACCTAAAGTTTTTCCTCTTAATTCAGTTCCGTTTGCGTATGCTTTTTTCAAACCATCAAAGTTTGAATCCCCTTCAAGAGGCATATTTCTGTTAGAGTCATGTAAGAAACGAACACCAGAAAACAAGTGTCCAAATACCAATTCAGCAACAGATTCTGATGATGAAGCCGGAGTATTAATTACATGAATTCCTTTGCTTTTAGCATAATCAACATCAATATTATCCATACCAACACCACCACGACCAATAATTTTAAGTCCAGGGCAAGCATCGATAATATCTTTACGAACTTTAGTTGCGCTACGCACTAAAACTACGTCTACATTATTTTCATTCACAAAATTAGCTACTTGTTCCTGAGCTACTTTTGTAGTTATAACTTCAAATCCACCTTTTTCTAAGGCAAGAATTCCACTTTTAGAAATTCCGTCATTTGCTAATACTTTCATTGTGTGTTTATTTTGTTTATTTGTTTAACTGTTTAATCGTAAAGATTATTGGATAAACAGATATTATGATTTTTCTTTTTTTGATTTAGGAGCTAATCCCGCTATTCGTTCCAATCTTTTATTTTTTTAAAGAAAAAAAATAAAAGGATTTCCACTGCTATCGGGGCTAGGATTCTAGTATTCAATTCACATTTTCGGCAAACTAAAAGCTGAAAACCGAGACTGTGACCGTAAACTAAACTTTAGACTCCAAAGCTTTCATTACATCTACTAAAACCTGAACACTTTCGATAGGCATAGCATTGTAAATAGAAGCTCTGTAACCACCCACAGAACGGTGTCCTGGCAATCCTGAAATTCCTGCAGCTTTCCATAAAGCATCAAAAGTTTCTGTATGATCAGCGTTATTCAATAAGAAAGTAACATTCATTTTAGAACGATCTTCAACCGCTGCAGCACCTTTGAATAATGGGTTTCTGTCGATTTCAGTGTAAAGTAAATCAGCTTTTGCGTCGTTTAATTTCTCAACAGCAGCGATTCCGCCTTTTTCTTTAATCCACTGTAAAGTTAGTAACGATACATAAACAGCAAAAACAGGAGGAGTATTGTACATACTTTCTGCTTTAATATGTTTAGCATAATCTAACATACTAGGGATAGTTTTTCCGTTTTTCTCTAAGATTTCTTCTTTAATAACAACAAGAGTTGTTCCTGCAGGACCCATATTTTTTTGAGCTCCGGCGTAGATTAAATCAAATTTAGAGAAATCTAAATTGCGTGAAAAAATATCAGAACTCATATCGCAAACAACAGGAACGTTAGTTGCAGGGAATTCTTTCATTTGAGTTCCAAAAATAGTATTGTTACTAGTACAGTGAAAATAATCTGCATCACTTGGTATTTCGTATCCTTTTGGAATATGGTTATAATTTTGTTCTTTCGAAGAAGCTACAACAATAGTTTCTCCAAAATATTTTGCTTCTTTTATTGCAGCAGTTGCCCAGGTTCCGGAATCTAAATAAGCGGCTTTTCCACCTTCTTTCAATAAATTATACGGAGCCATTAAGAAAGCGGTACTTGCACCACCTTGTAAAAATAGTGCCTGATATCCTTTTCCTGTAAGTCCTAATAACTCTAAAGCAAGGGAACGAGCTTCATCCATAACGGCAACGAAATCTTTACTTCGGTGCGAAATTTCAAGAATAGAAAGTCCTGAATCATTAAAATTTAATATAGCTTTTGATGCTTTTTCAAAAACCTCTTGAGGTAAAATACTTGGTCCTGCGCTGTAGTTGTGTTTTTTCATGGTTGTTGTTAAAAGTCGAAAATTTTAAAGAGGCAAATTTCGGCAATAGGAGCTGAAAAAGCGATAAATTATTCGAAATAATTAAACATATTTTTACTTTGTTGTTAACAAAAACGTTATAGTATCTACGTTATCTGCATAATCCCACAATTGAGGATTTTGAGTTTGTCCGAATGGGATACTATTTTTGATCAAATCATTGCTAACAATACACTGAATTTGTTCAGCATCAGCTTCAAGACGAGTTTGTAATTCGTCTATGTTTTCGTAAAATTCATAAAAAACACTCGAAATAGGAGAGGCGTAGCTAGGATCTTCTTTTATGGTTAGAAACCCGTTATCGAGTAATTTAAAATTACTCATTAAAAATACCGCCTTATTATAATCGTAATTATTAGCGTATTTCTCGTAATGAATAACGTCCTGATATTTGAAAATTGCTTCAAAAAAAGCATCAAATGTATATCCTTTAGGTACAAAAAGCTTGGAGACATTGCGGCATCCCAGACCAAAATACCTGAAAATATCTTCACCTAAATTTTCTAAATCTTCTTTAGTTTCTTTTCCGTTTAAAACCGCAACCGAATTTCTGTTTTTTCGAATGATCGAAGGTTTATCTTTAAAATAATATTCAAAATATCTCGCAGTATTATTGCTTCCGGTGGCGATTACAGTATCAAAGTTTTCCAGTTTTCCTTCCACGAAAGTGATCTTATCTTTTAAGCTTTCATCAACAAAAACTAAATATTTTGCTAAAAACGGCAATAAATGCTGATCGTTTGAAGATGTTTTTATTAAAGCTTTATTTCCTGTAATTAAAACAGATAAGAAATCGTGAAAACCTACCAGCGGAATATTTCCCGCCAGAATTAAAGCGACATTTTTTTCAGTATTGTCATTCTGGGCAAATTCTGTTGCGTATTGAGAAAGCCATTTTGTAATGTTTTCTTCGGTCAGCGCATCGGCCCATGATTTTATAGCAAAGTATACTTGTTCAGGTGTATACCATCCGTTATGAGATTGTGATAAAAGGATCAGTTTTATAAAATCATCAAAAAACAAGTCATTGCCTAAAACGGAAGGATTTTGTGTATTATCTGTTTCAGAAAACTGATTTAGGAATTTACCTAATTCAACAAAAACACTTTTTTTTGTTTCTAATGTCATAATGTTTGTTTATGAATTGTTTTGATTGTAATTTTGCACAAAAATAAGCTATATTACGTTATAAGGCAAAGCAGAATGAAATCTTTGGTATTTTAAACTCAAAGCCTGTAACTTTTAACATGTAACCAAGAACAAGATGGCAATAATTATAACTGACGAATGCATAAACTGTGGAGCTTGTGAACCAGAGTGCCCAAATACAGCAATTTATGAAGGCGCTGATGATTGGAGATATAAAGACGGAACAAAACTTTCAGGAAAAATAATCTTACCGGACGGAACTGAGGTTGACGCAGATGATGCTCAAACACCAATTTCTGACGAAGTATATTATATTGTTCCTGGAAAATGTACAGAGTGTAAAGGTTTTCATGATGAACCTCAATGTGCTGCTGTGTGTCCTGTTGATTGTTGTGTGCCAGACGATAATCACGTAGAAGATGAAGAAACCTTGTTGAACAGACAAGCGTTTTTACATGGTGATGAATAAACATTTATTGTAGAAAATATAAATCCTGAGTTAGTACTCAGGATTTTTTTTTGCTCAAATTTTTAAATTTTGACATTTGGTAGTTTGTTGATTTTTAAGGTTTTATTTTTTTAATGTTAATTTATTAATAAAAAATCAATACTTTAGTTGAAAATTTAACAACGCCTATGAAGAGAGTGATACTTTTATTTATTGTGTTTTTTACTGTTAATACTTTTGCTCAAAATATAGAATATTCTATCATTGTAAAAGATATAGAAACACAATTGCCTATAGAAAATGCAATGGTTGTTATACTTAAAACCAAACAGGTTTTGTTAAGTAATGAAGACGGAAAAGTTACTTTTATGCTAACCGGAGCTTCGAATGTTCAGGTTTCTGAAATGAATTATGAAAATTTAACCTTGCGCTGGGTAACTTTAAAAGAAGATCAATTTGTAGTTTATCTAAAAAATAAGAACAACAAATTAGATGAAATTGTCTTGTCTAAAGAAAATCCACAAAAAATATTGCAACGAATTGTGTCTAATTCAATAGCAAAATTAACAACACCTTATCGACTTAAAGTTTACGTGAGAGAGTTTTTTATGCTCGATAATAAATACTCCTATTATAATGACGGACTGGTAAATTTTCAGTTTTCAGGAAATAAAAAGTCAACCACTACATTATTAGTAGAACAAAACAGATCTTATGGTTTGCTTGAAACAGATGTAAGTGCAGATTTAAGAGGTTATAATCTCAATAATATCATGGAGAATTATTCGAACTTAAATTATTTTCGTCCCGTTT
This sequence comes from Flavobacterium sp. C3NV, assembly GCF_046825355.2. Taxonomy (NCBI): domain Bacteria; kingdom Pseudomonadati; phylum Bacteroidota; class Flavobacteriia; order Flavobacteriales; family Flavobacteriaceae; genus Flavobacterium; species Flavobacterium sp. C3NV. The sequence continues at coordinate 47,563 of NZ_JBKQBJ020000002.1, read as the reverse complement.
TAGATTCAAAAGCAAAAAAAGAATATGATTATATTATAAAAGGCCATCCTAATAATAAAGACTATTATATAATGAAAATTACTGCTCTTGATAAATCTAAAAAAGATGCAGATAGTTTTGAGGTTATTTATGATCCTGTAAAAAAACTTATTGTAGAATTTTCGTGTGTTTTTACGCCTGGAGATCCTGATAAAATCGAAGAAAAACCTGCAATAGGCTCAAAGAAAATCACCAGATCTTTTGTAAAAGTAGATTATAGATTAGATGGTTCAGATTATTATTTGTTAAGTTCGAACGAAGAAATAGCTTATGATCTTACCTTAAAAGATCGGGTTAAGAATATTCAGGTTCGAAATAATTTTATTACCACCAGTTATAACAAACAAAAGTTTACCTACAATGAAAGTGATGTTTTTAAAGAGAAAACACTTTTTAATAAACAAAATAAAATCCTAACCAAGTATTGGGATATTTCAGGATTTACAGCAACCGACGAAGAAAAAGCAATCATTGCTTCCTTAGATTTTAAGCTATGATCTTTAATGAATAAAAAAATCCTGAGTTTAACGCTCAGGATTTTTTGTGTTTTATTATCAGATTAAGACAAAGCCTTTCTTTAAATTAAAAATTAAATCCAAGCCTTGCGTAGTAATAAGCTCCGTTGAAACCCATTTGTACAGCATCCCAATATCCTCCGGCTTCAACCCAGTCGTCTTGCTGGTCAGGATAGATATTTAATAAGTTATTGGCTCCAATGCTAATTTTGGTAGACTTTGAAACTTTAAATCCTAAAGTTAAGTCGGTTACAATTTTTGCCCCGTACGTATCTGTAGCAGCTTTCTTTTGGTTGGCAAAAACCTGAGCATCAGTTTCGGTTGGAGATGTTCTGTAATCTTCAGGATCTTCATCCATTTGGTAATCCAGCAATTTTACCTCGCTAAATCTGGTAAAAGCCAAACCTGCATCAAACCATTTTCTTCCGTAATTAAGATTTAAACCAAATTTATTTGGCGGAGCAGAAGCCAGTAAGAAAGCTTTGTCACGTTCTCCGAAGAATGTTTTTTCATCTAAAGTACCATTTTTTACTTTGTCGATTTTCATGTCATTGATGTTTCCAACAAGCGTTGCACCCAATCGATTCTCGTTTATTGTTTTTTTCCATGCCAAAACAACATCAAGTCCTGTCGTTTTTGTATCAACGCCATTTACAAAAAACTGAGCTTTATCTACATTACCAGGCAAAGCCGATGCATCAAAATAACCCGTTAATACAATTCTGTCTTTTACATTAATCAAATAACCATCGACAGTTGCGGTAAAATCGCCAAAATTAGCTGTAAAACCCAAAGAAGCATTTAAAGCTTTTTCTTCGTTTAATTTCTGAATTCCAAAAGCTCTGGTGATTTCGCTATCATTAGGAGCCAGCAAAACTTCGGTTGCTCCGGCAGAACTAAAGTTGGTAAAACGTAAATTGTAATAAATTTGGGCTAATGACGGAGCGCGAAATCCGGTACTTACAGAACCTCTTAGGTTAATATTATCTGTAATTTTAAGTCTCGAAGCCAGTTTTCCATTTACTGTACTTCCAAAATCACTGTAATTTTCATAACGAACAGCTCCGCTTAGCATCCATGCTTCTGTAACGTCTAGTTCAGCATCGGCATATAAAGAGAAGTTGGTGCGGCTTTTATTTACTTCATTTGCCGGACTATATCCCGGGAAACCCTGAGAACCACCAGGTCTTGGAATCGTTGGTGAAGAAGTTGGATCTGTAGGGTCGTAATCAGGATTTGGAACCGTAGGAGCACTTTGGGTTGTTGGGTCTGTAATTGGTACTCCGTTAGTATCATAAGTAGCGTATGAACCTTCTTCTCCGGCAAAAATTTCGAATTTTTCTACTCTGAATTCAGTTCCAAAAGCAATATTTAATCCGCCAAGAATATCACCGTAATTTTTTGAAACATCCAAATTAGTAGTGTTTTGAAGTAAACTGTGTCCACCTGCATCAAATTCTCGTGGAGATTTATCTTCAAGAGAAGCATTGATCGTTCCTTTTATATCATAATGAAATTTGTTCTTACCAAATGTGTTGCTTAAATCCCATTTCCAGCCAGCTGAAGTCTCTGTTCTAATTCCTGCAGCAATCGAATTGTCATTTATTTTTGAGGTAATTCTAGGCGTATATCCGCCAGGATAAATAGATTCTACGACTCTTTCTCCATCGTTTCGGGTAAAAGCGTAAGCATCTGTATCTCTAAAGTTACTTCCTCCAAAAGCATAAAATTGCGTCTTGTCAGAAATTGGGATCGCAAGATTTACAAATAAATTCACACCCTGAATCTCAGCTTCTCCAAATCCTTTTCTAAAATCAAAACCAGGACGTAATGTTTTGTTTTTATTCAAAAATTCTCCGGTCACATTCACATAGCCTCCTTTAGATCCTATTGCAGTACCGTAGTTGGCAGAAACTTTTAGAGATCCTCCGTCAAAATTTTGGTTTTTCCCAAATGAGTTTCCGTTACCTTTTTTGTCTAATCTAAAATCTTTAGTGTTTGCTGTACCATCAGGGAAATCTCCTTTTGCATCTGTATTAAATGCACCATAAGTAATGGCTCCGGTAAATTCGTTTATATTATCATTGGTAACAATATTGATAACTCCTGCAATGGCATCAGAACCATATTGTGCCGCGGCACCATCTCTTAGAATCTCAATTCGCTTAATAGAGGCAGCAGGAATAGCATTCAAATCAGTTCCGGTATTTCCACGTCCGCGAGTTCCAAATAAATTAATCAATGACGATTGATGTCTTCTTTTTCCGTTAATTAAAACCAAAGTCTGATCAGGTCCCATTCCTCTTAAAGAAGCCGGATCAACGTGATCTGCTCCATCAGAACCGGATTGTTTATTCGCATTAAACGAAGGGGCTACATATTGTAGTAATTCATTAATTTCCAGTTTTCCGCTTTGCGTCGTAACATCTTTTACATTAATAACATCAATAGGAACAGCCGAATTTACAACCGTTCTTTTTGCATTTCTCGAACCCACAACAACGACATCGCTCAAAATTTGGCCGCCGCTTTCATCTAAAATAACCTCTATTTTATCGCCTGTAACTTTTTTTTCGATAGAAGAATAGCCAACATAGCTAAAAATTAATGAAGCTCCTTCTTTGACTTTTATACGATAACTTCCTTCAAAATCAGTCGATACGCCGTTTGCAGTTCCTTTTTCAAGAACATTAACACCCGGTAAAGGCGCGCCGGATTTGTCTTTTACAACACCTGAAATTTCTTTTTGTGCAAAAAGAAACACCGTATTCATTAGAAATAAAAATAACGCAATCTTTTTCATGGTTTTGTGAGTTTGGTTTATTGTTTTGTTTTGATCGTTGATAAAAGTAATATTTTTTAACAAAATATTAATAAAAAGTTTAATTATTTTAAAGAAGGTGTTTTAAAATACATTAATCGTCATTTTTACTTCACTTACGAGCTATTAAATCTTATATTTGCAAAATTTTAAAGCCAAAAAATATCATTTCGGCAGAAATAAAAAGTCAATACATAAATTATACATCATTAAAGTAACCGCCTATATATTAAGGTAGAAGCTAAATGACAAGACCTGAGAGAATCAGGATCTAATAAAAAATAAATAGAAACAACAGATGAAAGCAGGAATTGTAGGATTACCAAATGTTGGAAAATCAACATTATTTAATTGTTTATCTAATGCAAAAGCGCAAAGTGCCAACTTTCCGTTTTGTACAATCGAACCTAATATTGGTGTTGTAAACGTTCCGGATCCAAGAATCAATAAGTTGGAAGAATTGGTAAAACCAGAGCGCGTACAAATGGCAACAGTAGATATTGTTGATATCGCAGGTTTGGTAAAAGGAGCAAGTAAAGGTGAAGGTCTTGGAAACCAATTTTTAGGAAACATTAGAGAGTGTAATGCTATTATTCACGTTTTGCGTTGTTTTGATAACGATAACATCGTACACGTAGACGGAAATGTAAACCCAATTCGTGACAAAGAAACGATTGATATCGAATTACAGTTAAAAGACTTAGAAACGGTTGAAAAACGTTTAGAAAAAGTAAACCGTGCCGCTAAAACCGGAAATAAAGAAGCGCAAACTGAAAAAGCACTTTTAGACAGAATCAGAGAAGCATTATTACAAGCTAAATCAGCTCGTACTATTACACCTCAAGGAAACGACGAAGAAGTTTTAATGGAATCTTTTCAGTTAATTACTGCAAAACCAGTTTTATACGTTTGTAATGTTGACGAAAACTCAGCAGTAAACGGAAACAAATATGTAGATCAGGTTCGTGAATTAGTAAAAGACGAAGATGCTGAAGTTATTATCCTTTCGGTAGGAGCAGAGGCAGATATTACAGAACTGGAAAGTTACGAAGAGCGTCAGGTTTTCCTTGAAGATATGGGATTAACAGAACCTGGAGCATCAGTTCTTATTCGTGCAGCTTACAAATTATTAAAACAACAAACGTATTTTACCGCAGGTGTAAAAGAAGTTCGTGCCTGGACCATCAACATTGGTTCTACAGCGCCACAAGCCGCAGGAGTAATTCATACTGATTTCGAAAAAGGATTTATTCGTGCAGAGGTAATTTCATACGAAGATTACGTACACTATGGTTCAGAAGCAAAAGCAAAAGAAGCAGGAAAATTCAAAGTCGAAGGAAAAGAATATGTAGTAAAAGATGGTGATGTAATGCACTTCCGTTTCAACGTATAAATTTCTGGAGAATAGAATAAAGAATAAAGAATAAAGAATATAGAATATAGAGAATAGACTAAACTGCTGAAGGAATTCAGCAGTTTTTTTATGCTCAAAAAAGAAATTAGAAAAGAAGTAAATAAAAAAATAAGAGTAAAAAAATCCGTGCAAATCCGCGCTTTCGCGTTAGCGAATCCGTATCATCCGTGTGCCATTTTTCAGGACCAATTTCCAGCTTTACCCTCCAAGATTTTTCCTGAATTTATTTTTTTGTCCGGCATAAAAAGAGCTTCCTCCGGTCGCTTTTTTATCGCCACAAAAAATATAAATTCAGAAAAAATGCTTTCCGTTTCAATCTGGGGTAGTCAGCAAAAACAGCACCTTTTGTTTGAATCATTAAATTTGCAAAACAAAATTATTAGCTTTTATTTTTTTGGCTCAAAAATTGGTTAGAGAAATTTAACCAATAACTAATTTAAAAAACAAACCAATTAAAATGCTAAAATCAACTTTCAAATTTCTAGGCTGGACTATTCTCGGAGTCATTATTTTTCTTGTTCTGTATCTTATTTCAGTCTATCTGATTTCTAAAATCACTGTCAATTCAGATGTTGCACAAGTAGAAGAAAAAGATGCAGTTCCTATCTACATTCTCTCAAACGGAGTTCATACAGATATTGTGGTTCCAATTGTAAATGACATTAAAGATTGGCGAAACGAAATTCAGTTCAGTCAAACACAATCAAAAGATTCTTTGATGAATTATATCGCTTTTGGCTGGGGCGACAAAGGTTTTTATCTCGATACACCAGAATGGTCAGACTTAAAAGCAAGTACGGCCTTAAAAGCAGCATTTGGAGTAAGTTCATCTGCGATGCACACCACATTTTTTAAACAATTAAAAGAAGGCGATGATTGCAAGCGCATTTTAATTTCAAAAGAAAACTATCAAAAATTAGTCACTTTTATTTCAGACAGTTTTACTGATTCCATTCATCCACAATGGATAGAAGGTCACAGCTACGGAAGAAAAGATGCTTTTTATGAAGCAAAAGGAAGTTACAGTTTGTTTTATACTTGTAACACCTGGGCAAATTGCGCTTTAAAAGCTGCTAATCAAAAAGCCAGTTTATGGACGGTTTATGATAAAGGGATTTTTTGCCATTATCAATAAGACAAGCTATGAAAAAAATAATATTGATAATAGTAGTAATTGTATTAATATCTTGTAAAAAAGCTGATGCTACTGCAACATGTGATAGTTGTTTAGCCTTTTATTTTGAAAATCCTCAACCAGTAAATAATTCTGAATTAAGAAGCTTTCCTTCTAAATTTAAAGGATTATATATGACTTCAGATTCTACTTTTTTAAGAATTGAAGATGATAAAATTTTAAGAGAATACTTTTTTAAATTTAAGGTTCACAGACAAGAAATGGATTCTTTAAAATCTGAATATGATCTTGTTGATGGGAAATTAATTACTAGAGATACAAAGGATAAATTTGATGTGTTTAAAAAAGGTGATTCAATTGAGTTGGTAAAGAAAAGTATCGATACATTATTCAGATTATCTTATAATCAGAAGATAAAACGTATTTATGGTCATTTGGTTTTAAGTACAAGAAATTCTGTTTTTTGGAAAATAGAAATAGTATCATTAGAAAAAAATGTTCTTAAATTTAAAACTATTTATTTACCAGAAGATCTCAAGAAATTAGATTCGGTTACAGATATAAAAGGGAAAATGTTAGATTCGCTTTCTTATTTGATAAAGCCAACAAGGAAAGAATTTAAGAATATTTTAAAAACTAAAAATCTTGGAGATGATCGCCAGTATATAAAAGTTTCAAAATAAAATTTATTTATTATTAAAACATGTGTAGTCCCTACGGGACAAAATTTACGTTTGTTGTTGTTCTTCCAACATGTAATCTCTACGAGATATCTCTATTATAAATACTCCGTTAGGAGTTAACTGTTGGTAGAAAAACAGAGAAAAGGTTAAAGTCTGTGTCCCGTAGGGACTACACATCGTAAAATATTCAAAGTATGACATGGGAAAAATGTAAAATCCACCAAAAAAGCAAGAATCCTCATTTTTTTATAATTCCTTAAATTTGAGAGTATATCTAAAAACCAGAAGTATCGTGAAAATCAAAAATATATTCTCCAAGTCATGGTTTCTGCTCAAGAATACCTTTTTAGAATTCAATGATGACAATGCTATTAAGCTAAGTGCAGCATTATCGTATTATACCATATTTGCATTACCACCTTTATTAATTATTATTATTACCATTTGTGGCTTTTTCTTTGGCGAAGATGCCGTAACGGGCCAGCTTTATGGGCAAATAAATGGCTTGGTGGGTAACGGCGCCGCAATTCAGATTCAGGAAGCGATTAAAAATGTGCAATTATCAGGAGATAATGTTTTTGCGACTATATTTGGGATCGCAATGTTGCTAATTGGAGCTTCCGGAGTTTTTGCCGAAATACAAAGTTCTATCAACTTTATTTGGGGCTTACGTGCAAAACCGGATAAAGGCGTTAAAAAGTTCATTCAAAATCGTTTAATGTCATTTTCAATGATTGCATCAGTTGGTTTTTTAATGTTGGTCAGTCTTTTTATAAGTACCACATTAGATTTAGTAAGTGCACGTTTAAAAGTATATTTCCCGGAAAGCACCGTTTATCTGTTTTATGTAGTGAATACCGTTATTGTATTGGCTAGTATAACATTGCTTTTTGCAATTATTTTCAGAACATTACCGGACGGAAAAATAAGATGGAAAGATGCTTTTATAGGATCAACCGTAACAGCAATATTGTTTATGATTGGTAAATTTGCCATCGGATTTTATTTAGGAAGTTCTACAGTTGCTTCGGTTTACGGTGCAGCAGGTTCTGTAATAATTATTTTGGTTTGGGTCTATTATTCGGCAATTATTCTGTATTTTGGAGCAGAATTTACCAAAGTATATGCAAAATCTTACGGAGGTAAAATTTACCCGAATGAATACTCAGTAGAAATTCAGAAAGAGATTTACGAAATCGAAAAACCAAATAAAATATAATTAACCATAAAAGTTATATAAGATAATTTAAGCTTGTCGAAACTAATTTTGATAAAGTAATTCAATGTACTTATATAACTTATACGGTTTAATTAATAAAAAACAAACATATGAAAATTATAGCCTTTGGAGGAAGTAACAGTCAGCATTCTATCAATAAACATTTAGCCACTTATGCTGCAGGTTTATTCGAAAATGCAGAAGTTGAAGTATTGGATTTGAACGATTTTGCAATGCCATTATTTAGCGTTGATCTTGAGAAAGAAGTGGGGCAGCATGAAAAAGCAAAAGCATTTTTGGGCAAACTAGAAAGTGCGGATATTTTAGTAGTTTCTCTGGCAGAAAATAACAACAATTATTCTACAGCATTTAAAAATATATTCGATTGGTCTTCCCGAATTATCAAAGACGTATTTCAGAAAAAGCCAATGTTGTTAATGGCAACTTCGCCAGGAACAAGAGGTGGTGCTTCGGTTTTAGAAATAGGACGTAATGCTTTACCAAGATATGGCGCCGAAATTAAAGCTACATTTTCATTACCTGCCTTTAATGCTAATTTTGATTTAGAAGAAAATAAAATTTCTAATGCAGAATTAGACAAAGAATTAAAAGATCTTATAAAAGAATGTTTTTAAATCTATGAAAATAAAAAATATTGCCTTTATAATTCTTCTTCTTAATGTTCTCTTTTCGCATTCCTCATACTCCCAAAAGTTTAGTGATGTTGATAAAATAGTGGCCAAATATCCTAAAAACTTTAGTGCTACAAACAATTTGGCGGAGAGAATTCAGGACGATTTTTCTTCAGAACAGGATAAAGCACGCGCTATTTATACGTGGATTGCTCTTAATATAAAATATGATTACAAAGTTTATTTAAATCCACCCAGAACTCAGGGGTTTACTTATTCGACCGAAGCTGAGAAACAAAGGAAAATAAAACAAATCAACGATAAACTGATTCAGAAAACTTTTGATTCTCAAAAAGCAGTTTGCGAAGGTTTTACAGCTTTGTACCAACATTTGGCAGGACTGGTTGGCTTGAAATCAGAAATAATTAGAGGAGATTCAAAAACAAGACTGGCAGATATCGGTCGAAAAAACACTTCTTCAAATCATGCGTGGAATACCGTTTTAATTGATAAAAAGTGGCGACTGATAGATGTTACCTGGGGTCAGGGATATTATGACAGCAGTAAAGGCAGAATGGTAAATGATTTTGATCCCATTTATTTTGATACAGATCCTGATTATTTTTTTGCCAAACATTTTCCTGATTCGGGTTCTTATCTGGGGAGTAAATTAAATAAAGAAGAATTTCTAAACGGCCCTTTGATTTATAATAAAACAATCGCAGGAGATTATAAAATTAAATCACCGGATTCCGGAATAATTGAAGCCAAATATGGCGATAAAATCACGATTGAAATCAAAAACGTTTCAAAGTCAAATGTCGTTTTTTATTTAAATAAAAAGAATCAACCCGTTAAAATTCAGAATTCTAAAGAAAAGCGTGGTGGTTTAGAATTTCAAATCACCTATGACAAAAATATAGGTGATTATATTACTATTTATCTTGATACTGCCAGCATTGTTTCGTTTAAAATAATTCGGAAATAAAATATAATTAAGAGGTTTGTTTTAAAGAATTTTCTTGTTTTATCGAATTGCCGTATCTTAGCCGGAAAGAGATGAGATTTAATGATAACAGTCGATTGAGCTGTTAAAATGTGATTATGAGTATGGAGACAACTTTCCTGAAATCAATTTTAGATAATGATTTCTATAAATTTACGATGCAACATGCTGTAATAAAACTTTTTCCAAAAGCAAAAGTACGTTATGGTTTTATAAATAGAGGAAAGCATATTTTTCCTCCCGGTTTTGCTGATTTACTTCGAAAATCAGTAGATGCAATGGCCGATTTACGGTTGACTAAGGATGAAAAGAAATATTTATCTAGATTTTGCCCTTATCTTGATCCTACTTATTTAGACTTTTTACAGGGATATACTTATGATCCGTCAGAAGTTCAGATTACTCAGGAAGGATCAGAAATAAAAGTTACTATTGAAGGTTTTTGGTACCGTACAATTTTATGGGAAGTGCCTTTGATGGCCTTAATTTCGGAACTTTTTTATAAATCAAATCATCTTATTCGCCTAAATGATGAGGCTATAAAAACTTTAACCAAAAACAAAATTGACAACTATAATAGTTTAGGAGTTTCAATTTTAGAATTTGGTACAAGACGCCGTCATTCTTACGATGTGCATGTTTTAATCAATGACACATTGCAAACTTTTGGTTCACAAAGTTTTATCGGGACCAGTAATGTTCATTTTGCAATGGTCAATAATATTCGTCCTTTGGGTACTCATGCCCACGAATGGTTTATGTTTCATGCGGCGCAATATGGTTTTAAAATGGCCAATTTAATAAGTTTGGAACATTGGACAAAAGTTTACGGAGGTGACCTCGGGATTGCCCTGACAGACACTTATACCACAGATGTTTTCTTTGAACAATTTGACAAAAAGTACTCCAAACTTTTTGATGGTGTGCGTCATGACAGCGGAGACCCGATTGAGTTTGCACAAAAAGTAATTTCGCATTATACCAAAATGGGAATTGACCCAAAATCGAAAGTGATTGTTTTTTCAGATTCCTTAAATTATGACAAAGTAAAACTTATAACCGATTTTTGTAAAGACAAAATAAAAATGTCATTTGGTATTGGGACCAATTTTACCAATGACGTCGGTTTGCCTCCCATGAATATGGTTATAAAATTAACGGAAGTTAAGCTGGACAATACACATTGGCAGGGTGTCGTAAAACTTTCTGACGAAAAAAACAAAAATACGGGAACGCCTGAAATGATTGCTTTAGCGAAGCAGGTTTTAGGAATCAAATAGTGTTTTTTTGTTTCAAAGCTGATTTTTTATATTTTTATCGGCCGTATTATTTTAAAATCAATTTAAATAGAATTCAAAGCTGTTATTAATCATAACAAAAAAGAAATACGCTTTCATTTTTTGACTATAAATGGTACATTAGCCAAAAATCCAATTCACTTTATGCTAGAGCAAAATCAATATACCGAAGATAATATTCGATCACTCGATTGGAAAGAACATATCCGTATGCGTCCCGGAATGTATATCGGGAAATTAGGAGATGGTTCTTCACCTGATGATGGTATTTATATTCTTTTAAAAGAGGTTTTAGACAACTGTATCGATGAGTTCGTGATGGGGTCGGGAAAAACTATTGAGGTGACTATCAGGGATAAAACGGTTTCAGTTCGTGATTACGGACGTGGAATTCCGTTAGGAAAGGTAGTCGATGTAGTTTCGAAAATGAATACCGGAGGAAAGTACGATTCTAAAGCTTTCCAGAAATCCGTAGGTTTAAATGGTGTCGGAACAAAAGCAGTAAATGCACTTTCGAGTGCTTTTCGTGTAGAATCTGTTCGTGATGATAAACAAAAAGCTGCCGAATTTTCAGCAGGAAATCTGATTCTTGAAGAAGATGTAATTGATACAACAAAACGAAAAGGAACAAAAGTTACCTTTACACCAGATGAATCGATCTTCAAAAACTATAAATTCCGTTTAGAATATGTAATCAAAATGGTAAAGAACTATTGTTACCTAAACAATGGTTTGACTATTATATTCAACGGCGAAAAATACCTTTCAGAAAATGGTCTTCGTGATTTATTAGAAGAAACAATCAGCGAAGAAGATCTTGAATATCCAATTATTCACCTGAAAGAGCATGATATTGAGATCGCTTTAACGCACAGTAAAACGCAATATAGCGAAGAATATCACTCTTTTGTCAACGGTCAGAATACCACACAAGGAGGAACGCACTTAGCAGCTTACAGAGAAGCAATTGTAAAGACCATTCGTGAGTTTTACAACAAAAATTTCGAAGCCTCTGATGTTCGTAAATCGATCGTGAGTGCGATCAGCATCAAGGTAATGGAACCTGTTTTCGAATCTCAGACCAAAACCAAATTAGGTTCTATGGATATGGGTTCTGATGACGGAACACCGCCAGTATCAGTTCGTACTTTTGTAAACGACTTTATTAAAACCAAATTAGACAATTATTTACATAAAAATCCTCCAACAGCAGAAGCTTTATTGCGTAAAATTTTGCAGGCTGAACGTGAGCGTAAAGAATTATCGGGAATTAGAAAACTGGCAACAGATCGTGCTAAGAAAGCCAATCTTCATAATAAAAAATTAAGGGATTGCCGAGCACATCTTCCGGATACTAAAAACCCAAGAAACTTAGAAAGTACACTTTTTATTACCGAGGGAGATTCGGCTTCCGGATCGATCACAAAGTCACGTGACGTGAATACTCAGGCAGTTTTCAGTTTACGTGGTAAGCCTTTGAACTCGTACGGAATGACAAAGAAAATTGTGTACGAAAACGAAGAATTCAATTTACTGCAAGCCGCATTAGATATCGAAGACGGATTGGAGAAATTGCGTTACAACAATATCGTAATCGCAACCGATGCCGATGTCGATGGAATGCACATTCGTTTGCTGTTGATTACTTTTTTCCTTCAGTTTTTTCCTGAATTAATTAAAGAAGGACATTTGTATATTTTGCAAACACCGCTTTTCAGGGTTAGAAATAAAAAAGAAACGATCTATTGCTATTCTGACGAAGAAAGAAAAGATGCGATCGAAAAATTAAAACCAAAACCGGAAATCACGCGATTTAAAGGCTTGGGAGAGATTTCGCCCGATGAGTTCAAGAATTTCATTGGAGAAACCATTCGACTCGACCCGATTATGATGGATAAAAATACCTCAATCGAGCAATTGTTGTCTTTCTATATGGGAAAAAATACTCCGGACAGACAAGAATTTATTATCAAGAATTTGAAGGTGGAGTTGGATGCGGTTGAAGCGGAAGTTTAATTTTATGAGAAAAACTATTCTGGGTTTATTGATAATCGCTTTATGTTTTTCTTGTCAGTCAAAAAATGATGAGAAGAAATCAGTAATTGTTCCTAAGCCTGTAAGTGAAGTAAAAATTGAAGAAAAAAACGAGAGTTTAATTTATAAAATTAAAGAAAATACAATAGTAATAGGTGGTGATACATTAAAAATCGAAGCTCCTTTTATCTATTCTTTTGAAGGGAAATTAGATAATGATAAAAAAATTCAAATTCATATTTCTAATAAATTAACTGAAGAATTTGGAGGATATTGGAAGTCAGGTAATCTTTATATTGATGGAGAAAACCAAATCTTTGGCTTTGGATTAATAAAAAATGACAAAGAGGATTTCTACACAGGCGAAGTGTATTATGACAGGAATGAAAACGAGAAAACTATTTGCAATCTTACATTATACCATTTATTCACTAATGAAATGTTTATAGAGTGCATCTATAATAAAAAAACATATAAAATTTATCCAAGTAAAAAATTTCCATCTTATAAATGCTTTGATAAAATTGATTATACATTATTTGATACCAGAAAAACTTATAAAAAAGGGGTAGCAAGAGATTATACCCCATCAAGGGATTATATTTTTTTAGGAGAAATTTTATCAAACGATAAAAGCTTTGAAGCTTTAAGTTCAAATTTAAAGTATTTGCCTATTGATTCGGTTAGTATAAAAAATCATCATAAATGGAAACATAATTTTGATATTAAAAAAGCGGTAAGTAATGAGGATAATTACACTACAGAAAGTTTATCTGTTAGTTCGCCTATTTTTATTGATTCAAATATTTATGTAGTTTCTGATTATTGGTACAATTATATGGGTGGAGCACACGGTATGTATCATACATCATATTATAATTACGAAGTAAGTACTGGAAAAAAAATAGAAATAGCACAAATTCTAAACACAAAAGATGAAAATTTTATTGATTTTTATGGAAATAAGATAAGATCAGATTACGGTGATGAATTATTAACTCCAATAAAACTTGCTAACAATTTTTATATTTTACCAACAGGAATTACCTTTTCTTATGCTCCATATGAATTATTAGGTTTTGCAGGCGGAGAACCTGAGATTTTTTTTAGTTATAAAGAATTAAAACCGTATATTTTAAAAAATAGTATTCTGGATAAGTATAATTCGAATTAAGAATATACTAATTTTGATTTGATTAGGAGATCAAATTTTTCAGAACAAAAATACAAATTTATAATTTCGAATATAAATAAATGAAAGACGAAGAAGACGATAACATCATTCCAAACGACGACGAGAATAATTCTGAAGAAAACCAGTTTGATGACAATCAGGACGGAGATGATTCTGAAGAAATTATCAGCGTAAATGCGAAGAATTTTGAAGGACAGCATTTTTACGAAAATCAGGAAGAAGAAGGAGAAGACGTTATTACCAAAGTAACGGGTATGTACAAAGACTGGTTTTTGGATTACGCTTCTTATGTAATTCTTGAACGTGCAGTTCCGGCTATTGAAGATGGTTTTAAACCGGTTCAGCGTCGTATTATGCACTCTTTGAAAGAGTTGGATGATGGTCGTTATAATAAGGTTGCCAATGTTGTAGGTCACACCATGCAGTATCATCCACACGGAGATGCGAGTATTGGTGATGCTATGGTACAAATTGGTCAGAAAGATTTATTAATTGATTGCCAGGGAAACTGGGGAAATATCTTAACAGGCGATGGAGCTGCGGCTTCTCGTTATATCGAGGCACGTTTATCTAAATTTGCTTTAGAGGTTTTGTATTCTCCAAAAATTACCGATTGGGGTGTTTCATACGATGGTCGTCGTGCAGAACCCAACAATCTTCCGGTAAAGTTTCCGTTGCTTTTGGCACAGGGAGCAGAGGGAATTGCAGTGGGTCTTTCGACTAAAGTTTTACCACATAACTTCAATGAGCTAATTGATGCTTCGATCAAGATTTTAAAAGGAAAAGCTTTTACATTATATCCTGATTTCATGACACAAGGTATTGCTGATGTGTCGAATTATAATGACGGACTTCGTGGCGGACGTGTGCGTGTACGTGCTAAAATTGCGCAATTAGATAAAAATACCTTGGTGATTACGCAAATTCCGTTTTCGACCAATACGACTACTTTGATTGATAGTATTTTGAAAGCCAATGATAAAGGTAAAATCAAAATCAAAAAAATCGAAGACAATACCGCGGCAGATGTTGAAATTTTAATTCACCTTTTCCCGGGAGTTTCTCCGGACAAAACAATTGATGCTTTGTTTGCTTTTACTGCTTGTGAAACTTCTGTAGCACCTTTAGGTTGTGTTATTGAGGATAACAAACCTTTGTTTATTGGAGTTTCTGAAATGTTGAAAATTTCGACACACAGAACTGTTGATTTGCTCAAACAAGAATTAGAAATTCAGTTAGAAGAATTAAAAAATAAATGGCATTTTTCTACTTTAGAAAAAATCTTCATTCGTGAAGAAATGTACATCGATTTCAAACTGTATTCAGATAGAGAATCACTTTACAAATATTTATACGATCGATTCGAGCCTTTCAAAAAATCATTCGTCAGAGAAATCAACGATGATGATTTGCAGCGTTTGACTCAAATCCCTATGATTCGTATTACTCGTTTTGACTCTGATAAAGCCGATGATTTCATCGCTAAGTTAGAAGACGAAATGAAAGAAGTACAGCATCATTTAGAAAATCTTACCGATTTTGCTATTGCTTACTTTACTAAATTAAAAGAGAAATACGGAAAAGGCCGCGAACGTCAGACAGAACTTCGTGTTTTTGATAACGTTGAGGCTACAAAAGTGGTTTTACGTAACACGAAATTGTATGTAAACCGCGAAGAAGGTTTCGTTGGAACCAGCCTTAAAAAAGACGAATACGTAGGCGATTGTTCTGATATTGATGATGTTATTGTGTTTTTAAGAGATGGAACATTGATGGTAACAAAAGTGGATGCCAAAACGTTTATCGGAAAAGATATTATTCATGTTGCTGTTTTTGATAAAAGTGATAAACGTACGATTTATAATATGATGTATCGTGATGGTAAATCCGGTCCTTCGTATATCAAACGTTTCAATGTTTCGGGTGTTACCAGGGATAAAGCGTATGATTTAACTAATGGAACGAATGGTTCTCAGGTTGTTTATTTTTCACATAATCCGAATGGAGAAGCTGAGGTTGTAACAATCTTATTGCGTCAGGTAGGAACAATCAAAAAACTGAAATTCGATATTGATTTTGCTAAGCTTGCCATTAAAGGCAGGGCTTCAAAAGGAAATTTGGTAACAAAATATCCAATCAAGAAAATCGAGCTAAAAGAAAAAGGAATTTCGACTTTATTACCAAGAAAAGTTTGGTTTGATGATACCGTTAAACGTTTGAATGTTGATGCCAGAGGTGAATTGTTAGGCGAGTTTAAACCAAGTGATAAAATCCTAGTAATTAGTCAGGCAGGTAAATTAAAAGTCATTATTCCGGAATTGTCAACGCATTTCGAGGAAGATATGATTGTTTTAGAGAAATTTAATCCTAAAAAACCAATTTCGGCGATTTATTATGATGGAGAAAAAGAACGTTATTATCTGAAACGTTTCCTTGTAGAAAATGAAGGAAAAGAAGAAAGCTTTATTACAGACCATCCAAATTCGCAATTAGAAATTGTATCAACAGATTATCGTCCGGTAGCACAACTAATATTTGCAAAAGTAAAAGGAGTTCAGAAAGAAGATTTACATATTGACGTTGAAGATTTTATTGCTGTAAAAGGCTTTAAAGCATTAGGAAATCAACTGACAACTGATAAGTTAAAACAAGTTAATTTATTGGATCCATTACCATATGAAGAACCCGTTGAAGAAGTTCCTGAAAAACCGGAATTAGATGAAGACGATTCGGTAGAAACAGAATTAGATGACGACGGCCAGATTGGTTTGGTTTTAGAATAATATGCAAACAAAAAAACGCTAAGATTTTTATCTTAGCGTTTTTTATATAATAGCTGTACTAGTTTAGTTTTCAAGCACGTTTGCCATTTCTTCCTTAATCCATTTTACCTCGTCATTTTCAATAATAACAGTCATAGTGTCACCGTCTTTTACTTCTCCGGAGATTATTTTCTTAGCCAAAGGTCTTCTTAAATGACTTCTTATAATGCTTTTTATAGGCCTTGCCCCATATTTAGCGTTATAGCCATTTTCTGCAAGATATAGTTTTGCTTCCATTGGAATTTCAACTTTAATATTGATATTCTTTAACAAATCCATAAACTCTTTTTTAAGGTGGATTTCGAATATTTTTAAGGCATTTTCTTTGCTGATAGGAGCAAAAGGTACTATTTCGGTTAATCGCCCTAAAAATTCAGGTCTAAAGTAATTCCCCATAATTTCCATTAAGGAAGTTGAAGTTGGAATTTTTCCACTATTGAAGGTTTCAACAATATGATCAGCACCAATATTTGACGTAAATAAGATAATAGCGTTCGAGAAGTCACCCTCTTTTCCTAATCGGTCGTGTAGTTTTCCTTCATCCATAATTTGAAGAAAAACATCATAAACCGATGTATGTGCTTTTTCTATTTCATCAAATAAAACAATTGAATAAGGTTTTTGCCTGATTTTATTTACTAACAATCCACCTTCTTCATAACCAACATATCCCGGAGGAGCACCATTGAATGGGATTATTTATGTGATAGTTTTATGAAAAATTTAAAAAACAGATCATCAAACGTATTCCCGTATCGACTGTTTATAGAAGAGTAATTTACTAAAAAGCCTGATTTTAAAAATCAGGCTTTTTATTTAAACAAAGCATTCAAATTAACGTGTTTCTTCTCTTTCAGTTTTTTTACAATTTTCAAAAAAGCAATTGAGGTAATATACGCATCGCCCAAAGCGGTGTGGCGGTCTTTTTTAGAAATATCAAATTTGTCTGCCAGATCGTCTAGGGTATAGTGATCTTTTCGCTCAAACAAATGAGACTTAATCAGTGTTTTTTTGTATAAAATAGCGGTGTCTAAGCGCTTGTTCGTTAATTCAGGTAAACCATTTCGATCAAGGGCTTTGTTGATCATGGTCACATCAAAAACAGTATGATGTGCAATAATAATCGAATCGCCTAAAAAATCCAAAAACTGTTGCAAAGCTTCTAATTCGGTGGGGCGTTGGATAACGAAAGCTTTTAATATGCCATGAATCTGAGCTGTCGATTTATCGTAATGATCCTGTTCTATATAAACCTCAAGACTATCCTGAATAGCAATTGTTCCGTTTTGCAGGACCAATGCGCCAATGCATAATATACGGTCATTGTCATAATCAAAACCAGTAGTTTCGGTATCCAGAACCACAAAACGCGTTTCTTCTATCGAAATATTTTCAGCAAAGAGATCTTCTTCTTTTTTCCAAAAATTAAATAAACTCATAACTATACCAGATTTGAAACATTAAAACGTACCGAAATCAATTCCTGAAGTTCCTTAATGGTTTTAAAAGTTCTTTTCAGTTTAATTTTTTCCATTTTCGATAACGATTCCAAAGCAATAAATTGTCCAGAATCATGATGTAAAAGTCCTTGTTTGGTTCTGAATTTAAGTAAAGCCTTAAACGAGTACGAACACGATAAATACAATTCCCTGTTATTAGGTTCTAGTTCGGCCAGTTTTTCAAAACGTTCCGCGGTATTGCTGATCGATTTAACCGAATGTGATAAAATCAAAACTCGAGCAGCATCTGTAAGTGGCATCAAGGCCCTTCTTTTGATATCAAAATGATCTTTATTCGCTCCGTCTTGCTCTACCAGAAATTGTCTGAAAAAGCCTGTTGGTGAAGGACTTTGCAAAGCACCACTAACCAGGTGAACATAAAAAATAGGATTTGCTTTTACATTTTCAAAAATAGATTCCGAAAGTTCATCCACAATCGCAGCATCGCCATATGTCAAACTGTAATCAAAAAATATAAACGACAATAAAACTTCATTTTTCCCCGGATTGGTAATCCAATGATGTACCTGATTTTTCCATTCCTCCAGACTCATACACCATTTTGGGTTTGAGGCCATCATTTCGGCAGGACAATAATCATAGCCAATTTCAAAAAGCCCTTTATTGACAAGAGCGGCAAATTTTAAGAAATACACTCTGGTTTCATCCTTAAAAACGTCGGAAACATTTTCGTAAACAATCGCATTATCCTGATCCGTATGCAGCATTTGTTCGCTTCGTCCCTGACTTCCTAAAGCCAGCCAGGCAAATTTTACAGGCGGCGGACTGCTCATTTTTTCTAACGAAATTTCGATAACACGCGTTGTACAAGCTTCATTAAGTTCTGTAATGATTTTCGAAATCAGCGTCATCGGGATGTTCTGGTCTAAATATCCCTGAAGCAATTGCATAATTCTTGCCCTGATAGGTTTTATTTCCTTTGCCTTTTTAGCTCTTTTAAGTGCTTTTATTAGTACAGCAGGATTATTTCCTAAAGCCACCATAACATCATGCTTCGATAAAATGCCAACCGCTTTGGTATTTGTTGTTCCGTCTTTGGTTAAACATAAATAACTAATGTTACTTTTCATCATGGCCATTTGAGCCTCTGTAACCGTCATTTTTTTAGGATACGTAATAACGGGTTTGGTCATTATGGTTTCTGCAGTTGTCAGGATCGAATAGTCGCCGGTAACGATTTTATTCCTTAAATCTTTATCAGTAATAATCCCTATTGGCAACATTTCGTCAACGATCAATATGGCTCCAACTTTTTTCTTAGTCATGATTTTTGCAATATCCCTCGCAGTGGTTGATGGTCCGCAGGTGACAATTTTCTTCGAATATTTGATAGGTTGTAAATCAAAAGAATCTCTTTCAGAATTATTGTCGTGCAATAAATCATCACCATATAATTTATCTTTATGAATATCTGAATACGGATTTCGGGTGTTAGACGCGTAACTTTCGATCAGGAAATTACCAACCGTTCTGTTTTCAAGTGCATAAGGTTTAAAAACGGCAATAGGAATGGCGTACAATATCGTCTCTTCATGCGCTACGGCCTCCATAATATAGTTTTCCTGAGCCAAAAGCGGACGCAAGCCAAAAATATCTCCTTCATCGCACATGTCCAGAACAGTGTTCTTTTGGCTCTTTTTAAGCGCAACAGCACCTTTGTGTACTACATAAAACGAATCGTGAGTTTCTTCGTTTTCTGCAAAAATTACAGCATCTTTATCTTTATAAACAATAGAAATTTGTTCGGATAATTTTTCTAAATCCTTTTGGTGCAAAAAGCTAAAAGGAGGGAAACCCTTTAAAAAGTCGGCAACTCTGTGCGAAATGGTATTTTTCATGCGTAAGATTTAGGTTCTAATGTAATACTTAAAATAGAAATGTAAAAGAAACACACTTAAACTTTTTTGGTTTTGGCACAAAGTCACAAAGGCACGAAGTTTTGTTTATTCTTCGTGTTTTATACAACGTGACAAGTACTTATTGTTTTCTAAGAAATGCTGATATAAAAAAAGTTCCATGAATGGAACTTTTTTAAATTATGATTTATGATTGTTTCTTTCGAACTTTCATATTGATAAACTCAACAGCAAGCGAAAATGAAATCGCAAAATACAAATACCCTTTAGGAACCGCGCCAATGTGTTCGCCTGCAAGCGCAGCATTCGATAAATGCATACTTTCGGTAATTAGCATAAAGCCAATTAGTATTAAAAACGAAAGCCCTAATATTTGAATAGAAGGATTTTTATTCACGAAATTTCCAACCGGAACCGCAAACAGCATCATTACCAAAACTGAAATAATAACTGCAGTAATCATAATTGTCAGTGCGCCATTTACGCCATTCGTCATACCAACAGCAGTTAAAATAGAATCGACAGAAAAAATCAAATCGATTAATAAAATCTGGACAATAACATTCGAAAAAGATTTTTTTGCTGCTGTGCCAATTGTTTTTTCTTCATCCCCTTTATGATCTACTTTTTCGCTAATCTCTTTGGTGCTTTTATAAATTAAAAACAAACCTCCCACAAATAAAATTAAGGCCTGACCTGTAAAATCCCCTTCAAACCAACCCCAGTGAATACTAAAGATCGTGGCTTTCATAGCAATCAAATACGAGATTCCCATTAGCAAAGCAATACGCATAAACATGGCTAAGAATAAACCAATTCGGGTTGCTTTTTTTCGATCTTCTTCGGGTAGTTTACCCGTTACAATCGAGATAAAGATAATATTATCAATTCCTAAAACAATTTCAAGAAAAGTCAGTGTCAATAAGGCAATCCAGGCATCGGGATTCAAAAATACTTCCATTCTAAAAAAGTTTTATTAAATTACTTAATCCAATTTTACAACAGTTCCGCGTTGTTTTTGGTCAGAACCTACCATTCCAAATTCAAAAGTATAAGAATCTTTAGATGTCGTTAAGATCTTCATATTGATTGCTTTCTCTTCGGCCATATTTTTTGGATGTTTCTTTTGCAAAATATATTCGCAATCACTTACCCAGCGTACGGTTGAGGTATCTGTTTTTCCTTCAAAAGTTTCGATTTCTATACCGTCTTTACGCTCAAAAATAGTTGTTTTTTTTACGCCATTTACGTCAAACTCAAATTTGAATTTCCCGTTTTTAAAATCTTTACAATTGTGTTCGGCATCATAACAAGAGACTAAGGCAAGTAACGGAAGTAAGAATACTATTTTTTTCATTTTAAATAATTTTTTTTAGGAGCTAATCCTGCTTTCCATTTCAATCTTTTTATTTTTTAAAGAAAAAAATAAAAAGGATTTCCATTGCAATCAGGGCTAGAGCTACACTTTGTCATCCTGAGCGAAGTCGAAGGATATCGTTTTCATTAGGTCTTCGACTTCGCTCAGACGGACAATTGGGATCAATAGTTTATTTCAATTTTTTTAATTCATCATCTGTAAAGTTCTTGATTTCTTTTTCCTTGGCAAACTTTTCGGCATTATAATTTCCTGATTTATTTTTAGGGATCGATAAACTATTCCATTCGCTATTTTTTAGTTGTTTGGCATAAAAAACGATTTGCCCAACGTGATAAGGATAATGTGCCAGTTGGCGATTTATAGCTTCAATAACAGTATGACCTTCGTTACGGATGTAAATAATATCCGAAAGTTGTTCTGGTTTTAAGTCGTTTAAAGTATTCAGGAAACAATCCCAACCTTTGTTCCAAACAGTAAGAACTTCTTCTTTAGATTGAAGGTCGTTTTCAAATTCAGCATCGCGGTTGCGCCATTCTTTTTCACCATCAGAAGTTAAAAAGTCTGTCCATCGCGACAACATATTACCCGAAATATGCTTGATTATAGTAGCAATACTATTGGTGTCTTCATTGACCGAAACAAAAATCTGATGAGGTTCTAATTGATTTATCGCTTTTTCGCCCAGCATTTTATAATATAAAAACTGCTTTTTAACGCTTTCTAAATAAGAGATATTTGCTTCCATAATTATTTATTTTTTCACCACGAATTTCACAAATTTTCACCAATTAAAATTTAACTGTTGCTATTTAAAATATAATTCGTGAAAATTTGTGGAATTAGTGGCGTTCTTTTAAAATTATTTGCGTCACTATTTTTTATACAATTTTAATATCGTATTTATCTAAAAGTCCCACAATTCCATCATTAGAAAATTGCGCTTTTCGCATAGGGTTAAATTCCGGATCGATTTTGTAATTATAAGCCGTTTTAAAATTAACTGCTGCCAATTGTGTATCATTAAAAATAGCACCTTCTAAATTACAATTATCAAAAACCGAACTCGTCAGGTTGGTTCCTATAAAAGTAACCTCGCGAACAGAACAATTTATAAACTTGGTTTTAGGCATTTTTTTGTTCGAAAAGATGGCGTAATCTAAAGTGCTTTCTTCAAAATAAACCTGAAACAAAAAATCGTCACATTCGTTAAAAGCAATTCCTAATAGTTTACAATTTTTAAAACTCACATTTTTTAAGTTCGTACCGAATAAACTCGTCATCGACAAATTGCAATCGATAAATTCGCAGTCTAAAAAAGTATTGTAAGCAAAGTTACTGTTAGAAAAGTCACAGTTTTTAAAAACACAATCTTCAAACTCCCGATTGTTGATTTTTTTGTCAATATAGACGACTTTCTCGAAGGTTTTCTGAATGTGAATTAGACTTTCCATTTTTTGTATGGGATAAAAGGTAAAATTTTTTAATTTAAGGAATGGTTTAAACCCGACAGGTTTTTAAAACCTGTCGGGTTTGCTTAGGCGACCACATTAGTCATTAAACAAACCCTTCATAATAATTTTCAATCCGTAAAAAATCAAAAACATAGCGCTTAAACAAGCTACAATCCCGATTCCTAAAACGAGATAATGCCAATTTGTATGTTGATTCATAAAAGCATTATATATCAACGAAGGACCAATAAACAATAGAGGTAATGAACCTGACATATATTTAATTCCTTTTCCCAGTAATTCTTTATTTGTTGCCATTTGTTTTTTGTTTCAGGTTTTGGAAAGTTTCAGGTTTCACGTTTTTTTAGTTTCACGTTTGTTGGAACTTTGTCAAAGTTTAAAACTTTGACAAAGTTTGACAGTGAGAGTTTCATCCTGA
The DNA here is from genome assembly GCF_046825355.2 of Flavobacterium sp. C3NV. NCBI lineage: Bacteria > Pseudomonadati > Bacteroidota > Flavobacteriia > Flavobacteriales > Flavobacteriaceae > Flavobacterium > Flavobacterium sp. C3NV. The sequence goes on along the minus strand of NZ_JBKQBJ020000002.1, from coordinate 24,106 downwards.
TACTTTGCGAGCTTTGCGTAAAACCTTGCGTTCTCTGCGGTTAAATCAAAACTCTTTTTGCAAATTATAATTATCGACAGCATTTCGCACGCTGCCGTATTTTTTTAATAGTTCACTTGCTTCTTCATATGAAATTGGAATTTCTCCCATGATCATTTTCACGCCGCGGTCTACCAGCTTAATATTGCTCAATTGCATATCGACCATTTTGTTGCCTTTTACTTTCCCAAGCTGAATCATGGCAGCAGTCGAAATCATATTCAGAACCAATTTTTGTGCTGTTCCGGCTTTCATTCTTGAGCTTCCGGTAACAAATTCAGGGCCTACAACTACTTCAATAGGATATTGGGCTGTTAATGCCAACGGACTTCCTGCATTATTAGTAATACAACCGGTAAGAATATTGTTTTGATTACAGGTTTCTAAACCGCCAATTACATAAGGAGTTGTTCCAGATGCTGCAATACCAATTACTACGTCGTTTGCACCAATATTATTGTTTTTAAGATCAATCCAGGCTTGTGTTGCATTGTCTTCGGCATTTTCTACCGCACGACGAATGGCAGTGTCACCACCGGCAATTATTCCGTTTACTAAATCAAAAGGAACACCAAAAGTAGGAGGGCATTCTGAGGCATCAACAACGCCTAATCGACCGGATGTTCCGGCTCCAATATAAAACAAACGTCCACCCAGCTTCAATTTAACTACAATTTGTTCGACTAAAGCTTCAATTTGAGGAATTGCTTTTTCAACTGCATTGGGAACAGTTTTGTCTTCCTGATTGATATTGGTAAGCAATTCATAAACCGACATTTTTTCTAGATGTTCGTATTTGGATGCTTGTTCTGTAATTTTTGTAAAGGTCATTTTCAGTATAATTGGTCGGGTCAAAATTAATCTTTTTTATTGCAATCTCGAAATTTAGAAGATAAACTAACAGTACTTTATAAATCTTTTTCCTTATAATTTTATTCTTTAGGGACTGTTTTTTTTAAAGTTTGTTACACCGGCTAAAATATTCTGTTTGACGGTGATTAAAAGTTAATGGTGAAAATAATGAGATAATTAGAAAACGAGATAGTTTGTCAATTAGAAAAATTAAAATTGAATAGGTATATCTTAAAAGTTTTTATACGTAAAGTTTTTTGGTGAAGGATAGGAGCAATCCGCCACGGCCGAACAGATAGCCTGACCGGATTTGAGAAAGGCGCACATAAGCGGTTGGTTAAATCGCACCTTTTGTAAATAGTGTCACGCCTTAATTATAAAAAGAATGCCAGTAAAATTCCCAGAACAATCATAGAAACTTTTGCTACATTGAATTTGTGACCTTCGCTGCTTTCGAAAATAATGGTTGATGAGATATGAAATAAAATCCCGATCACAACAGCGGTGATTTCTGTATAATAATCGTTTAAAAAAGGCAAAAAGTCGGATGCAATTGTGCCAAGCGGTGTCATGATTGCAAAAGTAAGCATGAAAGCAAAAATGGCTTTTTTATTGAGGTTTGCATTGATAAAAAAGGTGGTCAGGATTACGGCAATTGGCAGGTGGTGAATGGCTATACCAAGTGCTAAATCGTGATGGTGACTTACAGGAAAACCTTCCAAAAACGCGTGAATACAAAGACTTATAAATAGCAACCACGGAATCTGACTCATTTGTGCATGTCCGTGCACGTGCCCGTGTTCGGCGCCTTTTGAGAAAAATTCTAATATGATCTGGAATAAAATTCCGACCATGATGAAGATACCAATATTGTGATTGTGTGTTGCATAAACGTCAGGCAGTAAATGCATAACGGTTAGGGATAACAAAAATGAACCGCTAAAAGCAAGCAATAGTTTTAGATTGGTTTTGCTTTTTGGTTTTAAAAACAAAGCCACTATATAACCTAAAAGTACAGAAAATAAGGGTAATAGATAATTCATTTCGTTTTGGTGTAATCGTTGATTTGTTTAATCGGTTAATCGAATAATTGTTTTGTTTTTCTAACGATTAAACAAATTAACAGTTAAACAATTAAACCTATTTAAAAATCATGATTAATCGTTCGCTTTCGGTTTTATGAAACTTTTTGAGTTTATAATCTCCAAAAATATCTAAGAGATAAATTCCGGCTTCGTCCATTAATTCCTGAAAGTCTTTGAGGGTAAGGGCTTTTACTTTTTCGGTAAAATGATACTGACGTCCCTGGTCTTCAAAATCTATTTCTTTAAAAATATGTCCGTCCTGAACGTATCTTTTTATTTTAAAATCGATATCATCTACTGTTTTTACTTCTTCGGGAACCAAAGTTTCGATTACATTGGCGACGTTCATAAAGTCTATAACAGCAAAACCATATTCAGACAGGCTTTCTTTGATGGCTTTTAGGGTGGTAAGGTTATCATCGTCACTTTCGAAATAGCCAAAACTGGTAAACAGGTTAAAAATAGCATCGAACTTTTCTTCAAAAGGTTCGCGCATATCGTGCACTTTAAAATGCAGGGTTTCGTTGCTGTTTTTGCTGGCTTCGGCAATACTGTTTTCAGACAAATCGGCGCCTAAGACATTAAAACCTAATTGATTTAAATAGATAGAATGACGTCCTTTTCCGCATGCTAAATCCAGCACTTTTGCTTTTTCAGGCAGATTAAGATAATGCGTAAGATTATCCATGAAAATCTGTGCTTCGCGATAGTTTCTATCTTTATAAAGTATGTGGTAATATGGAGTATCAAACCATGAGGTAAACCAATTTTCGGTGTTACGTTCCTGATTTGGTGTTGATGAGTTTGGTGCTTCAGACATTTATTCTATTTCAATTAATTCAAAGTCCCGCAAATTTAGTGTATTTTTGCCGAAAAATAACTATTTCGTGAGGATACCTGAATAATCAGATATTGGTTTGCGATCGGAGTTTTTTTTAATACAAAAATAAAGATGGAAGAAAATTTTAGAATGATAGCCAAATGTTTTTTTGGTTTCGAAGAAATATTAGAAAAAGAATTGCGTGATCTTGGTGCTCAGGATGTCGAAAAAGGAGTGAGAATGGTGAGTTTTAAAGGTGATAAGGGTTTTATGTACAAAGCCAATTTATCTCTTAGAACTGCACTTAAAGTGTTAAAACCTATTTACTCGTTTAGAGCCAATAATGAGCAGGCATTATATAAAGGAATTTCTGGTGTAAACTGGTCTAAATTATTAAATGCGAACCAAACTTTTGTAATTGATGCAACGGTGCATTCGACTTATTTTAATCATTCTGAGTTTGTTTCTCAAAAATGTAAGGATGCTATCGTAGATCAGTTTAGAGAAAGAACGGGACAACGCCCAAGTATTGATAAAGCTTTTCCTGATTTACGAATCAATGTGCATATCGATAAAGATCAGGTTTCTGTGGCTTTAGATACTTCCGGGAATTCATTGCATCAGCGTGGATACAGAACAGCTACGAATATTGCGCCTATCAACGAGGTTTTGGCAGCAGGAATATTGTTATTATCCGGTTGGGAAGGACAAAGTCATTTTCTGGACCCAATGTGTGGTTCAGGAACTTTCCTTGCAGAAGCGGCTATGATTGCTTGTAATATTCCGGCAAACATAAATCGTAAGGAATTTGCTTTCGAAAAATGGAAAGACTGGGATAACGATTTGTTCGAACAGATTATAAACAGTTTAATGAAAAAAACAAAAGAGTTTCATTATACTATAAAAGGTTTTGATAAAGCGCCAAGTGCGGTAAATAAAGCCAAAGACAATATCAGAAATGCTAATCTGGAAGATTATGTTACGATCAAAGAAGAAAACTTTTTTGATACGGAAAAAGAGGTAGAAGGAAAATTGCATATGGTTTTTAATCCGCCTTATGATGAGCGTCTGGACATTCATATGGAAGAATTCTACAAAAATATTGGTGATACCTTAAAGAAAAGCTACCCGGGAACAAATGCCTGGTTTATTACGGCAAATCTTGAAGCATTGAAATTTGTGGGATTAAAACCTTCAAGAAAAATCAAACTCTTTAACGCAAGTCTTGAAGCGCGTTTGGTAAAATACGAAATGTACGAAGGAAGTAAGAGAACGAAATTTCAAGTTTCTGAGTAAGGTTCTGAGTTTCTAAGATGCTAAGGATCTAAGTTTTTTTAGCTTTGCTTATAATTATTATAATATAAAAATCTTAGAACCTTAGCATCTTAGCGCCTTAGAAACTTTAAAAAAAATAATTTAAGGTTTAGAAAAAATAAGCTTCTAAAGAAAAAACTTAGAATCTTAGCCTCTCAGAACCTTAGCAACTTTCAAAAAAATGTCAAAACTACAAGTAAGAGCTTTTTTATACCAATTAGGATGTTTTGCAATTTTATTTATTGCAGGACGATATATAGTAGCAATGTATACAGGATTAACGGGATTTTGGATTCCGATGACTGCTTTTATTGTGGCTACTTTGATTTCACCTAAATTTCAGGCAGTAAAAACTAAAGATGGTGAAAAGCTGTATATGAAATGGATTTTTATAAAAGGAATCAGAGAAATAGGATAATTTAGTTAGCCAGAGAATTAAAGGATTATAAAGATTTTTTATTTCACGCAGATTTAGCAGATTTGAGCAGATTAAAATTCAGATAATTTATCTGTGTAGATTTGCTTGGTTTAGTAAAACAGAAAGCTTTGCGGACTTATATTGTGTAAACACAACTTAAATCTTTGTGAACTCTGCGAATCCCGACGGCTATCGGGATTGCATTCTCTGCGTTAAAAAATAATTAAGCAATATAAAAAATAGTTATTTATGAAGATAATTGGTCTTATAGGCGGCATCAGCTGGGTTTCTACAGCTGATTATTACAAGCTTATAAACGAGGGAATAAATGAGAAACTGGGAGGTCTTAACTTCTCAGAATGTTTGATTTACTCTTTTAATTATGCTGATATAAAAAAGAATAACGAAAATAACGATTGGGATTCGACTTTTAATATGTTGTTAAAAGCTAGCCAGTTCCTGAAGCATGGCGGAGCAGAAGCCATTGTTTTGTGTGCTAATACAATGCACTTTATTGCGGACAGACTCGAAGCGGCTATAGATTTGCCAATTATTCATATTGCCACTGCTACTGCTGTTGAAATCGAGAAACAGGAATTTAAAAAAGTAGGTTTGTTAGGTACTAGGTTTACTATGGAACTTGATTTTTTTAAGGATAAGCTTCTCGCGAAAGGAATTGAAGCTATTATTCCGAAAAGTGAAGAGGATAAAGATTTTATTCACACTACCATTTTTGAAGAATTAGGAAAAGGTCTTGTGACTGATGAAACTAAGAAACGTTATCTGGAAATTGCTAATCAATTGATAAAAGACGGAGCTGAAGGAATTATTTTAGGCTGTACCGAAATTCCGTTAGTGATAAAACCCGGAGAACTTTCGGTGCCAATTTTTGATACAGCTTTGATACATTCAAAAGCAGCTGTTGATTTTCAGTTGTCTTAAGAGTTTTTATAGAATAGAAAAAGCCATGAACTTATTAATTTAAATTCATGGCTTTTTTTATTTTTGATATTCTTTGACTTTTACTGACTTATTGTTTTTTATTTCATACTCAGTATAAGTTGTTTTATCGTTGTCTTCAAAACTTTGAACTTTTTTAATCAAGTAGAAATTGTTATTCGACCATTTGTAATAATAGTCGGTTTCGTTTCCGCTTCCGTCAGCTTCAAATTTTACAAATTCTTTGTTTTTTTGGTCGAAATGTAAAGATTCTAAAGTTTCAAGTTTTGTATTTCTAATAAATTGTTTTTTAGTTTTATCATAAACAAAATATAGGTAACCACTATCAAATTTAATTCTATCCGGAAAATAGATGGGAATTTTAATGTCCAGAAGTCCGTCAAAATTTAGATCTTCTAATTCTACTGTTGCGTCTTTTTCGTAAATGGCTTTATTAAAGCCGGAAATTGTTTGTACTTTTTCTTTTTTAGAATTATAAATATCCAGTTTACTGATTAAGAAATTATCAGTTGGTTCGCCATTTGTGTTTTCGGCTTTACCCTTATATTGGTTTAATTTATAACTGTAATTTTTTGGATTAAACGAAGATAAATCTTCCAGACAAGAAAGAGTAGTATTAAGTTTTTTATCTTTCTTTACGTTTTGCCATATCCCGCTTAGTTTATACTCACTGTCTAATTGTAATAAAAAGGAGCCTGTTTTTTGAGGTACGTTTCCTGTTTTAGTTGCAATATAGGTTGTTTCGTCAAGTTTTATTTCGCCTGCTTTATAGATGCCTTTTGTAAAAATAGGCATGTTTTGTTTCTTTTTCCCGTAATAATAGCTTCCTGAAACAGAATCTTTTCCCTGAATGAATTCGATAGTCATTTCTATAGGATATTTGTCTATTTTTCCGGAGAAATGCAACGAAGTCTTCACAATCGTTTTTTGAGCAAAAGCGATTTGGCTAAAAGCAAAAAGAATAAGGATTTTGTTCATTTAGCTCAAAACTAATTTGTAGGAGTTTCTATAATTTGCGGAATAATAGTTTTTTTCTTGTAAAGCGGAATGAAATAGGAAACGGTGTAATTGAAACCTACTCCAAAACTTCCGTCATAAGTTCTGTTAAATCCTGGTATGTATAAATTGTCAAATCCTGATGGTTTTGAGTTCGCTACGAGCATTTTTAGCTGAACGCCAAACCCAACAAATACATTATTAAAAACTTTCGCTTTTAAGCCCAGGGCAACTTCCAGCCATCCCGCCGTTAGCCCGGTATATTTTTGACCATCAGCAATTGGGGGCTGTTCTCCCCAATACGGATTTGCATTGTATATTTTATAACTATTAAGCTGCTGACTAAAAGTACTAAAACCTCCTCGTAAACCTATTGTAATTAAGTTTTCCATGTCGAGCCAGTTTTGATACAAATTGTAGTCAAAACCACCTTTTATGTAGGTTCCTATAGCGGTCGAGTTTAATCTGTCATCATCTGTAGTTTTATCTTCAAAACCCAGTTCGGCTGCGATAAAGTATTTTTTCGTTAAACGAAAATCACCTACAATTTCAATTCCTTTATAATCTTTGTCATAAAGACCGCGGGTCAGTTTGTACAAATCTACACCTACGCGAAGACCATAGCGATCTGTTTTGATGCTGTCTTTTTTTACTTCCTCAAGAGCAGGTTTTGCAGTTTCGGTTTTAAGCTTTTCTTTTGTTACTGTTTTAGTTGTTGTTTCCTGAGTATGGCCCAAAAACATTGAAAACAATAAGACAGAACTAAAAATATACTTCAAGGTGTGTTTCATTTTCAGATTCAATGTTACGGGTTTTTACAAAAATTTCCTGCATCCAGTTACCATCGCCATCCGGATCTGTTCTTTCGAAAGGATTTACCGGAGCGAGTGTAAATGTGGTCTTAAAACCGCATGCTCTCGATACATATACATTTTGATGTGTATAATCAATTTTTAGAACATCGATATTTATGGCAGCTGCATTTGGACTTAATGAGTTATAGACAAATTTATATGTTGTCGAAATCGTGTCTGTTCGCAACGGGACAGAAACTGTACTTGCATTTGTAACATATTTTGTTGTGTCTGTCACGCTTTTGTTGAAAATAATTCCCTCTGTTTTTCCTTTTCCAATAACCATTAAATTATTTACATTTCTAGGTTTTGACGGATCATTAATATCATAAAATGAAATTACTAATCGGGGAGTGGTGGGCGTATTTGCATCACAAATATCATCTTTCTCACAGCTGGATAAACCAAACGTAAAGACCAATAAAAGAGAGATTATTTTTTTCATTTATATTTTGTTAGCGAAGTTCTAAAAGTACAACATTTTCGACATGATGTGTTTGCGGAAACATATCAACTGGTCTAACGCGCGTAACTTTGTATTTTTCGTCCATTAAAGCTAAATCACGTGCTTGTGTTGCTGAATTACAACTTACATAAACTACTTTTTTAGGAGCAATTTTTAATATTTGATCGATAACTGCTGCATGCATACCATCTCTTGGCGGATCTGTAATAATTACATCCGGTTTTCCGTGTTGGGCAATGAAGGCTTCATTAAATACTACTTTCATATCACCTACAAAAAACTCACAATTCGTTATATTATTGCGTTCTGCATTGGCTTTAGCATCTAAAATCGCTTCGGGAACACTTTCTACACCAATTACTTTTTTTGCTTTTTTAGAAACAAATTGTGCAATAGTTCCGGTTCCTGTATATAAATCATAAACGGTTTCATCGCCAGAAAGTCCTGCGAAATCACGTGTTATTTTGTACAATTCATACGCCTGGTCAGAGTTGGTCTGGTAAAAAGATTTAGCATTGATGCTGAATTTTAAACCTTCCATTTCTTCCAGGATATAATCTCTACCTTTATATAGTTTGATATTCTGATCGTAAATAGTATCGTTTTGTTTTGAATTTACGACATATTGCAATGAAGTAATTTGCGGAAACTTCTCGTAAAGATGATCTAAAAGCAGTTCACGATTTGCTTTATCATTTTCGTAAAACTGAATCAAAACCATGATTTCACCAGTCGAAGCGGTACGAATCATAAAAGTTCTCAATAATCCTGATTGCTCTCTTGGATTAAAGAATGCTAAATTATTTGCGTTAGCAAAATCTCTAATTTCGTTTCTAATGGCATTCGAAGGATCTTCCTGTAAGTAACATTTTTGAATGTCAAGAATTTTATCCCACATTTTAGGGATATGAAATCCTAATGCATTTCTGTTTCCAAGATCTTCAGTGCTTTCAATTTCTTTTTCGGTTAACCAACGAGCGTTAGAAAACGAAAATTCCATTTTATTTCTGTAGAAAAATTGTTTTTCTGAACCTAAAATAGTTTCGAATTCAGGAAGTTCTACTTTTCCTATACGCTGCAAATGATTTTTTACTTCGTTTTGTTTGTAATACAACTGTTGGCTGTATTTCATATTTTGCCATTTACAACCTCCACAAACACCAAAATGATCGCAAATAGGTTCAATGCGATGTTCTGATAATTCATGAAATTTTACGGCTTTGCCTTCATAATAGGCTTTTCTTTTTTTGAAAGTTTGAACGTCAACAACATCACCCGGAACCACGTTCGGTATAAAGATTACTTTTCCGTCAGGAGCCTTTGCTACTGATACACCTTTTGCTCCGGCATCAAGAACCTGAATCTGATGAAAGACAACTTTGTCTGTATTTTTTCTTCCCATAGCGCAAAAATAAGTGTTTGTAAACTTTTTCAAATTTAATTTTCAAAATATTTTATCAAATTGTTTAATTTATTATTTTAATTGACATTAAAAGTTAACTTTGTTTTTAGCAATTAGCCCAAATCTGCTATTTTTAATTCATTGATTGTTATATTTTTATGAAGTTATATCATAACCTTTCACAAATTGGCTTTTTGAAAAAAAGTTATGCTTTCAAATTTTTATTTGTTGCTTTTATAGGAATTCATATTCCGTTGATAGGGATTTTATTTTTTGTACTTTATTACAACCACATTGTTTCGCCTACTTCGATTTTGATTTTCTCTTTGATTATGACTTTACTGGCTACTTTGATAACGCTTTTGGTTTTAAATCAGTTAATTAGACCCATATCGCTTGCTTCAAAATCATTAGACGATTACAGGAATAATAGAAAACTATCTATTTTGCCCACTGAATATACAGATGAAGCCGGTTTGTTATTGTGCAACATTCAGGAATCGATCTATGAAGCCGAGAGTTTTATCAACGAAAAACAGGATTTGATTTATATGCTGTCGCACGATTTGAAAAATTTTGCAGGAAATCCGCAAGGTCTGGCAAATTTAATTATAAGCGAAAAACCATCTGAATCTGTTCGCCAATTAGCAGAATTGATTCGGGAATCTACTAATTTGCAATTTCGATATATCGAAAATTTTATAAAATTATTACAGGAACAGGATCGTGTTGTAAAAGGTAATCAGGAGATGAGGACAATTTTATTGCATGGTATTTTACCTTTTATTAATGAACAGGTAGAACAGCGCCTGATAGATAAAAATATAAAACTGAGTCTGAATCTGGAAATTACTGAGGTTAACTTAAGGTTAGATGAAGGTTTACTGGTTCAGGTTTTAGTCAATTTAATTAGTAACGCTATTAAATTCTCTTATTTTGATAGTGAAGTTAAAGTTAGAATCTACAGCGAAAACTCAAAAGTAATAATTACGGTTGTAGATAAAGGAATTGGTTTTGATAAACATCAAATTGATGAGCTGTTTAAGAAATTCACCAAAATGAGCCGATTAGGAACCGCAAATGAATCTTCGACCGGAATTGGATTATACCTCTGCAAAAAAATCATCGAAAAGAACAAAGGAACATTAAGCGCAACAAGCGAAGGTAAAAACAAAGGTGCCGAGTTTAGAATCGAGTTTGAAGCTTGAGAAGTTGTGAGTTTTGAGTTATGGGTTATGAGTTATGAATGTAAATTGAAATTGGCAGTCTTTTTTTTTAAAACAAAAAAAAGGCGCTAGATTCAGAAAAAAAACTTAGAATATTAGCGCCTTAGTATCTTAGAAACTAAACAACTACCATAACTGATGTACGGAAGGTTTTATGTATTCTTCGTAAATATTGTTCATCGCTTCGATTTTTTCCGGAGTTAATTCAGGTAAATCATAAACTGATAAATTCGACATTACGTGATTTGCCGTCGAGGCTCCCGGAATAATGCAGCTAATATCTTTAAAACTCAAAATCCACTGTAAAGCAATAGGAGCAAGGTTGGCTGTCTCAGGAAATAATGCTTTTAATTTTTCAACTGCTTCCAAACCTAAATTATAATCGATACCCGAAAAAGTTTCTCCTTTGTCAAAAGCATCTCCGTTACGATTAAAATTACGATGATCCTGAGCATCAAAAGTAGTTTTAGTATCAAATTTACCAGTCAAAAGTCCGCTGGCTAGAGGAACTCTCGCAATTATCCCAATATCTTTCTTTCTGGCTTCAGAAAAAAATAATTCAGAAGGACGCTGACGAAACAAATTAAAAATAATCTGAACCGTTGTTACATTCGAATATTCAATTGCTTTTAACGCTTCTTCGACTTTTTCAACGCTTACGCCAAGATTTAAAATTTTCCCCTGATCTTTTAATCGATCGAACATTTCAAAAATTTCCGGTCGGTAAAAAACTTCCGTTGGAGGACAGTGCAACTGAATTAAATCCAATGTTTCTAATCCCATTCTTTTCAAGCTGTCTTCAACATATTTTTGAAGTACTTTTGGCTGATAACCTTCACTCACATGAGGATTTATATGACGTCCGCATTTTGTAGCGACATAAATACGTTCAGAGCGGGAACGAACAACTCTTCCAACAGCTGTTTCGCTCAATCCATTTTCATAAACATCGGCAGTATCAATAAAATTCACGCCGTTGTCTATTGCCGTATTTATAAGTTCATCGGCAGTTTTATCATTAAATCCTGATCCCCATTTTCCTCCCACCTGCCAAGTGCCAAGAGAGATTTCGGATATATTAAAGTTTGTTTTTCCTAGTTTTCTGTAGTTCATTTTTTTTTAAGGTGCTAAGTTTCTAAGGTTCTGAGAGGCTAAGTTTTTTTTTTTAAGATGCTAAGTTATAAAGGTTCTGAGTTGCTAAGGTTTTAATTAAAAGTTGAAAAACTTAGAATCTTAGCAACTCAGAACCTTAGCATCTTTTTTCCTAGTCAAATAAATCCGAAGATAAATATCGATCACCGCGATCGCAGATAATGGCAACGATAACTCCGGATTCTAATTTTTCGGCGATTTTTAGGGCAACGGCAACAGAACCTCCGCTGCTCATTCCTGCAAAAACACCTTCCTCGAGTGCTAAACGCTTGGTTATTTCGCGCGCTTCTTCTTCGCTTACGTCTACAACGGTATCTACTTTCGAAGCGTCGAATATTTTAGGCAAATATTCCTGTGGCCATTTACGAATTCCCGGAATTTGAGATCCGTCGCTTGGTTGCGCACCAATGATCTGAACGGCGGGATTTTTTTCTTTTAAATAAGTCGAAGTTCCAATGATCGTTCCCGTTGTTCCCATTGCCGAAACAAAATGCGTTACCGTACCATCAGTGTCATTCCAGATTTCAGGACCTGTGGTTTTATAATGCGCTTTCCAGTTGTCGTCATTTGCAAACTGATTTAGCATGATATATCCGCCTTCTGCCACTTTTTTATCGGCATAGTCCCTTGAGCCAATAATTCCTTCGCTAGCAGGCGTTAAAATAACTGTAGCGCCATAAGCACGCATGGTTTGAGTTCTTTCTTTTGTAGAATCTTCCGGCAAGACCAATTCGATCTCGATTTGAAACAATTGCGCAATCATGGCCAGGGCAATTCCGGTATTACCGCTTGTCGCTTCAATCAGTTTATCGCCTTTTTTAATATCGCCTCTTTCAAGAGCTGCGGCAATCATATTATAAGCTGCTCTGTCTTTTACGCTTCCGCCCGGATTATTTCCTTCCAGCTTCAGTAAAAGTTTTACATTTTTATTTTTAACCAAATTGACAGTTTCCATCAAAGGAGTATTTCCAATCAGGTTTAGCAATTTTTGTGCGTTCATTATTTTTTTTCTTTTATTTTAACTTCAGTTGTAGTGGTATTGATTACGATAGAACCTTCAGGAATCGATTTGGTCACCCATGCATTTCCTCCAACAATGCTATTTTCTCCAATCACGGTTTCGCCTCCCAAAATTGTAGCATTTGCATAAATACAAACATTAGCTTCTACAGTTGGATGTCTTTTGGCGTTTTTCATGTCTTTACTCACGCTCAAAGCACCAAGAGTTACACCCTGATAAATCTTTACGTGTTTTTTTATTACTGTCGTTTCGCCAATAACAATTCCGGTAGCGTGATCGATAAAAAAAGGAGAAGCAATATCAGCCCCGGCGTGAATATCAGTTCCGGTAATTCGGTGTGCATATTCGCTCATTAATCTCGAAAACAGCAATAAGTCTAAATGGTATAATTCGTGACTTAAGCGATAAATTGCAATTGCATAAAAACCGGGATAACCTAAATAAACTTCGTCGATACTGTTTGATGCCGGATCATTTTCAAGAATATATTCAGCATCCTGATTTAGTTTTTCCAGAACACCTGGAAGTTTTTCTAAAAATCTGTCCCAGATTGATTCGCATAAATTTTGTGGTTTTTTGCAGGCTAAAACAGCAATTTCTTTAAACCTGATTTCAAGTTCATCGATACTCTCGTCTAAGGCGGCATTCGAATCAAAAAGGGTATAGAAAAGCTTCTCGGTAAAATCTTCTGTTTTGGTTTTGATACCGTAATTTATATTAGAATGGCTTTTTAAAGCTTTTATATTTTGTATGATAGTGTCTTTTGTCACAATTGAAAAATTGAGTGGATAATTTAAAACGTTAAAAGTAGTGCGTTTTTTGTAAATAAGAACACGAATTAGATAAAGAAATTTTGTTTTGAGAATTGTATTTGTGATAAATAAAATAAAAATAAAGACGATTTTTTTATCGGATTCTTAAGAAGTTAAATGCGTAAATTAGCCAGTAAAATTTATAAAAATGAAAAACAATTCGACTTTTAAAAGTGCTATTTCTAATATTTCCTTTCCGGAAAGCGAGAAAATTTGGGGCAAATCTATTCATGATCCAATTTTAGGGCTTATTATAGAAGACTTTCCTTCTTTTAGCGATCAGGATTGTATAGCAGTAAAAGAATTAAATGATTACCGTCAAAAATACATTTCGAGATATTTGTCCACAGAAATAGGAACGCTTTCTGATCTTGAAAAAAGTGTTATTGATTCTCTAAAAGAAGATAAATCGATAGTTAGTATTGCTGAAGATGAGGAAGAGGTGAGAAGTTTTGGACAAAAAATAGCCGATAAAGTGGCTGACTTTGGCGGAAGCTGGACTTTTATTATTTCGTTTTTGCTTTTTATCGTCGTCTGGATTGGTGCCAATGTTTATATTTTGGTCAATAAAGGTTTTGATCCGTATCCGTTTATTTTGCTGAATTTGATTTTATCCTGTATTGCCGCTTTGCAGGCTCCGGTAATTATGATGAGCCAAAACCGACAAGAAGAAAAAGATAGAAATCGTGCCAAAAAAGATTATATGATTAACCTGAAATCAGAATTAGAAATTAGAATGATTCATGATAAGATAGATCATATGATTATGCATCAGCAACAAGAATTAATCGAAATTCAGAAAGTACAAATCGAAATGATGAACGATATTCTGAATCAGATAAAAAAATAATTCCAGAAGAATTTTGACTTAGAAAAAATCAACTTAAAATTAGAAAATATACTTTTTTATGAAAATGTAAAATCAATTTTTTTTGAAGGTTTTTGGATTTTTATAAAACTTAAAAGTTGCTAAAAACTGGAATAAAACAGAGAGGCAAAGAAGATGAATTGAAGAAATTATTCCTGAATAAAAAGTAAGAATAAAACGGGGTTTAAAGTGGTTTTTCATGACTCGCAAAAGAAGCCATTTTTTGATGTTTTATAGAACGTCATTTTGGCCAGTTTTGCTATGAGTATTTTAGGTTATTTCACCAAAGAAATATTGGATTCGTTTTAGAGAGTGGTGAAGTCCTATTTTAAAGTTTCATACTTTTGAATTCTTAATACATAGAAAATGAAAACTTTTAAAATTTTAATAATGATTCTTGCCATTTCGGTTGCGTTATATGAGCAGGTTTCAGCAGATAAAAATATTTATATAACGGTAATTGCGATTGTAGTTTTCATGTTTGGAATGATGCAGCTGAGCGCAAAAACACCTAGTAAAAATCAAGATAAAGAGGAGCAAGATGTTGACTAAAGGAGATAAGGTTTCTGTCTTAGACGAAGCCATAAACGGAACAGTGATTTCGGTAAAAAACAATGAAGTTTTGATCGAAACTGAGGATGGATTTACGATGACATTTTTTGTCAACGAGTTACTTAAAATACAAGAATCCAGTAATTTAATGAATTCTATTAAAAGAATTGATTTAGATGCGGTTTCAAAAGAGAAAGAAGAGCCAAAAGCAAGGAGTTTTGTCAAAGAAAAGAAAGATAAACGCGAAATTGCAGCGCCGGAATTTGATTTGCATATCGAAAAACTGGTTCCTAATAAACGCGGAATGTCAAATTATGACATCCTGACTTTGCAAACAGAAACGGCAAAAAGACACATCGAATTTGCGATCCGAAACCGCATTCCTAAAATTGTTTTTATTCATGGTGTTGGTGAAGGAATTCTAAAAGCCGAACTTGATTTTTTATTAGGCCGTTACGACGGAATAGATTTTCAGGATGCCAATTATCAAAAATATGGCTTAGGTGCCACTGAAGTTTATTTTAGGCAAAACAATAAATAACACGCTTTTTTGCGCTTAAATTTATTCGTTTTAGAGCATAAAAAAACATCCGTTTTTCATTCTAATTTTGTATTGAAATTAGTCTTGAAAAATGGATGTTTTTTGTAGGAATTAAATCTTGTTTTTAAATCTTAAAAACAAGATTTAAACTAGGGCACCACAACTTCTAAATTTCCTAAAACATAATTTGTAGGCAGTCTAAAAGTACTGTGATCTTTTTGTAATGTTACGCTTTTAAGAACAATAGTGTGAGTGAAAACTTTATTGACATTTGTTGTCGTTACTTCTATAATTCCGCTTTCTCCAGCAAGCCCATCCTGGGCAATCCATGTTTCGCTTACTGAAGGACTTGATGGTATTGTTGTGTTACAAAAGTAACTTTGCGTTAGCGTACCGTTTATATAAGTACGCAATAAAACTTTGTTTGTTGTACCATTTGCATTGATAAGGCCTGTTCTTGGTGTAGTTGTTATTTCATTAACAATTAATGCAGGATCTATATTGTCAATCGTTAATGCTGATGATGCATTGAAATTGTAAACCTGTTTTGAAGTATTTGTACATTGCTGTACAGGATTGGTAAAAGCTGTATTTGGTGAAGTATACGTGGTAGCGAAATCTCCAAATACGTATTCGGCTTCAACCTGGTCTCCGGCAGGTTTAGCAAAAGTGATGTTTCTAAAAACAATAGTATGATTGTAGCCTATAATTTTGGTACTTCCATCAGTTGCGGTTAAGTCTGTATTCTGAGTGGTAGTGATCTCTATTTTTCCGGCTGTTCCAAGCCATTCTTCTGTAATGTTTGGTGTTTTTGGTGGTATTGTACCACATATGTTGGCAGTGGCAACAGTACCATCGTAAGCTCTGTATACCACACGATATAAACTATTATCGATGTCATAAGAGTAAACAGACGGATCATTTATAATTTTATTGTCAGGTAATTGCAGTAATAAAGATTCCTGAGGTTTAAGTTTATATATTAGTTTATTCGTTAATGGATCACAAGTTTGAGCTTTAATACTCTCGTTGCTAAAATCAATAGTATCTACTGTTAAATCACCATCATCGCAACCGTTTAGAAGTAGGGCGAACAATAGAAGGCTTGCATATTTTTTCATCGTAATTTTATTTGACGTCAAAAATAGTGAAAAATTTGGCAAATGATATTTAAGATTAGACAATTGATATTTCATAACTTTGCAGTAATGAAAAAAGTATACCTCGATAACGCCTCTACAACCGCTATGCGTCCTGAAGTTATTCAGGAAATGACTAAAGTAATGACAGAAGATTTTGGTAATCCCTCTTCTACACATAGTTTTGGAAGAAACGGAAAGACTATTCTAGAGCTTTCCAGAAAAAGTATTGCCAAACATTTAAACTGTTCTGCACAAGAAATTATTTTTACTTCAGGAGGAACTGAAGCGGATAACTGGATTCTGCGTTCAGCAGTAGAAGATCTTAAAATTGAGCGTATCATTACTACAAAAATTGAGCATCATGCCGTTTTGCATACTGTTTTAGTATTAGAAGCTGAATATAATGTTCAGGTTGATTACGTAAAAATAAACCCTGACGGAAGTATCGATCTTACTCATTTGTCTAATTTATTGGCAGAAGAGAAAAAGACTATTGTGAGTTTGATGCATGTAAATAACGAAACGGGAACTATTCTGGATTTAGACAGAGTTGGGGTAATCTGTAAACAATACAATACTTTGTTTCATTCAGATACTGTACAGTCTGTTGGTAAAACCGAGATTGATTTGCAGAAAACGCCAGTCGATTTTATTATTGCAAGTGCACATAAATTTCATGGTCCAAAAGGAATTGGTTTTGCTTTTGTTCGAAAAAATTCTGGATTGCAACCTCTTATTTTTGGCGGAGAACAGGAAAAAGGTCTTCGTGCAGGAACCGAAGCTGTGCATCAAATTGCGGGTATGGCAAAAGCTTTGACTCTGTCGTATGAGAATTTAGATCAGGAAAGAAAATATATTACAGATTTGAAAATGTATCTGATTGATCAGTTAGAAATTCATTTTCCAGACTTTAGAATAAATGGTAAAAAAGATGACTTTTATAATATCATTAATATCATATTACCTTTTTCTGCAGATAAAACTTCGATGCTTTTGTTTAGTTTAGATATGAAAGGAATTGCAGTTTCGAGAGGAAGTGCCTGCCAGTCCGGGAGCATAAAACCTTCGCATGTTTTAAAAGAAATGCTTTCGGAGACGGATTTAAAATTACCAAATCTCCGAATTTCATTTAGTCATTATAATACCAAAGAAGATATCGATTGGCTGATGGAAAGTTTGAAAGCTCTTTAAAGTTTCTGAGATACTAAGTTTCTAAGACGCTAAGTTTTTTGCAGATTTTAAGTAATCTAAAATCTGCAATCTAAAAATATAATGTTCTAAAACTATTTACGTATCACTTTCACCTGCGAATCATTTGTTAGTTTGATGATTGTTGATGGTTTTCCGGCTAATTTATCTTGGTTTAGTTTTACTACGTAATCAACTCCTTTGATGATTTCAGGATTAATGTCCTTGAACGCGATAGGAGTAGGTTGCCCTGAAATATTTGCCGAAGTTGAAACCAAAGGCTTTTTCATTCTTTCTAATAATTTAAAGCAAAAAGGCTCTTTTACTAAACGAACTCCTAACGATTTATCTGCGGCAATAATATTTGCTGCTACATTTCTGGGTTCATCTAAAATTAATGTAGTAGGTTTTTCAGATAAATCCCAAATTTGCCACGCAACTTCCGGAATATTTTTGAATACATTGTACATCATTTTTTCGCCATTCATCAAAACAATCATACTTTGTGTTTCGGCACGTTGTTTCAATTTATATATTTTGGCAACAGCTTCCGGATTAGTTGCATCGCAGCCAATTCCCCAAACTGTATCGGTTGGGTAAAGTATGATTCCGCCTTCTTTTATGACTTCGTAGGCGTTTATTATTTCTTCGTTCATTTGTTTTAATTTAAATCTAAAAACTCATTTGAATTAAGTTGCAAAAGTATTTAATTTAAGTTTAAGATTTTTAATTCGGCTTAGATTTGTCGATTCAAAAAGAATTAATTGCTTTTACTTATATTTGGAGTCTAATTACAGTTTAAATGAAAATTACTAACTCAGATATTTTAGTTTCAGTTATTGTCCCAATTTATAATGCAGAGAGATATATTTCTGAAACTATAGAAAGTATTTTAAATCAGAGTTTAAAAAATATTGAAATTATTTTAGTAAATGATGGTTCAACAGACAGTTCATTAATAATTTGTGAACAATATTTGCAAAAGGATTCCAGAATAAAATTTGTAAATCAAAATAATTCGGGAGTTTCAATTGCAAGAAACAATGGTTTAAAGCTGGCAAATGGAGAATATGTTTTTTTTATGGATTCTGATGACACCATTGATTCAAATTTTCTAAATACTTCTTATAATGTTGCTAAAAAGCAAGATTTTGATATTGTTGTTGTGGGAGAATATTGCTGTCAGCGTTTACCAAATGCTTTTGCATTGCCAACGTGGGGGCAATTTTTAAGACATGATTTCTTGAAACAACATTCAGATATTAGATTTCCTGAAAATATTCAGCCTTGCGAGGATGGATTGTTCTCGAACCAGCTATTGGCTTTAACAAAAAATATTGGAGCTAATCCTGCCGGGGTATATAATTACAGACATCATGAGGAACAGAATCACAAAAAAAATAATGATAATGTAGAGAAAGTACTGGCTCAAATTCCGAGTTGGTTTAAAATTCTCGAAGATTTCTATAAAAAACATAATTTGTTTGAATCTCATGCGTTGCATTTGGCACTTTTTATGGAACATGAACCTCTTCAATTGAGGTATCTGTCTATGGCATTAAATGAAAATCAAAAAACACATTTGCACGAATTGATAAAAGGGTTTATGCAAAAAAATGTATTGCCTTTTTTGAAAGATGAGGATAAGAAGAAATTGAGCAAGTATTTTTTATTTTTTATAGCGGCTAAGAATTATTTGGAATTTGACAATTACTATCAAAAATTAAAAATTAAAAATAAGCTACAACTATTTTTAATTAAGTTTATGCCAATTTCAAAAATTAGAAAAAGAGTACGTAAAGAATTAAGGTTAAGTATTTATAGATGAAAATAGTTGTAATTCAGCACTCAGGATTTTTAAATGGCACAGGCGGAACAGAAAAAATAGGCTGCTTTTTATCTAATATTTTAAGCGAAAACAATTTTGAGGTAGAAATTGCGACGAATCAGGAAAGTGGCGGAAAGCCTATGTTTCAGTTGAATGAAAAGGTAAAAATCACTAATATTTTTGATAAAAATGTTCCTCAGAAAAAACTATTAGAATTATACAATTATAAAGGCAGAAATCCATTTTCTTGGATCTATTACAAAATTCAAAAAAAATATTATAAAGCCTATAATAAGAAGTTTTTAAAGAAGATGAACGGTATTGATGAATTTAATAAATTTAATCTATACCAGCGTTCTCAGGCATGGAAAAATTATATTGTAAAATCTAATCCGGATTTAATAATCACAATGACAATTAATTCGTTGTTAGAGATTACATTCGGGAATGAATATAATATTCCAATAATAAACTCGGTAAACGGCCGCCCGGATTATGATTATTCAGATATCTTATGGTATCGTTCTAAATCAGATATGGAACTTCTAAAGGATTCTTATAAACACTTAACTGCAATACAAGTTTTATTTGATAGTTATAAAAACTATTTGCCTGATACTTTCAAAGGAAAATCTTTTACTATTCCAAATCCTGTATTTCAGATTGATGATTCAGAAATTGTTAATCATTATAAAGAGAAAGAAAGGTTTAAGATTTTAAATGTTGCTTCTCTGGTTACAAGTTGCAAACAGCAGGATATTGCTATTAATGTGTTTTCTAGAATAGCAGCTAAATATTCAACTTGGGATTTGCATTTTTGGGGAATTGGTGATGATTTGGAAGCATTGCAAAATCAGGTAGATCAATTAAAACTTGAAGACAGAGTGTTTTTTAATGGGTTTACAAAAAATCCGATTGCTAAAATGAAAGAATCCGATGTGTTTATTTTTCCAAGTAAATATGAAGGTTTTCCTTTAGCGTTGACTGAGGCTATGTCTGTTGGTTTACCTAGTATCGGTTTTCAAACTTGTTCAGGCGTGAATGAACTTATTGAAAACAATGTTAATGGATTTTTGGTAAATAATGAAAGTGAGTTACAGGAATCTTTAGAAAACTTAATCGTTAACAAAGATTTAAGAAAACAATTTGGGGCCAATGCCCATCACATGATGAAAAAATTTAATGAAAATAATGTATCTGATAAATGGATAGATGTGATAAATCAAATTTTGACCAAGTAAGATATTTTAAAAATTAAAACGATTAGAATGCGTATTTTATATTTCTATCCAGAAAATCCATTATCTTTTAGTCAGGGAAATAATTCGAGAGCTTTATCTCTGCTTCATTATTTTAAAAATCGCAATATTGATATCGATCTTGTTGGAGAAGAATCGAAAGAATTTGGTCAAGATTCTATAAATGAATTAAAAAGTGAAGATTTAATCAAACATGGATATCTTTTAAAGAAAGAAAAGAAAAGCAGTAATATTGTGAAATATTATCTGAATTATTCTTTTCCAAAAAAGTTCAATAGCAAGTTTAAGGATTTTGACCGAACAAAATTTGGGTACAAAGAGCAATTTTCAAAAATATTGAAAGATAATGAATATGATATTATAATCATTTCATACGTCTACTGGTCTCCACTTTTAGATAATGTCACAAAAGGAACCAAAACAAAATGGATTGTAGATACGCATGATTTTTTAACTTCTCAATTTCAGGATCATAAAAAGTTTGCTTTAGACAGGTATTTTAAAAGAGAAATCAATTTGATGCAAAAATTTGATGATGTTTGGGTAATATCCAATGAAGAAAAATATCTTTTTTCTCAGTTTGTCAAAAGCCCTGTAAGTTTAGTTACGCATGGTTTACCCAATAATATTGAAACTTCATCAAAAACAGAAAAAACAATTGATCTTGTTTATGTTGCCAGCGAGAATTTTCATAATATAAAATCAGCAAACTGGTTTTTTAAAGAAGCATACCCTTTCTTATCATCAGATATCAAAATTACTGTAGTTGGAAAAATCGGCAATCATATTCCAAAGTTTGAGAATGTTGAAAATTTAGTATTTGTAAAAGATTTGGACGAGGTTTATAAAAAATCTAAAATTGCGATTTGTCCTATGTTATCTGGTACAGGAGTAAAAATAAAAGTAATAGAATCGTTATCGCACGGAATACCGGTTGTTTGTACAGAAAGAGGTGTTGATGGCTTATTAAATAAAACGAACAACGGATGTTTGACTACGAATGATCCTTCCTTGTTTTCAGATTATATTAATAAACTTTTAAATGATGCTGAATTTTATAAACAAAATCATTTAGAAGTGAAAAAGTTTTTTGAAGATAATTTTGACATCAAAAAAACATATAACGTACTTGATGGTATTTTCAAAGCAAATTAAAATAATAAAACACAATCCATTTCAAATGTTCAAATCAATTAAATTATATTTTAGGTTAAAATCATTGGCCAAAAAACTGAGAAAACAAAATAAGGAAGTTGATTTTACCGGTAATTTAAAATATGATAAAAACGTTATTATAATTGATACTAAAGTTCCGGAATATAATAAGGATTCAGGTTCAAGACGATTAACAGAAATTATAAAATTACTTATTAAAAATAACGTTGGTGTTTTTTTAATGGCAGATTTTAAGGAATACCGTTTTACAACAGATTACCTACAGTATTTTAAAGATTTAGGTGCTGTAGTTTATGAACCTGGCATAGATAAGTCCGGCAAATTAATTGCTAAAAATGATTTTATAAAACAGGTTCTTCCTTTTGCAGATTTTGTATGGCTGCACAGACCTGAAATTTTTGCCAAATATCATCCGGTTGTCAAAAAAATTAAACCTACAGCAAAAGTATTTTTTGATATGGTTGATTTTCACTATCTGAGATTTAAAAGAGAATCTGAGCTAACCGGAAATGCTGATATCTTGAAAAAAGCCGATAAATACCTGAAATTAGAACTTGATAATTGCAAAAAAGCAGATAAAATTATTGTAATCTCTGATGTTGAAAAAGAAAGCATAAAAGAATTTTACAATGAAGATGCTAAAATAATCAGCATTGGTAATATTCATCAATTTATAGAAAATGAAAATCCGGTTTCTTTTGAAAATCGTAAAGATTTATTGTTTATTGGAGGTTTTGATCATAAACCAAATGTAGACGCTGTAAATTATCTGGCAGAAGAAATCATGCCTTTGTTATGGAAATCAAATCCGGGAATATCAATTTCTATTATAGGAAGCAATCCCCCGGAAACAATTGAAAAATTGAATTCTGAAAAATTCAGAGTGATAGGGTATGCAGAAGATGTTGCTCCTTATTTTTATAACTCACGAATTTTTGTAGCACCGCTTCGTTATGGTGCGGGAATTAAAGGTAAAATTGGGCAAAGTTTAGAATTTGGACTTCCGTTGGTTACAACAAATATTGGAGCCGAAGGTTTTGATTTTCAGGAAAACAGGACCATCATGGTTGGAAACACAAGTCAGGAAATTGTGGATAATATTCTTTCATTATACCAAAATAAAGAAGTCTGGCAAAAAATTAGTTCTGATTCTAAAAAGGTAATCGAACCTTTTTCTAATTATACAATAGAACAGAAAATATTAAGCCTGATTAAATAATTTAGTCAAGCTTAAAAACTGTTTTTACCCAATTCTGAATCGTGTATTTGTGATATATTTCGTCACTTAAAGGTTCGTAAGGTGTTGTGAAAAAAGCAGGATTTATATTTACAGGTTTATCCTCATCAAGGATGAAAATATTATTTGGGTTGTAAAAATCGTAGCTAATAATTGATTTGTTGGTAGTGATTATTTTCTTTTGCATAGCTAAAGCTTCAAATATTCTAAAGCTTAGACCATTATGTCCATGCCTGATTAAATCCAGGTAAAAGTTTGAGTTTTCTAATTCACCCTTTAATTCATCAATAAAAATAGGATACTTAGTATAAATGATATTACTGTTTATGTTCTTTATTTTTTTCTTTCCTGTAATAATAAATTTATATTGAATTCCGATTTTAGATAGGTGATTAGCAATTTTGTTTAAAAAATCTAACCGCTCATCTATTGATAAAATAATAAAAACAGTATTATTTGTTTGCGAAAGTGGCTGAATTTCTTTCTTCTCTAAATATATATAATTAGTAATAAAATTAAAACCGAATGTTTTACAATCTTTTACGTCAAAAGAATAGATAGTATCAAAAATGTCTTCTTTTAATAAATGATCTATTGGAAATCTTGCACAGCTATCATAAATATAGCTAATGTATTTGTCTGTATATTCTTTTATTTTAGAATGAGTTTGTTTTGTTATGCGATCTGGGCGAATTATTAATATGATATCCTGATGACCTAATTTTTCAAGGTGGTTAATAATATTATTTTCTAATTCAGTTTTTTTTATATTTTTTTTAAATAAAATTTTATTGATAAAATTGGTTACTTTAGAAAAAACAGAAGGATAATGATATTTGTATTTAGATATATCAATATGATGTGCGTCTATATTTCTTCGTTTTAATTCTAGTATAAT